>CAZOTB010000075.1:0-9448 GCA_964582645.1 uncultured Verrucomicrobiota bacterium | reverse complement strand
GCTAGGCCAAAGCGCCCGACTGGCGCAGGCGCTACACGCGCCACGCACGCTCTCATTGACTCCTCGATGGGTCGGCAGGTTGGCGCTACCAAACCGTTGAAACGGTTTGGTCCGTCCGCTCTGTGGCTGCAACACCCCGCTGAAGCGGGGTGTCAATGAGATGGTGGTGCCGCACGCGCCACGCGCTCTCTCATTGACCCCTCGATTTATCGAGGGGTTCCCAGCGATCCACTCAATTCCAACCGCTTCAGCGGTTTTGTGCAGTCGCGCGTTCATGAAAAAATCTTGATCAATTCCACCGCCCAAGCGTTCGAGAGGTTCACCAGCGGCCCGGGGTAAATCCCGATGAAGAACATCAGCCCGATGAACGGCGCGGCGGTAGCGATCTCGCGGTTGTTCAGGTCGGACAGTGATTTCCAGCGCTCGTTGAGCGGGCAATACAAAATAAACTGCAACATGCGCAGCAGGAAGATCGCGGTTGCGAGCAGGCCGATCGTCGCAAGAATCGTGATCGGCGTCATGATCGGCAGCGCGCCTTTGAAGATGAGGAACTCGCTCACGAACCCGCTCAATCCCGGCAACCCGATCGAGGCGAACGTCGAAATGCCCAGCAACCCCGCGAAGATTGGCATCGTTTTCCGCAACCCGCCGAACGCCGTCATGTCACGCACTCCCGAGCGGTCTTGCAGCGTACCGGCCAGATAGAACAGCGCCGCCGCGGTGATTCCGTGCGTGAACATCTGCAGAATCGCGCCGTTGAGCGCGGCGGCTTTCTCGGTCACCGCACCGGCAACGCCCCCAGCCGAGTGCGCCACGGCCACCACGCCCAAGATGCAGAACGCGACGTGGTTGATCGAGGAATAGGAAATCATCCGCTTGATGTCCTTCTGGTAGATGCCGGCCACGGCGCCGAAGACGATGGTGACGAGCGTCAGGATTGCCAGCCAGCCGGCGGAGTCGGCCATCTGAACGGGGAAGATTGGCAGCAACACCCGCATGAATCCATACACGCCCATCTTCGAAAGCACGCCCGTGAGCATCATGCTCGTGGCGGTCGGGGCTTGTGTGTACGCATCCGGCAACCACGTGTGCAGCGGCCAGACCGGCACCTTTACGGCGAACCCGAGCAACACGCCGAGGAACGCCAGGTAGGCGCAACAAGTTGCCGGCCAGTCCACGCCGACCTTTTCCGCCAGCGCGCCGAGGGCAGTCGCCAGTTCCCCGCTTTGGCCGAGGGAGGCGAGTTTGTCGAAGTTCCATTCGCCCGTGGCCAGGTACATCGCCTGGAACGCCAGGAACATCGCGATGCTGCCGACGAATGTGTAGAGGAAGAACTTCAACGCCGCGTAGTTGCGTTCTTCGCCGCCCCAAATCTTGATCAGGAAGAACGCGGGAACAAGCCCGGCTTCCCAGAAGAGAAACCAATGGACGAAGTTCAGCGCGGTGAACACGCCCAGCACCGCCGTCTCCATCACGAGGAACAGGAAGAAGTAGGTTTTGACGTGGTGATCAATGCCCCACGACGCCCAGATCGCGAGCGGCGTGAGCACGGCGGTCAGCAGCACGAGAACGATGCTCAAGCCGTCCACGCCGACGTAGTAGTCCACGTGGATGGCGGTGATCCACGGCACCTTCTGCGCCCACTGGTAGCCCGACTCGCCGGGATTGAATTTGATCAACAACAACACCGCCGCGCCGAGCGCGCCGAGGCTTGTGATCAAAGCGAGCCGCTTGATCGTCATCGCGCTTGTTTTGGGCGCGACGAAATGCAGCAACAGGATCACCCCCGCCCCGATGAGCGGGATGAAGGTCATCCAACTGATGAGTGTGCAACCGCAGCTTTCGTTCATTGCATCAAACCGATTCTGTATCGCTGAAAAACGTTGCCAGCTTGCGTTTAGAGTTCACGCTTCAGCGTGTCCGGGCTTCCACCCGTGAAGACAAGCTAAAGCTTGAACTCCAAACGAGAGCATTCTTGCGCCGCCCGGTAATCCGGACGGCGCTACATCACCAATACAAAAATCACGAACAACAAGATCGTCCCGAGCGCCAGCACGCGCAGGTAGCCGGTCATCAACCCGCTCTGCAGTCGCGCGAAGATCCCGCCGCTGATCCGGGTGCTCTCACAAACGCCGTCGAACCCGTTGTTCACCACGAAATCGTCAATGAGCTGGTCGAGCCACGACAGCGCCACGCCAATCCAGCCGACCAGGTCCACCAGGAAATTGATGATGCGATCCAGCACCTCGACCGCTTTCCCCCACCAGTGCATAAACCGCACGAACACGCCCTCGTAAAACTCATCGAAGTAGAACTTGTTCTCGATGATGACGTAGAGCGGTCCAAGCATCCTGGCGAGCGGATCGGCCTCTCCGGCTTGGAGCGGCTTGCGACCGTAGAGGATGTACGCGATGCCGATACCGCTCAGCGCCACGATTGTGCCGGACACGGCAACGGCCATGCTGAAATGATGCGCCTCGTGACCGGGCGCGAGGAACCCGTGCAGCCAGTTCGCACCCGGGAATCCGATGAAGCCGACGAACGCCGAGCCGATCGCGAGCACGACGAGCGGAATGGTCATGACCTTCGGACTTTCGTGCGCATGCTCGGCACCGTGCGCGCGCGGCTTGCCGAAGAACACCAGGCACACCTGCCGCCACATGTAGAACGCGGTCAGCCCTGCGCCGACCAAGCCGAATCCGAAAGGCAACAAGTTCTGCCAGTGTTTCGCATCGAGCAGGATCTCGTCTTTGCTCCAGAAACCCGCCAGCGGGAAGATGCCCGCCAGCGCGAGCATGCCGATGAGATACGTCCAGAACGTCACCGGCATCTTGTTCTTCAAGCCGCCCATTTTGAAAACGTCCTGCTCTTCGTGGCAACCGTGGATCACGCTGCCGGAGCCGAGGAACAACAACGCCTTGAAGAACGCGTGCGTGAGCAGGTGGAACATGCCGGCCACGTAGCCGCCGACGCCGAGCGCGAGCATCATGTAGCCGAGTTGCGAGACGGTCGAGTAGGCGAGGATCCGTTTGATGTCGCGTTGCGCAACGGCGACGATCGCAGCGAATAACGCGGTGAACGCGCCGCCGTACGCCACAATTGTCAGCGCGAACGAGTTGTCGCCCGCCTCGAACAGCGGATAGACGCGCGCCACGAGGAACACGCCCGCGGCCACCATCGTGGCGGCGTGGATCAGCGCGCTCACGGGTGTCGGGCCTTCCATCGCGTCTGGCAGCCACACGTGCAGCGGCAACTGGCCGGATTTGCCGACTGCGCCGCAGAAGATAAGCAACGCGCAGATCGTCGAGGCAGCCAGTCCGCCCCACAACACCGTGCCGGCCATCTTGCCGAGCGCCGTCGCTTCGAGCGCGCCGTTGCCGTTGTCATACAGCAACAGCGTGCCGGACTGGTGATAGAGCAGCAGGATGCCGATGAAGAAACCGAGGTCGCCGAGCTTGGTGGTGATGAACGCCTTCTTCGCCGCCTCGGCGGCGGACGGCTTGAAGTACCAGAATCCGATAAGCAAATACGACGCGAGGCCGACCAATTCCCAGCAGACGAACAACAGCACCAGGTTATTGGCCATCACCAGTCCGAGCATGGCGGAGGCGAAAAGGGATAGGAAGGTGAAGAACCGGGTGAAGTTTTCGTCGTGCGACATGTAGCCGACCGAATAGACGAAGATGAGTCCGCCCACGAGCGACACCATGACCACCATGACGGCGGTCAGCGGATCGAGCACGAACCCGAGCCGGAGAATGCCTTCCTCCGAGTCGCCAAACTGCAGCCAGTCGAAATTGACGGCCATGTGGTTGACGGAGTCGTGGTGCGCCGATTGTAGGGGCGCACGGCTGTGCGCCCCCGTTGATTCCGAATGGGGCGCACCGCCGTGCGCCCCTACGGGATGCTTCATCGTAGCCGCGAGCACGCAGAGCGACAGCAGGAACGAAAGCGCCATCGCCCCGATCACGAGCGTCGCGGCGGCCTTGCGCTGCTCCTTCTTCATCAGCGCGGTGATCCCGGCCGCCAGCAACGGCAGGAACGGAATCAGCCACAAGTTTCGCGCGATCCAGGGAAGTTCCATAATGACTACCAGAGCGAACGCTGAACGCTGAACGCTGAACGTTGAACGTCGAACTCACTGAGCGTTCGAAGTTCAAAGTTCGACGTTCGACGTTCGACGTTCACGCTTTTCATCCTTTCAACTGCTTGACCTCAGTCACGTCCACAGATTTGTAATGTCGGAAAATCGCAATCACGAGCGCGAGACCCACGGCAGCCTCGGCGGCGGCGATGGCGATGGTGAACAACACGAACATCTGCCCCGTCAGCGCGGTCGTGGCGTTGGGGCTGTACTTCCAGAACGCGATCAGGTTCAGGTTGGCCGCGTTGAACATGATCTCGATGCCGATCAAGACGATGATCGCGTTGCGACGGGTCAGTGCGCCGCACAAACCGATGGCGAACAACACCGCCGCGAGAACGAGGAAATAGTTGAGAGGAATCATCGGCGTTTCCGAGCCTCCTCGAGCGCGATCACGATGGCGCCGATCATGGCCGCGGTGAGCAGCAGGCCGACAACCTCGAACGGAATAACGTATTGCTGCATCATCTCGGCACCGAGTTGGGCGGCGTTGGCGGTCGGAGGAGTCGTGATCGTTTTCGCCAACGACGTATCACGCAAGATGGCCCAGACCAGCGCGCCCGCGATTACAAACGCGGTGCCGAACCCGGTAAACCACCCGAGCCTGCCGCCGCCGAACAGCATATACGGCTGGTCAGCGGCGATATGGCGCGTCAACATCACCGCGAACAGCACCAGCACGCCAACCGCGCCGGCATAGACGAGAATCTGGACCCAGCCAACAAAGTCTGCGCGCAGCAGGAAGAACAGAGCCGCGACGCCAAAGAAGAACAGGATCAGCGACAGCGCGCAGTGCATCACGTTGCGAAAGAACACCGCGCCCGCCGCGCCGGCGAGAGTGATGAAAGCGAGGATGCCGAATGCGAGTTCCATTGTTGGGGAGTGGTAATTGGTAATTGGTAATCGGTAATTAGTTATTAGTTGTTGGCTGTTGGTCTCTGCCCAATAACCAATTACCAATTACCAATTTTCTGAAACTCTGAACCGCTTTCATTCTTCACGCAGTCGCGATCAAATTTCCTTCGCTGTCCCGATATTCGCGCTTTCGCACGACCTGGCGGAAACAGAACGTCGAGAGGCCGAAGTATGCCAGGAACAAAATCATCGCGCAGCAGAACCACGCGAACACGCCCTGGCCGAACGTCCCGTCAATCTGCACCATCTTGAACCAGATGCCCGCGGCAAGAATGTTCACGAGCGACATCGGCAGCATGAACTTCCATGCGAAGCCCATGAGTTGATCCGAGCGCAATCGCGGGAGGGTGCCGCGAAGCCAGATCATCACGAAGATCAACGACAAGGCCTTGATCAGGAACCACAGGTACGACGGGATGAGTTCGAAGATCGCATCGCCCAGGAGCAACAGGCCGGCAACCCACGACAGCCACGACGGCAGCAGATTGGCGAGCCATTCGAGGCCGGGCGCCTGCCAGCCACCGAGGAAGAGCGTCACGCCCAAGCCCGACAACGCGATGGCGGCGAGATATTCGGCGAGGAAGAAAACAGCGAACTTGAAGCCGCTGTACTCGGTGTGATAGCCGGCAATGATCTCCGATTCGGCCTCGGGAATGTCGAAGGGCGACCGGTTCACTTCGGCGACCGAGGCGATGAAAAAAAGTATGAACCCGGCAAATCCCCACGGCGTGAACACAAACCAGCGTCCGCCGTTCTGGGCGTTGACGATTTCGCTGGTGTTGAGCGAGCCGACAACCATCACGACCGTGACCGCGCTGAGCACGAGCGGGATTTCGTAGCTCACCATCTGCGCCACGCCACGAAGCGCACCGAGGATCGAGTATTTGTTGCGCGATGCCCAGCCGGCAATGAACACGGCGATTTCGCTGATGGCGCCGATGGCGAAGAACGCGATCACGCCGGCATCAATGTCGGCCGGCGTCATATTCCGTCCCATCGGGAGCACCGAATAAACGAGCAACGCCGGCACGACGAGCAGGATGGGCGCGAGGAAATGCAGCAACTGATCGGCGGCGCGCGGGACGATGTCCTCCTTGCTAAGCATCTTCAGGCCGTCGGCGACCGGCTGGAACAATCCGTAAGGCCCGACACGGTTTGGCCCGAAACGATTCTGAATGCGGCCGAGGATTTTTCGTTCTGCCCAGGTGATCAGCGCGAACAACCCCGGGAATACCGCGATGATCGGGAGGATGCTCAGGATGTGCGAGACCCAAGACTGACAGGATTCCGGGAACAGTCCGACGACGGCAGCCTTGAGGATGACCAAGGCCTGGTCCGGGCTGCAGATCGCGGCCCAGAGTGCCTTGAGCAATTCCGTAATGTCGTTCCCAATAGTTGCCAGCATGGTCCCGTGAAAACAAAAATGACGGCACGGCTTAACAAAGTCGGGCCGTCAGAGCAAGCCCTGGTTGTTCTCATTAACCCCTCGATTCATCGAGGGGTTGGCCGTGCACCCAACGGCCAAACCGTTTCAACGGTTTGAGTCTCGCCGACCACACGATCCACACAGGCAAACCGTTGAAACGGTCTGCCGAGTTCTTTGTCGCCCGTCACACCCCGCTGAAGCGGGGTGTTAATGAGACGTCGTCGTCCTCGTCGTCGTCCTCGTCCTCGGATACCGATTACGACGACGAGGACGAGTGAAAAAATTAAGCCCTCCCAGCCGCCTTCAACAACTCGACCAGTTTGTCGGCGGTCGGTTTTTCGCCGGGGGCACACAACGTCAAATCTTTCTCCTGCCCGGTCGCGATCGCGCTCGAATAGCCACGGCAGTCGTACCCGCACGCACCACAATCGAGCTGCGCCATCGCTGCCATCAACAAATCCGGCAACGGACGACCTTCCGCGAGCTTCATGCGCTGAGCGAGGTCCAAACTCTGGTCGTGCCACGGCACGTCGCCTTCCGCTGCTGCGGGCGCCGCCTCGGCCGTTGCGGCGGGTGCTGCAGCAGCAGGCGCTGCCGGCGCGGGAGCAGAACCGATGGGCGCGGTCGCCGCCGCGCCCCCAATCGTGACCGAACTGAGGAAACCACTCAACCAGGCGCGTTGCTCGGGGTTGAACGGCGCATCGTCGGGGATGACGATCTTGGGCGCGGCGGGCGCGGCGGGTTTCGGCACCGGCGTCGTGGCCGGCTTGGCGGCGGCGGGTTTTGCAGCCGGGGCGGCCGGCTTTTTCTTCTTGGCCGCGAGCCGGGCGTCCACTTCGGCGGCCTCGGTCGGATGAATCTTGTGATAATACTCGTTCGATTTGAGGAGCCTCTTCTTGTCGTGGAGCAGGCCGTAGAACCGGTCGGGGTTCGAGTACTCGTACTCCTGGTCCATCTTGATCGCATCGAACGGACAGACCTCGACGCAGATCTGGCAGTTCATGCAGACGCTGACATCAATGTCGAACGTCTTCGGACGCGGGACCGGCTTGCCGTTGGCGTCGGTCTCGCGCTCGATGTAGATGCACTGCGGCGGACATTCGTCCTCGCAAATCTTGCAGGCGACGCAACGGATGCCCTTGTCGGGGTCGTTGTCGAACACCAGGAAGGGGAAGTTGCGGAAGTTTTCCTGCACCTTCACCTTCTCTTCCGGGTACTGGACGGTGGTAAGGCGATCCTTGTCGTAGTAACTGCCGACGAAGTTGCGGGCGGTGACCGCCATGCCTTTGAGGATTCCGGTGCCGAGGAGGCTCATGGGGATTGGTAATTGGTAACTGGTAATTGGTAATTGGTCTGCGACATCGAATGCTCTGCGAGTAACTCTGGAAGCCAATCCAGAGCCTGCGGACTGAAAGGGTCTTCATCAGGAACGATGTAATCCGACGCAGATTCGCGCACGCCGAGCGTCTCGCCTGCCTTGCGATCGCGCAAGTATCGGATGTAACCGTTTGTGAGCCGAGCTACACTGTAGGCATCCTGTTTCAGCGTATGGAGTTCGTTGCTCGGCAGATACCCTTCATCCAGGCAAACGTCCAGATCATCAACCAACTCGGCGAGCGTCCCACGGGAGTTGAGCAGAAACTTGATGTTGTCGAGATAATGGTATCGGCCATGGCCTTCAGCAATGTTGTTTGTCTGCGAAACCGCTGCGCGACGGATTTGGCCTGCCAGTCCGTACTTCTCAATCTCAGGCAATCGTCTCGCCACCGAATACATCTTCTTTCGAAACTCGCGGGAAGCTCTGTAAACCTCAAGCTCTTCAAAGCCCTGATTCTCTTTGTTCGTTTGGTATGCCATGACTTTCCAAACCAATTTCTGATTACCAATTACCAATTACCGATCCACTTCTCCGAGCACAATATCCACGCTGCCGAGAATGATGATGCAATCCGCCACCTTCTGCCCCAGACACATGTCTTCGAGCACGGTGAGATTGATGAAACTGGGCGGTCGTACCCGGTACCGATACGGCACCGGGCCGCCGTCGCTGATGACGTAGAAACCGAGCTCGCCTTTGGGCGCTTCGATGCGACCATAGGCCTCGCCTTTGGGCGGCTTGAAGTTGCGCATCTTCACGTTGGCAACGAACGGGCCCTTCGGGATGTCCTTGAGTGCCTTGCGGAGAATTTTCAGGCTCTCGTACATTTCCAAGAGGCGAACGTAGTAGCGGTCGAACACATCGCCCACGCTCCCAAGCGGCACACGAAACTCAAAGCGATCATAGATGCCGTACTTGTCCACCTTGCGCAAATCGTAATCCACGCCGCTCGCGCGCAGCATCGGGCCGGTGATGCTGGCGTTGATGGCAAGCTCGCGTGGCAACACGCCGACGTTCTGACAACGGGCGAGCAGGATTTCGTTGCCGGTCAGGAGTTTCTCGAACTCTTCGAGAAAACGCGGGTAGGCGTCCACGATCTGGCGAGCGGTCTCGAGTTGCGCGTCGGTCAGATCCACCCGGCAACCGCCGAAGCGCATGTAGTTGCACATCATCCGCGCGCCGCTGATGGACTCGAACAGATCGAGAATTTTTTCGCGCTCGCGGAACGCATAGAGCAACGGCGTGCCAAGCGCGCCGAGGTCGTTGACGAGGAAACCAACAAGACAGGTGTGGTTGACGAGCCGGGTGAGCTCGGCGAGGATGACCCGGATGTATTCCGCCCGTTCGGGGACCTGGATGTTCGCAAGCTTCTCGACCGCGTGGGCGTAGGCCCAGTTATTCGTCATCGAACAGAAATAATCCAGCCGGTCGGTGTACGGCATCGAAGCGAGATAACTCGGCGCAATCTCGGCGATCTTCTCGTGGTTGCGATGCAGGTAGCCCATCACGTGCTTGAGTTTGACCACCGTCTCGCCATCGAGCGTCACGTTCATCCGAAAGACGCCGTGCGTGCTCGGGTGTTGCG
>CAZOTB010000074.1:3491-30878 GCA_964582645.1 uncultured Verrucomicrobiota bacterium | reverse complement strand
CCGCCAGCTCTATCTCGCCGCCATCACCTACGCCGGCGACAACGGAGACTGGCTGCCGGTGGGCTACAACGCTTGCGGCGCGATCAACATGATGGCGCGGTGGCCACTTCATCTGGCCCCTTACCTCGGCTACAGAGGTTCGATGCCCATCGTTGCCTCAACGCCCCACATGGGCAGCATCGAAATCCGGGGTGGCAAAACCTACAAGACCCAGGCGGACACCACGACCCGCAGCCCGAATCCGTACTTCTGTCCCTCCACACAGGGGGCGGCTCATCAATCCAACACGGCCGACCCGGGCGACCCGACCGGGGTGTACGGGGCTTGGTACGACTGGCCCAGTCCTGATCTGTTCGTAGATTACGGCATGAACCATCGCCTCGGCGGAATCTGGAATTGCACGACGGGTGGCTGGGACGTCGGTGGGATCGGCAAGAGGCTGACGAATCTGCAACCGGTGAGCCGCATGCCGCTGTTCGCCGACAGCCAGGCACTGTCCATTTGTCTCGAAGGCGGCGTCAACATTCCGCCCATTTACAGCGCCGTTGTCCATACCCCGCGCCACTTCGGTCAGAAGAACATGGTCTTCCTCGATGGACACGTCCAGAGCGCGGTCATCATCCCCACTTCGAATCCGAACGACCTTGCCCCGTACAACATGTTGAAGGACGGTCGCGCGAACCGTCCCAACCTGATTTACGTTCAGGACCCGCAGTAGAGCCGGCCCCGGTTCTCACCGCTGCGCCGTCCTCAGCGGCCCGCCTCGGTTCCTCTTTCGCCCCCGGTTCATTCCATCCCCGCCACATCATCTCGGTGGCGGAAGTGGATCGGATGCCGCCGCGTTGGTAACGGACGAGCAGCGGCCGGAGCCGTTTCGCCGTCGCGAGCGCGGGCCCGCGGACGCGAAACGAAGCGCGAACTTCACCGCCCGGCTGAACGTCGCCCGCCTTCACCGCCTCCGCGGATTGCAGCCAACCTGCCGGAATCGTCCGCGTCAATTCGCCTGCCGCCAGCTTTCTCGGCGATGGGTTGGAAACGGTGGCCTCGACTTCGAACGTCTGGTTGGGTTCGATGATGGAACGATTCCCAGATGAACCCCGTGCGCTCGCCCGCCTGCGCCTTCGGCCTTTCTGTGGGCTGGGATGGATACCAATGGAAAAGATGGAAGGCCAGTTCCTCGTCGTCCGGGTCTCGGAACAGCACGAACATCCCCGGCGAAGTCGGTCTCGGCCGGGAGTACCGCACCCAGACGCGATACATTCCCGCCCGCGGAATCGCGACAGGGATCGGCTTCGATTCCTCTCGCTCGCGAGGCGTCGCTTGCGCCGGCGATGTCCTCTGCTTTCCAAGTCGCGCCGGCACTCCCGGATTCGGCTTGCACCAGAATGGTCGTTGTCTCGCCCGCAGCAAGACGCGGCAGGGTGAAAGCGATCAGCACGGCCGTCAGGAGCGCCCTACACGGGAGATGACGGAGAGAACGAGTCGCCTCACTTCAGATGAAACACTTCCTCGACCGGCTTCATCATGTCGGTCGGACGACGGCTGGCCTGGAACATACCCGCCATGATCTTCTGCCACTTCATGTTCACCGGCTTCGTGGCGATGTCGGCGAGCGCCCGCTTGAAGCTCGGCGTCTCGACGTACCCGATCAACAGGCCGTCGTCGCGGACGAAGATCGAGAAGTTGTGCCAGCCGGCTTTCCGCAGCAGCGCGAGTTGCGCGGGCCAGACCCGCTTGTGCCAGCGTTTGTACGCGGCGATCTTGCTCTTCTTGAGTTGGAGGACGAAACAGACCCGTGTGAGTTTCTTCGGTTTGGTTTTCATAAATGACACTTCAGCTTCCGCACTTGTCGCCGTAACCCAGACGCGCGCCGCCATCCACGTTGACCGTCTCGCCGGTCATGTACGACGCTTCGTCGGACGCGAGAAACGCGCAGACCTCTCCGATCTCCTCGATGGAGGCCATGCGTGCGAGTGGCTGGATGCGTTCGACGATTTGCAGCGCTTTCTCCGGATTCTCGAGCGTGTTGGCCCATTCGCGCATCAGCGGCGTCATCACTGCCGAAGGGCAAACCGCGTTGATGCGGACGCCGTCTTTCGCAAAATCGAGCGCCAACGCATGGGTGAGTCCAATCTGCCCGGCCTTGCTCGCCGCGTAGGAGGAGGCCTGCGCCTGGCCGAGCTTGGCGGTCATGCTCGAGATGATGACGATGCTGCCCTTTGTCATGCGGAGGTGGGGCAGGGCGTACTTGCAGCCGATGAACGTGCTGGTGAGGTTGAGCCGCAGTAGCGCCTCGAAGTCGGCCACGGTGATTTGCTCGATGGTCACCGCTGGTGGATGCCAGCCGGCGTTGCTGACGAGGCAATCGAGTCGGCCGTGGGTGCGGACCGTGTTCTCGATCACCGAACGAATGTCCTCTTCCTTCGTCACATCGCAACGTTGGAATGAAGCGCGACCGGCTTTCTGAACAATCTCGGCCGCGGCGGCCGGTCCCGCCTTTTCGTCGCGATCGGCGATGACAACCACGGCGCCGTGCTTCGCGAACACGCGCGCACAGCCCTGACCGATTCCCTTGGCGCCGCCGGTGATGATGGCGACCTTGTCTTTCAGTTTCATGAAGCTCCTTCCTTGAGCACGACTTCCAATCCCTCCGGCCCGCTTCGTTCCACGATCTCCCAGTGGTCAGCGCGCTTCAAATCGGGTCGGCGGAGTTTCAGTTTCAACGGACCGCGGGGCGTCTGGATCGTTCCTGCCAGTTCGGTCCGGTACCGCGAGGGCAGCGGCGCGATCTCGATGCGGCCCTCCCGCCAACGTGCGTTCCAGGCGTGCGCCTGCGCGAACGGGAGATGGTAGAGCGACTTGATCACGGACCATTCGCGATCGTTGGGCGGCTGATTGCGCCAGTACTTGTCGTAGAACTTGAGCCACGCATCGAAATACGCCGGATCGCCGGTGCGCCCGGTGAGCACACTCAACGAACGCGCCTTGTAGCTGATGGCATAGTGGGTCTGGTCGGGCAGGTTCGCCATGCCGGTGCCCGCATTGAAGACCTCGCGCCACGGATCGAATTGTGTGCCGCCGTAGGAGACCTGGTAGGGCCAACGCACGGTGCCGTCCGATTGCGTGCCCGCCTTGAGGAGGAAGCCGCCGTATTTCACGACTGCTTCCCAGAGCGGCGCGTCGTCGGGCCAACGCAGTACGTAATCGAGGATCGGGTTGGTGGCCATGTTGGCCATCCAGGGTTTCACGGGGAGTTGACCGATGGCGTGCACGCCCGTGCCGCCCCCTTGATCGTGGTACGAACCGTCGGGCAACTGGCATTGGATCACGCGCTCCAGGCATTCACGCGCCCACTCGCGGTACTGATCGCTGCCGAGGTAGTCGGCGAGAAACACCAACCCGCGGATGCCCATCGCGTCGCGACCGTAGGAGTGTCGCGGCCAGTTCTCGCGATCCATGCTCAGGAAATGCAGCGAGGTCGCTTCGGAACACGCGCGCAAATAGGGATCGCCCGTTTCGAGGTAGCCGACCAGCATTCCCATGATGCGGAACAGCGGAAGCGAGGTGCTCCCGTCGAACGGGTAGTTGTGCATGCGGATCGTCTCGGTCGCGTGATCGAACGCGATGTCGGCCATGTGGTAGGCGTCCCGCAGGGCGCGTCGCCAGTGTTCGGGGTCGCCCGTGCGATGCGCGTACATGAACTGCACGAACGGCACCTCGCCCTCACGACCAATCGCCGCCGCGTAATCATCGAATCGACCGGGGCTGTCGCGACGCACAACCGCGTTTTCGTAGGTGGCCTCGATGCGTTGATCCCAATCGTCGCGGACGGGCAACACGCCGTCGGGCCACAGGTCGCCGCTGATCGCGTACCACCACTCGGGCGCGGCGAACCGGCTGATGACCGGCGCAGCTTCTCCCAGGCTCAAGCAAAATCGCACGGTGCGCGCGACGCCGCGCGGCAGGATTCGTTGGTGAGCGTGGAAGAACAAGCCGTCGGTGCCGGTGAGTTTGGCGCTATCACCAGCGATCTCGATTCCTTCGTAGGGCTGAAAGATAACAATGTCGTTCTCCGTCCGCAGCGATCCGGGATGCTTCTCGCTGACCAGCGTCGCGCAATCGGTCAGGTTGAGTTTCGCCGCCCCAAGCCGGAAAATCGGATCCGCCCCCGTCCACGTGCGATCCACAAATGGGGCAGGCGTGAATGTGGGAGGCGCCTCAGCGCGCCGACCCCCATCCTCATGCGATCGGTCCGGTCGGCGCGCTGAGGCGCCTCCCACATTGGTTTCTGCGGATGCGAAGCCGATCAACGGCGTGACATCCTTCTGCTCGCGTCCCTCGTCGAAGGCGTGGTTGTTGATATGGCGGCAGTACAACTGGACGACGCCGTTGGCAAAACTCAGCAGATGGATGTCGCCCCGGACCCAGTTCTGCCGATGCAACCATTCGCTCTTGCGGATGTTGGTGCGATCGGGGAAGACCTCCTCGGCTTTGACCGGCACCACGCCGATTACGCCACCGATGTGGTACGCGCTGACGACCGGGCTCGACCAGAGTTTCTCGATGCGAATCCATTCCCACCAGTGCAGTTCGTCACGCCAGCGCAGGCCCATGCGGAGCCGGAACTCGACCGCGCCACGTGTCAGGACAAGTTCGCCCGAGTGTTGCGGGAGCAGGTTCTTGTAGTCCTTGTGAAGATCGCGGAGTGAGACGCTGGCTTGCGCCGCGTTTGCCGGCAACGAGCCCGGCTTGCCGAGGCGCAGCGATTCCGGGAACGCTGCATCGCTGACCGCGTAGAGCATTCGCCGACGCGGCACGCGTTCCGCCCCGCTGCGTGACGGTGGCCACCACGCGATATCCACGCCGTGCGTGGGCAAACCCGCCAGGCCGCCGGGCGGCTCCGCGCCGAGAGGTACCGGCAGGCTGAGGATGCCGGTGCGGGAGTCGTTGTTGGGTTCGACGTTCCGAACAGACAACGCGGACAAGAGAGAGGAATCAAAACGATGTTTCATGATCGAGGATTCGGAAACGTTTGGCCTTATCACGGCCTGCAGGGGAGTGTCTCATTTTGCCGATCTCATTAACACCCCGCTTCAGCCATCGGCATTCACACAAGTCTGAAAAAGTGTCGGTTTCTGAGCGCTCCTCGCTTTGCGCTGGCGCGACGGCTCTGACGTCGTGCCGTCGGATTCCCGAGGCTCTGACTCGCTGCCCCATCGCCCGGAGCGTCAGAGTCGCCGGAATCATGGGCACGACGTCAGAGCCGTCGCGCCAGCGCACCTTTGGAACTTGTGTAGAGATCAACGGCTGAAGCGGAGTGTTAATGGGAGAGACTGTGGTATCGGACATGGCCACCTTAAGGTCGCTCCCATTCGCTGATGGTTTTCTTGACCGTGGGCGAGTCATCCTGCGCGGCGACCAGACGCTTCAGGTAGATCTCCTTCCGCAGCGTGGGCTCGAACCTGGTGAGATGCAGCGTTTTTTCCGGTAACTCCACGATGACGGCACGCAAAGTCAGCGGGTAATGCACCGCGCCATCGCCGTCGTACTTCCACTGGCTCGAGGCGGGCCACGGATAGCCCTCACCATGGTAATTGCCCGGCAGTGGAAAGCCGACGTACCGCCAACCGTCGAAGTTGATCCGACTCAGACCCCACGCGTCGTCGGTGTTCCAATCGGCTTGCGTGGATTTCTTCGTATCTTCAAGCGCTTCTTTCGGCATCCAGTCGAGCAACCACGGCGAGAGCTCGCCCCGCTGCGACGCGCCGATGGATGTCCACGTCTGGCCTTTGGCGTCCTGTAGTTCGAAAATCATGCGTCCCCAACTGCTGTTCCCGTTGACCCACAAGCCGATCTCGGTCGGCTGGCCGGGGAGCGCAATGCCTTTTTCGTGGCGCAACACAGCGTACATCGGCATCGTCGGCTTGCCGCCCGGTATCGGCTGCGGCGTAACGCGGAGAACGCCTTTCTCGGCCTCGAACTCCGGCAGCGGCTCGAACTTGAAATCGCCCTTCCGACGCGGCGTCATGAAGTTGTGGTATTCGAGCACGTAGTTGCGGTCTGTTTCGATCTTCCATCCGGTCAGCGAATCAAGTGCGGCCAACTCCGACAGCTTCCCGCGCGGCGTATCGGTGTACGTCGGCGGCAAGGGCTCGCCGGGTTTCACTTCGCCATCGCCGGCCAGATACACGGGCGAGGGCGAGAGTGTTACCTCCATGTTGCCGTCTTTCGGCGTCAGCGACGTTTCGTTGCCCTGTTCCTCCGTAAGCGCCCACGTGCCACCGGCCACGGCGAATCGTACCGGTCGCTGGCCCCGAATCGTCCACAGCACATACACGCGCCTGCCATCGGCGCGTTTGAACTCGATGCCGTACAGACTCATGCTGCCGAGATCGAGCGCGCGGACGAACTTGGCGCCGTCGAGCACGCGCGTCACCGTGGCCACGGCGACGTACGCGGGTTTGACGTTGAGTTCGGGCCAGGGTCGCGTTAGGCCGGTCGCGCCCCAATTGCTGAAGCGATAGCTCGAACCCATGTCGCTGATGCAACCGAATCGCACCTCGGGCACGCCCCACGCGAGCGAGTGCATCGCGTGACGGACGAAATACGCCGCCTGGGTGCGCTCGGAGAGGTTGCCGGGGTTGGTCGAAGGATAGCAAATCTCGAAGCACTGAACGACCCGCTTGTCGCCGTAGCCATACGCTTTGAGAAGCTCGTGGTCCATCCAGAGGCTCGCGTTATTGGCGACGTAGTCGGGCGGTTGCGTCTCGGGCGGACGACCAAACGACCCCGCCTCGTTCCCGATCGCGTCGAACAACTCCTTCGGATACCCGCGTCGCAGCAATTCCTCTTTCGTCGGCAGCGGGCCGTTGCCGAGTCGCAACTCGACCTTCGGGTACTGCTCGCGCACCAGCCGGGCACTCACGAGAAGGTTGTCCCACATCGCGTCGAACCGCTTCTGCTCGGCCTCGCTCAATTTGTATTGCGGGCGATCGTGGAAAATGTCGGGCACGCGCATGACGTGTCCGCCCGAGATCGAGTCTTCATGCAGCAGCAGATTGCTTTGCAGCGCGTCGGGGTTTTTCTCGCGGAACTCGACGTAGCGCGTCAGGTTCGTGCCCGCCTTGTGTTCCCGGCCCTGGACGACGCCCCATTTCTTGCGTTCCTCGGCGCTGAACCCAAACATCCCGAATCGCAGCCCCGCTTTCTTGTGCAGCGCGCCGGAGATGTCGGGGTCGTTGCAGGTGAAATGGCCGCCGCTGAAGTCCCACGTGCCAAACGGCGATTGATCGCGGTGCTGGCGCGTGTCGGGCGGCAACACGGCGAAAGTGGTGTGGCGCGTGAGGAGCGGCTCGCCATTGGCGACGACGGCGAATTCGATGTCGTGATAACCGCGTTTCGAGACGGGAATGGCGAGCTTGAACTCCTGCGACTTGCCGGGCTCGAGCTTTCCTTTCGTGTCCGCCTTGGTCTCCGTCCCATCGAGGTGAGTTGCCTTCGCCTGAATCTCAAGTGACCGGGCTTGGGGTGAGGCGTTCCGCAGCGAAATGGTGAACTCGGGTTTCGTCGGTTCGACGAACGCGTGTCCGGCTTCCTTGCTCGTGACACGCATCTGGATCGGGCTGCGCTCCAGCGTGACCGCGGCAATCTGGACGCCGCAGGGCAAGCCCAGCGGACGGAATCGAAATCGGCTCGGATCAGGCCGACGCCGGGCGAGCCGGATTTCCTTGGTCAGTTGGAGATCAATCCATTGGAAGATGTCCTGGCTGAACGCGACCGTGAGCGGGACACGAACGTGGACGAACTTCTGGTCGCCCAGTTTCACGATCCGGGCCGCATCTTCCTTCGCCGCGTCCTTTCGTCGGGGCACGGCGGCGGGAAAATCGTACACCGCGCATTGGAAGCGAGTGCTGAGATGACCGGCGCGGATGGTGAAGCCAGCGACCGTGTTCGTGTCGTCGTCCGCGATCGCGAGAACGTGAACGGCGGAGTAATCCTCGACCGGCACGCGCAACGTCGGCGTGCGTGGATCGTGCAGGAACAGCGGGCCGTCGTCGAACACTTCATTGTAGCTGCTCGGATCGCGTTGCCAGTCGGGCCAACCGGCTTTGCGGAGGTCGAGCGTCCTCTTGCCGCCGTCCAACACGAGGAACGGCACATCGAGATGCTCGACCTTCGAGGAGGGCGGAGCTTCCGCGCCGTTGCTCGTGATCGGCCCCAACTCGACCGGCAGAAAACCCGCGTCGTCGGCCGCCGGCTCGATCTTGATGTTCCGCACCTGATCACCCTTGCTGAAAGCGAGGGTGACGGCCCCGGCGCGGCGGTCGGTCAACGGCACGCGCCGGACAAGCAAGCCGTCGAGCCACAGGTCGGCGTTCGCATCGGAGACATCGAGGCGCAGGCTCAACCAGCGCTCGTCAAACGGCACCGCCTTCACCCCGTCGCGCTCCATTTCGGCGAGCGTGGGTTTGATGCCCTTCTCGTCGGGATTGGGACTGAAACCGAGGGAGCCTCCCTGTTCCTTCACTGCATCCCAACGCTTCGTCTGGGGATTCCATTCGGCGCGGCGCGGCATGAGATTCAGGCCCTTGCCACGGACAAGATTCAATCGAAAGAAACCACCGGTGGTTCCATCCAGCGGTTCGTCGGGGAAGATCAGGATGCCAACCGGCTGGCCGGTAGGCGAGAGCTTCAGGTCCACCGACGCCCGGTAGCGAGTGGTACTGGCATCGCCAAACACCAGCCAGGCGGCCTTGTCCTCGACCGTGATCGAGGGCCCGGTCGAACTGATTCGTCCCCGCCATTTCGGCGCGCTGGTGATTTCGCCCGCGGTGGCGGTGAGAGTCGAAACGCACAAGCAGAGCGTGGCGGCGAGCAAAAACAAGCGATGTTGGATCATGGGACTGTTCCGGTAATGCATCAGCCTATTGTTGGCAAGATGGCAAGCTGAAGCGTGTACTCCGAACGCAAGGTGTGTGAAGGTTCCGTTTGGAGTTCAAGCTTCAGCTTGCTGCGTCGCATTCATTGGCTACGGCCAGGCGATCGCGGCAGCCGGTTTGGGTTCGCTCGGTGTCCACATCAGATAGGGTGTCGAACCCGAATAGAGCGTCCACGTTTTGCCGCTGATGACTGTCTGCCATTCCACATGACCGTCCGCGAACGCGACGTTACCGCCCGCACCGAGTCCGTCGGCCCGGACGTGACTCGAACGCCAGGGGGCCTGGCTGTGAGGGACGACGCCGGGATAGTAAAGGGCATCGAGCAGCAGGAACTGCCTGTGCGAGGGCAGGCGCGCGGTTCGCAGCGACACCGCAGGATAATAGCCCTGGCTCATCGAGTCGAAGTTGCTGGACAGCCAGCCATCCACCGTGGCGCCGCCGGGCGGACGCCGCCCGTCGCCGGCCAGGTAGAAATACATCAGGCGCGCCACGGCCGAACTGTTGGCGGTCCACGGCGCGAAGCTGATGAGCCATTCGCTGGACGGGCAGGTGGTGATTTTCTCGGGCACCTTGTAATTGTCACGAAGCACGATGTGCGAGAACTCGTGCGTGTAGTTGCCGATGTTCCAACGCCCGGGCGGGAACTCGCCGTAGTCCTGATCGTACATGATCAGTACCGTCGTCAACTGGCGCAAGTTCGAGGTACACAGCGAGCGCTTGGCGTTTTCCTTGGCGGATTGCAGAGCCGGCAGCAAGAGCGCGGCGAGGATGGCAATGATGGCGACGACCACCAGCAACTCGATCAAGGTGAAGCCACCCTCGCCCGACCGGCCTCGCCCTGACATTCCACAATTTTTCGGACGCTCGGGCTGTCCGCTCTCATTAACACCCCACTTCAGCGGGGTGCTTTGCTCCGGGAACGAGGAACGAACCGCTTCAGCGGTTTTTCTCACCGTGTCAAAACCGCTGAAGCGGTTGGGAGCGTCTTGCATCCGCGTTTCACCCCACTGAAGTGGGGTGT
Organism: uncultured Verrucomicrobiota bacterium; assembly: GCA_964582645.1. Taxonomy (GTDB): domain Bacteria; phylum Verrucomicrobiota; class Verrucomicrobiia; order Palsa-1439; family CAZOTB01; genus CAZOTB01. Next base: position 20,918 of record CAZOTB010000074.1, on the reverse strand, counting down.
TAATGAGAATCGGGAGACAACGTGCGAGCTCAATGTGAAATATCCGGCCTCGCGCTACGCGCTTCACGTGGCATTCTCCCGGGGCGTCCCGGCTGCCGGCTGCCGGGCGGTGGACATGCGCACGCAGAGTGTCGGTTGGATTTTGACCTGGCGCAGTTCAGTCCTCGTGTCCTCTTTGCGCAGGCGTTCTTCGAGCAGTTGAAAGGCGATCGAGCCCATCTGTTCGGCAGGATCGTGCACCGTGGTCAGCGAAGGGACGACCTCGGACGCCAGCACGATGTCGTTGAACCCGATCACCACGAGGTCCTCGGGCACGCGCAGGCCAAGCTCGATGGCGCAGCGCATCGCCGATACCGCCAACACGTCGCCGACCGCGACCAGCGCGTCGAACTCGCCCCGGTGCGCACGGAGAAATTCCCGGATTTGGTCGAGCTCTCGCGCGTCCCAGTGGTGCTGCGTGTGAACCGCGAGGTCGAGCTCCGCCATGAGCGGGGCCGGGAAACCGGAGCGCGCCAGCGTGTCCTTGAGCCCGGCCATCTTCTGGTCGTTGACATACCGACGCTGTACCGAATGCATCAGACAAGCGCGCCGGCAGCCGAGTTCAATCAGGTGTTCGGCTTGGAGCCGGCCGCCGTCGTACTGGCTGATGCTGACGTCATCCACGGGGAAATCGAGCCGGCCCGCGCCGTCGAGGGTGACGATTGGGAAACCCTCCGCAGCGAGATGGCGCAGTTGCTTGTGCGGGCCTTGCTCGGTGGGATACATCACGATCCCGTCCGCGTGGCGATCGAGCAGCGCACTGATGACGTCGTTTTCCTTCTCGGGATCGTCCTGGGTGCAGGCGGTCACGGTCAGAAACCCGGCCTGACGCGCCGTGGCCTCGAAACTGGCCATGGTGCGAATGACCACTTCGCCGACGTCCATCGCCGGCACGAGCAAGCCGAGCGTCTTTATGGCGCGCCCGTGCAACGCGTGCGCCACGAGCGAGGGACGGTACCCCAGCCGACGCGCCACCTCCTGGACCCGCTGGCGGGTTTGTTGCGACGCATAGCAATCGGCGCGCGAGTTGAGAATGCCGGACACCGTGGCAATGGCGACGCCCGCTTCGCGCGCGACCTGCGTGATCGTCGAACGGACCGGCCTTCGGCGCTGGAGAGGAACGGGACCGGTGCGGGGTTGCATGTCAGTCCCGTTGTCCGGTACCTCGAGCGCGACGCAAACGCGACGCCGACGCTCCGAGCACGAACAGGAACAAGGCAGCCGGCTCCGGAATCACAGGAACGCCCGGGCCTGGGTATGGGATCAACAAGCCATTCCCGGCGAGGTCATAGACGAGGCCGTTGAGGTAGGCATTCGCGACCTGGTTGCTGTCATAATAAAGGTTGATGTCCAACAGCAGGTTGTTGGTGTTGGCGAGGCCGCCGATGTCGAGCGCGCCGACGTAGAGCGCGTTGGCGACGGTGCCCGTCAACCGCAGCGAGTCCGACGGCGAGAGCACCAGTGTGCCGATGGCGTAGTTGTCCACGATCGAAGCAATGCCGACGAAGTTCGAGCCGTTGTCGTCCGCGCCGCTGCCGGTAAGGTTGAACAGGTGTTGGCCGAGTCGGTTGGTAAAGGCCACGGTCGAGGCTGTGAGGTCGTACAGGTTGTCCTGCGTGGATTGCAGGATGAGATCGCGCTCGAACTGGAACAGGTCGCCCGCGCCGCCCTGCAGATAACCGCTGGCAGTGATGGTGAGATTGGTGGCAAAGATGTTCGTCGAGGGATCGCTGACGTAGCCGCCGCTGAGGACGACGTTGCTGGACCAGGTCAACCGGCTGTTCACGACCTCGATCTGCCCGGCGCTAGTGACCGACGCAGCAACGCGCCCGACAGTGTTCGACGCCAGCATCGAGCCGCCGCTGCCGACGGTGAGGGTGGCGCTGCGCCAGAGCGTGACCCCGTCCACCATTTCGAGCCGGGTGTAATTCGTCGCGCCGAGGCCGGTATTGAACGTGTAGTTCTGCGCGACCGCGGTGGTGTTGGAAGCGTTGTTCAGGCGGAAGGCATTGTTGCCCTGGAACGTCATGTTGGTGAGCTGGGTGCCGGTCGAGTTGCCGTACACGTTAGCCGCGGTGACGTTACGGAACGAGATCGTGCCGCCATTGACGACGATGCTGCCGCCGTTGGTGGTGATGGTGGGTGTGGCCGTGTTGAACTGATAGACGGCGCCCGCATTGCTGATAACGGAGTCGAGCGTGCTAATGAGTCCCGAGGATTCAAGTATCGCCCCGTCGTTGACGAGGATGCGGTTGCCGGCATTCGTGCCGTTGCCGACGGTGACGGTGCTCGAGTTGCGCCAGAGCGAGCCAGGGCCGGTTACAAGGACGTAATTGTTGCTGCTCGTGGAAGTCGAGCCGACTGTGCCGATGGAGTTCACAACGGTGCCTCCATTGACGACGCTGAGCATGTTGCTGCGGCCGGTGGTGCCGATGGTGAGTGCGCCCGTGTTGGTCCACATCGAACCGGCGCCGGTGACGATGACAAATCCGTTGCTGGTGCTGCCCCCGCCGATGTTGCCCAGAGGGCTGATCAGCTTGCCTCCATTCGTGAGAATGAGGCCATTGTAAAAGCCGGTGGCCGTGGCCGCGCGGCCGATGGTAAAGCCCGCGCCGCTGCCGGGTGTCAGAGTCCAAGTCGAGCCGGGGTCGGTCACGATCACCAGGTTGTGGCTGGCGTCGGCATCGTTGCCGACTGCGGTGGAGTTGGCGGCATTGACCACCTGCGCGCCGTTCGAGATGACGAGTTGATTGTAGGATTGAGAACCGCTGTTGTCACCGAGACGGATCCAGTTCGCCAGAGTGACTGCTGTGCCGCTGTCGGTGATGAGGACCGAATTGCTGCTGCCGCCGGTGAGCATGCCGATGCCCAACGTGGTGCCGACGAATTTCGCTCCATTGGAGATCACAAGGCGATTGTAGCTGCCCTGCCAACCAACGGTAACACCGGAATTCGTCCAGGTCGCGCCGTTGAGCACTACAGAGTTATACGTGCCCGCAGTTGCATCGCCGATGGTGGTGGTGGCGTTGGTAACGATCGCGCCACTGCGGATCAACAGCGAGTTGCTCGAACCCGAGTCTCCGACGGTAAACGCTCCTCCGTACAACGTCGAACCGCTTCCGGTCACGGTGACGTTGTTGCCGACCGAGCCCGCCGACGAACCGACGGTCAGCGCGGCGTTGCTGAGCATGCCGCCTTCGATGGAAAGCGTGTTGTTGGTGGCGGAGCCGCTGCCGACGGTGATCGTCTGGCCGGCACCATTCCAGACCGTATTGGGAAGGGTGGTCAGAAGGTTTCCCGACGAGCCATTCCCTGCCGTGCTGGAGGCCCCGCTGGTGATGGTGCGGTTGCTCACCACGAGCGTGCTGTTGGCACTGCCGGGGACGCCGACGTTCAACCCGCCCCCGCTCAGCGCGATCTGGTGATTGGTCAGGTACATCGTGGTCCCGGAATCGCCCAGCGTCACGCCGCCGACGTTGGTGAGAATGGAACCGGCACTGAGCGACAAGACGTTGCCGACGCCGTTGCTCCCCCATACGAGCGCGCCGCCCTGCAAGTCCCAGACAGAATTGCCGGTGAGCGCGACGGTGTTGTTCGAGGAAACTCGACCGATGGACAATCCCATGCTGGAGTTGGTGACGCTGTGGGCCGTCAACGTATTGTAGCCGCTGCCGGTGCTGCCGACGATGACGCCGCCCGCGAGGATTTGCCCGGCGTTGGTGATGACAAGCTGATTGTAGAATCCTGCGCCGCCGACCGTCAACGTGCCGCTGCTGTTCCAACGAGACCCGCTGTCGGTTACGATCACGAGGTTGCTGTTGCCGGTCGCGCCGTTGCCGATGACGCCCGAGGCGCTGAAGACCTGGCCGCCGTTGGTGATGACAAGCTGGTTGAACGAACCTGCGTCGCCGACGGTGAGCGAGCTGATGTTGCTCCACACCGAGCCGGCGTCCGTTACGATAGCGATGTTGTTGCTGCTCGATGCGAGGTCGCCGATGAGGCCGATAGTGTTGACGAGGCGTCCGCCGTTGGCAACCGTCAGTCGGTTGCTGTAGCCCGCACTGCCGACCCGAAAGGTGAGCGAATTGGTCCAGAGCGAACCATTGCCGGTGATGATCGCATAATTGTCGTGGGTTGCCGCGGCGGAGCCGATCGTGCCGTTCGTGCTGACCACGAGGGCACCGTTTGTGATGATCAACCCGTTGTCATGGGCAGCGCCGCCGCCACTGCCGGTGCCCACGTTCAACACCGAGCTGGCGGCACCGAACACCCGCCACGAGGAACCGGTATCCGTCACCGTGACAAAATTGTAGCTACCGGGGTTGTAGCCGATACCAGCCGAAGAACCTGAACTGATGACCGTAGCCCCGTTTGAAATGACAAGCCGGGCATAGTCCCGGTCATCCCCGACTCTCAGAAACGCGGAGTTGCTCCACACCGAGCCGATGCCGGTGACGAGGACCGAGTTGCTGTCGCCGTTGGAGCCGATGGAGCCGGCTGCGTTGAAGACCTGACCGCTGTTGGCGATGACCATCTGACTGAAATCAGCTCCGCCACCACCCATCGTCAACGCGCCGGCACTGGCCAACAAGGAGCCAGAGCCCACAACGCTGATTGCATTGTTGCTGGCCGCCGCACCGCTGCCAAGGGTCACGCTGGCGACATAGACTTTCCCGCCATTGGTAATGATGAGTTGATTTCCGAACCCGGGAGCTCCGATCGTCAGAGCACCAGTGTTGGTCCAGATCGAGCCGGTGCCCGAGATGATGGCAATGTTGTTGTTCGCGGCCGTCTGGTCACCCAGAGTCACCGTAGTGCCAACCACCGATCCGCCGTTGAGGATGAGCAGTTGATTGTCGCTGCCGGAATTGCCGAGGGTGAACGCGCCCACGTTGGTCCACGCCGAGCCGGTTCCGATCACAATCACGGTGTTGCTGTCCGCAGCCGCCGCATTGCCGATGATGCCCACGCCATTGCTCACGGAACCGCTGTTGGTGATGATGAGCTCGTTGAACGGGCCCGTATCGCCGATGGTAAACGTGGCGCCCGCGTTCGTGTTGATGCCGTCAATGGTGTTGGTGATACCCGTCTCAGCCGCTGCGGGCAAGGCAAGCAGCAACAAGATCAAGAGGACAGATTCAAGGTAGTTCACTGGAGCGGTATCGCGGGAGCGGGTGATGCCCAATTCCACTCTTCGCGCATAAGCTGATATGCCCATAGGAGAAGTCCGTGCTACTAATGAAACGCTTCATTGTGGCTTTTACAGCACGTGCGCGGTGTTCGTCAAGCCTATTTCGATCTGCCCGGTTTTGCGGACTCGAGCGAAAGGAGGAAGTGCCGGTCAACCGACAGTGAATCGCAGTAGCTTGTCCCGAAACCCGAACCCCACGAGAACCGTTGTGAATCCGAACTGCCCCAGCACTTCTGCCTCTTCTCATGATTCGTGAGAGAATCAGCGGGGGCGGCAGGAGTGGCCCGGGCTGCGAGCAACTTCGGTCACGAGCGCGCGCCCGTCGAAACCGACGTGCCACAATGATGAATTGAGGCCGGCGCATTGTGTGTTAGACTCCTTGGCGTCGAATGCAACGGGAGTACAACGTGAGCAACGCCATCGACCTGACATCCATAGTGGTCGTTATTCCAGAGCAAGTTTCGCCCGACCTCGCCGACGAAGTCGCCATCCTGAATCTCAAGGATGGGGTTTATTACGGCCTCGACCCCGTGGGCGCGCGAATCTGGCAACTGATCCAGCATCCAAAATCGGTGAGCGAGTTGTGCGCGACCATCCTGGCCGAGTACGATGTCGAGCCCAAACATTGCGAACGGGATGTACTGACCCTGCTACGGGAACTCGCTGACCGGGGTCTGATTGAGATTCGCGGAGGTGCGTCTGAGCAGGCTGCGTAGTTTCCTCGCCCGGCCCGAGGTCGAACGAAAGATGGCTGTGCGGGCGCTGAGGTGGATCATCGCGGTGCGCCTCGGTTTGTGGCTGCTTCCGTTCGACACACTTCGTCGGTGGGTGGAACGCCAGGCGAGTCCGCGGTCATCTCACTCCGGTGCGAGTGCCGATCAAATTGTCTGGGCTGTGGGACGCGCCAGCCATTACGTTCCGGGGGCTCACAGTTGTCTGCCTCGCGCGTTGGTCGCCCACATCCTGTTTCGACGCGAGGGGTATCCCAGCGAGTTGCACATTGGGGTTGCTTTGGATGAACACAAGAAACTGCAAGCGCACGCGTGGGTCGAGAGCCAAGGGAGAGTCCTCATCGGCGACACCGACCTGACGCGGTTCACGCCATTGCCAACCCTCCCGCGGCAATCATGAGCGGGATCGCCGGCGTTTTCTTTCTCGATGGCCGCAGCGCGCGGCCGGCCGACGTGCAACAGATGGGCGAGACGATACTCCATCGCGGACGCGATGCTTCCAGTGTGTGGTGCGATGGCCCGTTGGGATTTGCGCATCGGATGTTGTGGACGACGCCGGAGTCATTGAAGGAAAAGCTGCCGTTTGTAAACAAGACCGGCGACCTTTCGATCACTGCCGACGCCCGAATTGACAATCGCGACGAGTTCTTCGCCACATTGGATTTCGGCGGACGCCCACCGGCAGAGATTGCGGACAGCGAGTTGATCCTCGCTGCATACGAGCGTTGGGGCGAGCGATGTGCCGAGAAGTTGCTCGGCGATTTCGCATTCGCGATCTGGGACGGACGCCGCCAGGTGTTGTTCTGCGCTCGCGACCACATGGGCGTGAAACCGTTCTACTACCATCGCGGCCGCAACGCGTTCTTCTTCGGATCGGAGATCAAAGCCCTGCTGAGTTGGCCGGAGGTGCCGCGCCGGCTGAACGAGGTACGCGTTGCCGATTATCTCTGCTCGATGCTCGAGGACAAAGAGATTACCTTCTACGAAGAAATCCTGCGCCTACCGCCCGCGCACACACTGACCGTTGGCCGCGAAGGGACGCGATTACAGCGTTACTGGCAGCTCGACCCGAAGCGGGACATTCGCATGGGGTCCGATCAGGAGTATGCGGAAGCCTTTCGCTCAATCTTCACCGAAGCCGTGCGCTGCCGGCTGCGCAGCGCGTTCCCCGTTGGTTCGATGTTGAGCGGCGGGCTGGATTCGTCTTGGATCGTGTGCGTAGCGCGGAAACTTCTTGCCGACAGTGGCCATCCGCCATTGCACACTTTTTCAGCCACGTTCGAGACAGTACCCCAATGCGACGAGCGGCGGTTCATCGAAGCCGTGGTGACGCAAGGCGGGGTCGAGCCGCATTTCATAGCAGCCGATCGGCTTGGTCCGCTGGTGGACTTGGACCGGATTCTTCGCTTCACCGACGAAGCGTTCTTCGCGCCGAACCTCTATATGCACTGGGCGCTATTCCAGGCAGCCGCGGGAGCCGGAGTGCGGGTGCTGCTGGATGGGCTTGAGGGTGACGCGGTCGTGTCCTTCGGCGTCAAGCGGCTGGCGGAGTTAACCCGCTCGGGCCGGTGGTTGGAGGTCGCACGTAGCGCATCGAAGATCGGCCACGATTTCGGTGGAAGCCGGCGGGCCATCTTGTGGAGGCATGCCATCAAACCTTGTTTGCCGCCATGGACGCGACAAATGTGGCTCGGCGTCAGGAATCCAGTACGGCCGATCTGGGATCCCGAGCGGATTGTGAATCCAACTTTCTCCCGACAGGTCCGCGTGGGAGACCGGTGGCGGGCCTTGCTTCCCCAAGATGAGCCGCGCACCGAACAGGAGAACCACTTGCGTCGTCTGAACTCGGCATTGATCCCGTTGTTGCACGAAGCGGTGGACACACCGGCGGCGTTTGTCGGAATCGAACCGGCGTATCCGTTTGCCGACCGGCGTCTGGTTGAGTTCTGCCTGGCGGCACCATCCAGCCAGAAGCTCAAGGGCGGCTGGACGCGTTGGCTCATTCGGCGCGCGATGGAGGGAATCCTTCCGCCCGCAGTGCAATGGCGGGAAGGCAAGTCCGACCTAAGCCCCAACTTCAACCGGGGAATGCGCGAACTCCACCGGGAAATCATCGAGGAACAACTGCGCCAGCCGGGAACGCTGGGGCGGTTTGTGGACATGGGAACGTATCGCGAGGTGTGCCGTCGTTATCTCTCATCCGGAACGACCTCACAGGCGATGGCTGTGTGGAAAGCGGTAACCCTTGGGAAATGGCTGTCGCTTGTGAACTGGGAAAACCGGGAAAAACCGGGAAAATAGAGTTTGACAGCATCCGGGATGGGCTGCTACTTTCATCACTGGAAAAAAGGGATATGGTATGAAAACGAGCACAAATGATCGCAGCAACAAGACTACGGGCGTCGAAGTCTCTCGCCCGTCTGATACTCCCCGCCGTAAGTCCTACTCAGGCCCCCGCTTGACCGTCCACGGGACCGTCGAATCCATCACGCGAAACCCTAGTGGAGTGAACACCGACGGGGTCGGCGGCTCGCACGGGCCGGTGTCGCCGTAACGAGATTTGAATCTGCCGCTCCCCCACGAGGAGACGTCCGGTTTTTCCTACGCGGTCTACGGGTTGGGGGTGCATTCTGTCTTGGAGCTGCCCGAACTACTCCGTGCTACGGCAAAGCCAGATGTGGTGATTGAGTTTGGACCGCTCGCACAGCGGCCGGAGTCCAGCCCAGAGGTGCCCCAGGCTCAGATCGCGACGGAGGGGGTGTATCTCACCTACCCCCGGGTGGGGACATTCCTCATCCAGGCGGGCAAACGCATCGCGATCAGTCCGCATCCCGGCGTTGAGGAACGAGTGCTGCGACTGTTTCTACTGGGATCCTGCCTCGGAGTCGCACTGCATCAGCGAGAGCGCCTGGTCTTGCACGCCAGCGCGGTTGCAGTCGGCGACCGCACGGTGGGGTTTCTCAGCCACTCGGGAGGGGGCAAATCCACGCTCGCCGCCGCAATGCACCGTCGCGATCATCGCCTCGTTGCGGATGATGTCGTCGCGCTCGATGCCTCCGCCGTGGGACAAACGATGGTTTACCCCGGATTCCCCCAGCTCAAACTCTGGCCCGAAGCGGTCGAGGCGCTCGGCGAAGCATTGGAAACGTTGCCCCACATCCGCCCGGGCATCGAGAAGCGCGCTCGACGCATCACGCACGGCTTCGCGCGTGGCCCGCTGCCCCTCAAGCGCCTCTACGTGCTGGCAGAAGCCAAAGCGAACCGAGTCGAGCTGCTGCCACCGCAGGAGGCGATAGTGGAATTGATCCGCCACTCGTACTGCGCCCGGCTGCTGCAATCCATCGGACGCGAAGCGCATTTTCGTCAATGCGCCACGGTTGTCAATCAGATCGGCGTGCGGCGCCTCAATGTGAATCGCTCGCTGGCCAAACTGCCCGAATTGGCCCAGCTCGTGGAAGACGATCTTGCAAACAACCTCTGACTCCTCGCGCCGCAACACGATTCCGTTCGAGGTGGAGTTGGTGCGTTGCTGCGCCCGGGCCGTGATGGATGAGCCCAACGCGAGACGAACCGCAGAGTTGCTCCAAACCCAGTTGGATTGGGCGGAGCTTCCCCGGTTCGCAACCCGGCACCGCGTGCTTCCGTTACTTTACTCGCATCTCAATGTGATCGCACCCCGTTGCGTGACCGCTGAACTCCGGGAGCGAGCGCAAGCCTGCACGCAGCGCAATCTCGCGCTCACCGCTGAATTGGCCCGCCTGCACGAACTGTTCACCCGAGAAGGGATCAGAGTCGCACCTTATAAAGGGCCGGTCCTGGCTCTCACCGCATATGGCAACCTCGCATTGCGGCAGTTCTTCGATCTGGACCTTCTCGTGGGCCGAGGCGACATGACGCGCGCGCGATCGCTGCTCACGTCCAACCGCTATCGCCCTCATCTCTCACTCACGGCGGAACAGGAGGAACGGCTGCTGCGATCCGAATGCGAGCTGGCGTTCCGCCGCGAAGACGACCAGTTCGAGGTGGAACTGCACAGCGCACTTGCGCCACGCTATTTCTCCTGCGAACTCGACACCGAAGGCATGTGGACTCGCATGGAATGTGTCGCGCTCGGCGGCGCAACCATGCGCACGCTGGGCCGGGAAGATACGCTCCTCGCCTTGTGTGTCCACGGTGCGAAACATCTGTGGCTGCAACTGGGCTGGGTCTGCGACGTAGCGGAGCTGATACGCGCGACTCCGCAAATGGACTGGGACGCGCTTCGTCAGCGGGCGAAAGCCGCCGGTTGCGAGCGCATGGTGTCGGTCGGTCTCCGGCTTGCCGAAGAACTGCTGGGCGCAGGGGTGCCGGCGTTTGCCAACGATCCGCGCGCTCAAGCGCTTGCCACCGTCGTCCGTCAGCAGCTGTTCGCGGGCGCAGCCGGTTCGCCTCGACTCTTCGAGCGCTCTCCCGAGCAACCGTTCGAGGCAAGGGTGTTGTTTCATCCGTTTCATGTGCAAGTTCGGGAACAATGGCGGGACCGCGTTCGATATCTACTGCGACTCGGTTTCACGCCGGGCGTGGCCGACTATCGCGTCGCACGGCTCCCGAGTTGTTTCTTCTTCCTGTACTACCTGATTCGTCCGGTACGCCTTGCCGTGAAGTACTTGAGGAGGATGATTGACAACGCATTGTAGGCAACCTATTCTTCATCTGTTCAACGAACTTTTCGAGGCGGAGAAGGCATCAATCATGACCCGGCAAGTATCCAGAGTGATCGGCGGTGTCTTGCCGATGATACTGCTCGCTTCCGGGGTGTTGGCGCAGGGCACCCCGCCACCGCCGCCGCAACCCACCACATTGCCTCCCGACCAAGCGAATCGACTCACCCTTTCCCTTGACGAGATTCGGCGGGCGAGTTCCAACACAAGAGAGCAAGAGCGACGAGAGCAGATGCTGCGGCTCTACGAGGAAGCCCAACGGCGGAAGGCAGCTCTCGAGAAGGGAAAAGCAACGGAGTCCAAGCCCACCGACTCCATTACCAAGTTCAATCTCAAGGAGTTTGCGGACGAGAACCAAAAGGAAATCGGAGCGCTCGCGACGACCTACGAGGAGAAAAAGGCAAACCGCATCGAACTCATGATGCGTCGCAGTTACAGCCCGGAATCGTACTCCTCTGGCTCTGCGGAGAAGCACACCAAGCCGGTGGATCGGGCGCCCACCGTTATTCGATCCTCTCCCACACCTTCGAGCGATGCCGCGCCGGACACGACATTGCGTGATTACACTTCGACCACGACTCGCAGGCTCCAGGAGTCGGGCGTCACCAATAGCGTCGTCCGCCCGTTGTCGCCGACGTTGAGCGTGTCCAATCGCAGCTTTAGCATCTTCAATCGCGCGCCCAAGACGGAAGAAGCCGCGCCACGGTCAACGCCGTCCTCGGGCACAGCCTTCCGACCGGCGTTATCGACCGGGGGGGGCAGCGGTGCAACTCAGGGCGCCATCGGTTCAGCCTCCCAGACTCCGCCTGCAAGCGTGCTCGATGTGGTGAGACCAAGCACGGCCGTCGCGGGTCCGCTCGAGGTGGTCAACTCATCGTTGAAGGATGGTCGTTACGACAACCCGGTCAGGCCGTATGACCCGGTCGGCATGACGACCACCGCCGAGGGCAGATTAAAAGACGCACAGTCCGCAAAACCCGGCGAGAAATTGAACCCGGACGCGAGCAGGTCCGTCAGTCCCTACGCGTCCTATTTGCAGACACCAAGCCCGTTCGATTCGCTTGCCTTGAACCCGAACCAGCAGAAGCAGTCTGGGACGCAGTCCGCATTGGGAGGAAACGATCAGGCTCTCACGGGCTATCAGCCAAATCTCCTCGGCAACTTGCAGCCGAGCGTGCCCGGCGCCGCCGTGGCGGGCGCAACTCCCAATCAGGATAGCAAGGGTTCACTGCTTGCGCCGGCGTTTGTGGGGTCGCCGGTGCTTCCCTCGTCGCCGGGAGGTTCTCTCACTCCGTCCGCCGCGAGCGCACCGTTGACCCCGGGCGGGTTGAGTTTTCCGACCGTCGGTGCTTACGGGTCGCATCCCATCGGCTCATTCCAACCAATTGGCCCGGCGCAGACCACCCCGCGCAGAGGCGGATTGAGCCCGAGTGGCTATTATGAGACCAAGTCCATAACGGACTTGCAATATGGGCGTTGATCCGTAGAGTAGCGCGCTCCAAATCCGAAGGGACAATTTTATGGCTAGATTCTGTGTCATCTGTGGCAAGGGCCCGCGAAAGGGCAACTTCGTTCTCCGCAGCGGCAAACCCAAGCGCATCGGCGGCATCGGCACGCACGTGACCGCGATCACGAAGCGCCGGTTCATGCCCAATCTGCAGTCCGTCCGCGCCCGCGTCCACGGCGGTGTCAAGACCGTCCGCGTCTGCACCTCTTGCCTGAAGGCGGGGAAGGTGCTGAAGGCGTGAACGAATCGCGAATCACGGACTGGTTCCGTAGCTTCACGATTCGCGTTCCGCGTTTCCCGTTTCCCTCACGTCCATCATCTTCAACTGGATCGTCCGTTTCCCTTGGTACTCGTTCCAGTGCGGGGTGAACGCGATGTCCACTCGATCGCTCTTCGGTTGCCAGTCGCCCACGCCGAACTTGATCGCGTCGAATGACTGTCCGCGGTCGCCAAGCCAGAGCTTGAGGTGGCCGGTGCCCACCGTCCGCGGCGCGCTCCGCAGCGGAACCGCGTGAGCCACGAAGACGGGCTGCGGATTGGACGTGCCGAACGGTTCGAGCATCGCGAGTTCGTTCATCAACTCCGGCGTGATCGAGTGCAACGGAACATCGGCGCACGCCCGTATCGTTGGTAGCAACGTCTCGCCGTTCAGCATCTCCCGGGCAACGGTTTCGAGTTGAACACGGAACGCCTCGACATTCTTCGCCTCGATGGAGAAGCCGGCGGCGGCCTGATGTCCGCCAAACCGGGTCAGCAGCTTTTCGCAACGTCTTAGCGCGTCCACGATCGGGAATCCCTCCACGCTGCGACAGGATCCCTTGCCGGCGCCGTTGCTGTCGAGACCGATAATCGCAGTGGGACGATGGAACTGCCGCATGACGCGAGCGGCGACGATTCCGATCACGCCGATATGCCAACCTTCCTGGGCGAGCACGATCGAGAGCGGCAACGGATTCACGCCATCGAGCCGGGCAAGCGCTTGCTCGAACGTGCGTTGCTCGATCTCCTGCCGTTCGCGGTTGCATTGGTCGAGGGTCGCGGCCAGTTCCTGCGCGCGCGCCGGGTCCTCGGTGAGCAGCAGCTCGAGGGACACCAACGCGTCGCTCAACCGCCCCATGGCATTGAGTCTCGGCCCGATTTGGAACCCGATGTGGTGCGGATTCAACCGTTCGGGAATGCCGGCGATGTCCTTGAGTGTTCGAAGGCCGACGTTGGTCGTGCGCGCAAGCTGATCGAGTCCCGCTTTGACCAGGATGCGATTCTCGCCTTCGAGCGGCACGACATCCGCGACGGTGCCGACGGCGACGAGATCGAGGTATTGCCTCAGATCGAACTCCTGCACGGGCTTGCCGAGCTCGCGTCCGAGCTTGAGAAACCCATGACAGAGTTTGAACACCAAGCCGACAGTCGCGAGATGGTATGCCCCGTTTCGCGCTTCAAGTTCTGCGGTTCGCGTTTCGACTTTGGGATTGATGAGCAGGCAGGAAGGCAGTTCGCCGCCGGCGCTGTGGTGATCGAGCACGATGACCTCGACGCCCCTGCGTTTGAGTTCGGCGATCTCCTTCGATGCGGTTGTGCCGCAATCCACGGCGATCAATAGTTGAGGTTTGGTCTCCTCGATGCAGCGCTCGATTCCATCCGCGCTGAGGCCATAGCCTTCATCCATGCGCCGCGGCAGGAAATGTGAAACGGTGCCGCCGAATGCGCGCAGCACCCGGAACAACATCGCGGTGCTGGTCACTCCGTCCACGTCGTAATCGCCGTAGATCACGATGCGTTCGCCGCGCTCGATTGCCTGCCAGACGCGTGCGGCGGCCTCCCGAAGTGAACCGAGCGCGAAGGGATCGCCCAGGTTCTTCAGTCGCGGGTTCAGGAACAGCTCGGCCTTCTCAGGCGTGTCGTGACCGCGCTGGACCAGGATGCGGGCAAGCAACGGCGAGATTTTCAGCCCGTTCGCCAGGAGTGACTCGGCGGAAGGCTGATTCGGGAGCACCGTCCAGCGGTGAGAGACAGCGTTCATGCCGATGCGGCATACTCGATGCATGGGCACGGGGCAAAACAAATCGCGAGTTGAAATGGTCCATCAAACGATGCGACAGGTCTGTCGGAGGCGGTTCCCGAACGCCGAGCCAGGTCGTTTCTTGAACCTTCAGCTCGGGGTGCTTGTCACTTGCGATTGCGCGCGCATTTGTTCCGTCGCTTCCTCTTGTCCCCGGTCCACCGCCGCGCGCAGCCGTCTCGAGTCGTCCGTGAATCGTGTCACCGGCAGCGGCTTCATCGGGCGGAGCATCCGGATGCGGACGCCGACGGGCGGATGGGCGAGAAGATCCAGCGACTCGTTATAGCCCTGGTGGCGTCGCATCCAGGCTTCGGCGACCTTGGGAAACCACGGGTAGGCCAGCCGGCAGATGATGCGCGGGGTCGGACCCATGCGATACTCGGGGCCGTGCGTCAGAATCACGGTGATGTCCGTGGCACCCTGCGACAATACGTACCGGATTGGAATCGCGTCCGAAATGCCTCCGTCCGCATAGGGGACGCCTGCCACGAACGAGTAGCCGAGCGTGGCAAACGGGAGCGAGGAACTGGCTTTGAGCGCCTCGAAGACCCACTCGTCGCGTGCCGTGAAGTAGAACGGCTGGCCTGTCTCGCACGAGGTGAGCACGATCTGGAAACGAGTTTTTGCCGTGGCGAACGCGTCCACGGGCAGCGGTACCGATTTCTTGAAGCAGTGATCAATCAGATACGCGAGGTCCACCATTGGCTTGAACCGCAGCCAGTTGGTTCGGCGGAGAAGCTTCTGATCGCCGACGTGTTGACGCCAGATTTCGAGGCCGGGCTTGACCATCCCCGCGACAAAATACGCCGCCGAGCACGCGCCCGAAGAACCCGCTACCACCAGGTCGAACTGGCAATGGTTCATCTCGTAGAGCGCCCCGAGCACCCCCGCCGCCCACGCGCCGCGCATGGCACCGCCTTCGACGATGAGCGCGCTTTTCGGTCGCGTCTGCGCGGGCGGCAAGTTGATCGGTGCGTCGTTCATTGGTCTGCTATTTGGATGCGCGCGGAGGCAAGTTCATTCAAAATCCCTTCTCTACCAAGCAGTAGCTGTTCCCAGCCGGCAACTTACAGGGGTTGTAGTGGTCGCCATCACGGCGGCACTCCATGACAAACGCGTCCGTGCGGGCGCCTCCTGGGGCCATCTTGGCGCTCGGATTCATCCCATCCACATCGAGCAATGTCGCAACAGGGCCGGTCTTGGATGGCACGACAAGGTAAACGCTGCCGGTGGGGCGGGCTTGGAGCGTGCGCTTTCCGAGCGTTGGAATCTCTACGTCAACCTGCCTGTCCGGGCCTCCGGCAGCCCACGCGGTGGTGAGCCATTGGTCGCGCTGACGGTGTTTGCGGGCGAGCACGCGGGCATCGGCGTCGCCGGTGCAGAACTCGTAGGCAGGAAGATCTTTCGACCAACGATGTTTGTCGGACCCGGGCAGGAGATCGCCGTTGCGGAGGAAATCCTCCAGATGCGAGAAGAGCGCGTGGGCGTGAGACCGAGCTTGGATATTTCACAAGTTCTCGGACGCTCAGACCGTGCGCTCTCATTCACACCCCACTGTAGTGGGGTGATTTGCGTCGCGAGGCTTGATCGAACCGCTTCAGCGGTTTTCCTCACCGTGTCGAAACCGCTGAAGCGGTTCGCGGTGTCTTGTAGCTGCTGACCACCCCAGTGAAGTGGGGTGTGAATGAGAATTTAGAGGTAACAGTTTAGCCGTTTTTTCAGAAGCCATCGGGGTCAGGTCTCAATTTTCAATAATTTAGCCTCCGCCTGGCAGAAGCCATCCGGCAAGAATCAAGAACAATCTTGAATATTTAGACCTGACCCCAATTCCGTGCTGACCCCAATTCCGTGCATGACTACGATCTCCAGGCTGACCCGAACCAGGAACGAAACATCATCGGCGAGCGGAAAAAACGTGGCACGTAAGCTGGCTCAGGCGCTTCGCGCAGAAGTGGAGCGGCAACAAGTTCCTCCCCGGGTGCAGGAGTTGATCAGAAACAACAGCAAGCTGCTGGAATAGCCGCGGCTCCGCTTGCGGCGAACTGCACCTCAGCGAAGCGCGACTGTCAGGTATTCTCCAATTTCACCCGCACCATGCGCACTCCCGACACCGGCGGCGCGCCGGCATGTTCAAGGTAATTCTGCACGTCGTACCCCACGAGCATCTCACGCGGACCGATCGGCACGAGGAAAAGGTAATCGCCCGAGTCCCACTGGCGAATCCCCTGGCCACCGGTGTCGCCGCGGAGCCGCAGCTTGGGCGGAACGCCGTTCGCCGCTTGCATTGCGAGCTCGCGCGCGTGCAGGTCCACATGGCCCTGCCATTGGGTGCCCGTGCCCGACGGATCGAAGATGATGTGCTTGCCCGGTCGCCCGTACACGAGCACCAGCGTGCCGTCCTCCAACACCTTGCACACGGGCCAGACTTTTTGCGGGAGATGATCGGAGTCAACGAGCCGCATCGGCTCGGGCGGCGTCCAACTCCTGCCGCCATCGGATGACCAGACGTGATGCAACAGATTCCCCGAGCGCAAGACGCTGTAGAGCCGACCGTCCTTGAGTCGCACGAGCGTGGCCTCGTTGAACCCCTCCGGCGTGGAAGCGTTGCCCCGCGCGACGACCGAAAACTCCTCCCACGTCCGGCCACGATCGCGGGACTGAAAGCAGAACGTCTCACAGTTGGACAGTCTGCCACCTCGCGGCGCCCAATAACCGAGCGCCAGCAACCGGCCTTCGTGCTCGATGCCGGTCGTGAAACACGGCCCGCCGATCTTGATGTTTTCGCCGGTGTCGAACGCGCGCGGCACCGGCGGGTGACCGAGCCTTGTTTCCTCCGCGAGCGCCCGTTCTTCTCCCTGCTCGAAGATGTTGAGGACCTGCCACCACGGATGCGTCGGTTCGCAGGGTCCTTCCTGCAACTCGCGAAACGAAACCGGCTGCGTCCAGTTCGTCCGCAACTTCACAAACTCACGGCGCACCTTCCCGGCTGGATCGCCGGGAAAACTCCACGCGCCGTAGTACCAGTACGTGTCCTTGTCGCGCGGATCGAGAAAGCCGTAGCAATCAATCTCAAAGAACTCCCCATCCGCGAAGCTGCGCGACCAGGCGAGGCGCGGCACGTTTTCGTCCTCCTCGATCCACGTGCGCCCGCTGTCGGCCGAACGCAACCGCATGACCGGCCCGAAGTGTGCGTCGTAGGT
>CAZOTB010000074.1:0-3481 GCA_964582645.1 uncultured Verrucomicrobiota bacterium | reverse complement strand
CGGTGTGACGGAACATCGTCGGGAGCCACCGAAATCCATGGCGCACGGAGTGGATGGTAACGGGCTTGGAAGCGAGTAGTTTCATCTTGCTGTGATCATCCTGAATCTTTCGCGCCGTTGGCAAGCTCGCACAGTCTGGTAACCGTGGCCGGTTACCGGTTCACTGAAATTTATTCTGTGAATCTGCATCCGGGACTTGACACACGCAAACGCATGGTGGTCAGATGGACACATGAAACATGCATCATTACTTCTCGTTGCGGTCTTCATCACTTCCCTCATAGTTCGCACGGCCTCCGCGTTGGATTTGTCGGGAACAACTCCTGGCCCGTTCTGGGCAACGCTGATCGGCTCCACGCAGTACGTGTCCTCGGCTCATTACACCGCCGGTGCCGGCAGCCCGTACACGTTCTTCTGCGGTGATTCGGCAGTCTCACTCGGATACACGCGCATCGCGCAATCGGATTGCGTGGTGGGCGGGCTCGATCAACCCGTGGGCGGCACAGCTTACAACGTTGCCACGGTGCGACGCGGCCAGTCCATCTATGTCGTGACGCGGCGCGGCGTGATCACCGGCCAGGTCACGAACGTGGCCTTCGCCTATGGCGAGCCGGTCTTCTGGCACAACGTCTCGCTCTACGGCGGCGACAGTGGCGCGCCTACGTTCGACACGGACGGCAACCTCGTCGGTACTCACCACTATACCTGTGGCACCGGCTGCGGCATTGATGTCCATCTCGGTGCGTTGTTCGGGATGCCACCGACGGCCGAAACGAACGTGGTCGTGATCACCGACAGTCCGGGCGGCGGCAACAACAACGGCGTCACGGCAGTGAACGCCGACCCGACGCCAATTGGCAAGCTTCCGTACACGCCGCTCGTGCGCGATACCGAAATGTTCCTGCGCTGAGTTCCTGAGCGGCGAAATGGCGGCAGCGTTTGCCCTGGCCTGGGCTCTCAGTGTGTTTGCCACTCGTAGCCGAATACTTCGCCGCACGTAACCTCGAAGCGCAGAATCAGGTTCTTTCCCTTCGGCAGGTCGTTGATCTTCTTCTTG
Source organism: uncultured Verrucomicrobiota bacterium (assembly GCA_964582645.1). Classification (GTDB taxonomy): domain Bacteria; phylum Verrucomicrobiota; class Verrucomicrobiia; order Palsa-1439; family CAZOTB01; genus CAZOTB01. The sequence continues at coordinate 2,424 of CAZOTB010000074.1, read as the reverse complement.
CGGAAACGCACAGGCGCCTTTACTGCGTCGCCCCGGATTGGCTCGCAATCCTTGAACGAAAAGCCGGGCAGGCTCTCGCTCTTGCGTTGGTCGAGATGCCACCGGCTGCTCTGTTCCGCGAGGGCGACGCGGATGATGCCCTCGTCCCGGGTGAGCGCGTTGATCGTCAATTCCCGGCCCTGGCGCGGCCCGATCTCCACGTCGAAGGTTCCCGTCTGGTTCGAGGCCAGGCTCGCGTACCGGTCGCGCTTGAATTTCGCCACGAAGATGCGCACCCGGCGTTCCTGGTCCCTGGGCTGGATGCTTTCGTCGATCGTGAAATCCGGATTGATGCCCCAGCCGTGGTCGCGATTCGCGCCGCCGCAGTACAGCAACGCATCGTCACCGCGCTCCACGATGTTGCTGCCTGAGGTGATGAATCCCGATCCATACTCGCCCGGCTCGCTCGGATCAATGAAGCTCGGCCGGCCGCGCGGATGACGCCAGATGATCCCGTCGTGTGAGTAGGCGAGGCGCAGTTGCGAGTGGCCGTTCGGGTTCTGGGCCATCTTTTGCCGCAACGGTAGCCCCACCATGAACAGCGTTTGCACGGCCAAATAAAGCGGGCCGACTTGGTGCAGCGTGTGCGAGTAATACTCCGCTACGCGGTACCCGTGCTGCGCGGCGATCAGGTCGTCGAAGTCGTCAGTCAGAAACGTCTCATGCCATTGCCGGTAGCCGTGATAGCCCTCCCAGTGGATCGCGTCCTCGCTCTCGATCACAAGCATCGCGCGACGCGAGACCAGGCCGTGGTTCGCGCCCATCTTGTAGTAGAGGAGGTAACGCTTCCGCGCGTGATCCACATGCAGGCACGCCCAGTCGCCATGCTGGACCATCGGGTTTCTCGTGAGTTGCTTCCAATGAATCCCGTCGTCCGAGCCGAACAGATAGGCACCGTAGCCGTGAAACTTGAAATCGTACAGCGGGGCGTCCGGCGTCACGATCGTCAGCGCGAGGAACTTGAACCCCGCATTAGGCAATGGTCGCACCACGCTCATCACGCAGCCGGGCAGCTTGAGCAGGTTGTTGCCGGGCCAGCGCCTCTGCTCAGCAAGCTTGAGATCGGGCTTGCGCCAGTGAATGCCATCCTCGCTCTCGACGTAGCCGGTCAGCCAGATGTCGCAGTTCTCGTCAAGGCGGCGGATGCCCGGCATGCAGCATACCCAGCCGCGAAATTTCCCCTCATCGTACAGCACCGCGCCCCAGCCCGCCGCCACGCGCGCGTCCCATGACCCGGGCGGACCGCATTCGAGCCCGGTCGTCTCGATGCGCTCGGGCTTCGGGAAATGCTGGAACACGTTCAGGTCCCAGGCGATGACGTTATCAATGTCAATGAACGGATGGCGTTTCGGGTAGGTGGTGGAGCCAAGGGGTTTGTTGTTTTGCGGTTTCATTTCTGTGTCTTTGGATTTGTTTCGTCAGCGACTCTACAGAGAGACGCCGGTCTGACAAGCGCGGTCGGGAGGCCCTTTTGTTGGGACAATCCGGATGTGGCTACGCCCACTCGTAACCGAATACTTCGCCCGCGCCCACCTCGAACCGCAGGATCAACCGCATGTCGGCGGGGATGCCGGCCACGGAGGCGCTGCGGAACCGGACGGGTGCGCGCACGGCGTCGCCGGTGAACGGCACGCAATCGTCGAATGAAAAGCCCGGCAGGCTTTCGTCTTTGCGACGCTCGCAGTGGTACGGCGAACTCTGCTGTGCGATCGCAACGCAGACCTGTCCTTTCAGACACTCGGCATTGATCAACAACTCCGCGCCCTGCCGCGTGCCGATCTCGATGTCGAAATTGCCTTTCCACGAGAAGGCGAAGACCGCGAACCGGTCGCGCTTGATCTTCGCGAGACCGCACAGTTGGGCGTAACGGCGTTGGTCTGCGAGGGGGATGTCTTTGCGCATCTTGAACTCGGGCGTGATGCACCAGCCGTGCGCGTACCGCAGCGCGCTGTAGTAGAGAAGGGTGTCGTCGCCATGCTCGACGAGGTTGCCGCAAATGGAGCAAAAGGGGTCAGATCTGATTATTCAACATTGGCGTGGTGTCGCTCGTGAATAAGCTATGAGCGTGCAACGTCCAGTCGCGCGACTGCCAGACCTCCCGCAGTTCGCGGCGGATGAATCCGCCTTCGCTGAACGGCAAGCTACGGCGGACAAGTTGGGCGATGAATTCCTCGAAGAATTGGTTCATGTCGAACAGGAACGCGAAGGTTTCGGTGCGGCCGGGACGGGGACGGGGAAAGTCAGAAGGATGAATGCAGAAGGATGAAGGGCGACGAGGCAGAACTTGCGCTGCCACGGAAACAGACGCCACCGGGACAGTCACGCCACCATTGCGGAGAGAAGCCAGAGATTCCTCGCAAGCTCGGAATGACAACCGGCGGGGAA
>CAZOTB010000073.1:0-31320 GCA_964582645.1 uncultured Verrucomicrobiota bacterium | reverse complement strand
CCGCAAGGCGAAAATTCCGAGATTTCCCGTGTCGGTTGACGAACTCGGGCTAACGTTCGTGGTTCAAGCTTTCGCTTGTGTCCCACGCACGGTCCCGAAGCAAGCTGAAGCTTGAACTACAAACGCTGGCGCCGATTCCCACGACCCTGAACATGGACGCCGCGATAACCGCGCTCCCATCATCTTCTCGTTGACGCCTGCCGCGTGATGCGCCATCCTCCCGGCACCGGCACGAACCGGAAACCATGGACGACGCCCTGCTTTGGCATCGGTTGCAGTTTGCCTTCACGATCATCTACCATTATCTGTTTCCGCAACTGACGATGGGGCTGGCGTGGATCCTCGTCTATTGGAAATGGCGACACCTGCGCACGGGCGATGAACGTTATGGGAACGCCGCGCGGTTCTGGGCGCGCATCTTCGGCGTCAATTTCGCGGTGGGAGTCGTGACCGGCATCCCGATGGAGTTCCAGTTCGGGACCAACTGGGCCAACTTCTCGAAGTATGCCGGCAACATCATCGGCCAGACGCTCGCGATGGAAGGGATGTTCGCGTTCTTCCTCGAGAGCGCCATGGTGGGCGCGATGGTGTGGGGCGAGAAGCGGCTCGGTCCGCGCAATCATTTTCTCGCCACGCTCGGCGTCGCCATCGGAAGTTGGCTGTCGGCGTATTTCATCCTCGTGACCAACTCGTTCATGCAACACCCGGTCGGCTACACGCTGGCGGCGGACGGCACGTTGCGTCTCGGCGATCTGCAAGCGTACCTGCTCAATCCCTGGGCGATGGTGGTGTTCGCGCACAACCAGATGGCGGCGCTCGTCACCGGATCGTTCGTCGTAACAGCGGTCGGCGCGTTGTACGTGTTGCGCGGCAAGCATGGCGAACAGGCAGCGCTCTTCTTGAAAACAGGGACAACGGTCGGGTTGATCGCCGCCGTGCTCGTCGCGTTCCCCACGGGCGACATCCATGCGAAACTGGTGGCGCGTCATCAGCCTGTGGCGCTCGCCGCGATGGAAGGTCGCTTCCACAGCGGGCCCATGGCCGAGATCAACCTCATCGGTCAACCCAACGTGAAGGAACGTCGCCTCGACAATCCCATCCGCGTGCCGGGCGCTCTTAGCTTCCTCGCGTACGGCCATTTTCACAGCGACGTGCGGGGCCTCGACGAATTCCCCGAGGACACCTGGCCGACCAATATCGAACTTCTCTACTACGCGTTCCACATCATGGTGGGACTGGGCACGATGTTCATCGTGTTGATGGTGTGCGCCAACATCCAGCGCTGGCGCGGGCGGCTCGAACGATCTCCCCGCGTGCTCTGGCTGCTACTGCTGGCGTTTCCGTTCCCATACATCGCGAACACGGCCGGCTGGATGACGGCGGAACTCGGTCGCCAGCCGTGGCTGGTCTATGGACTGTTTCGAACCAGCCAGGGCGCGAGCGACGTGGTCAGCTCGGGCGACGCTCTGTTCACGCTCATCGGCTTTGTGGGTCTCTATTTCGTGCTTGGGGTGCTCTACCTGTTTCTGGTTGGGCGCGACATCTGGCAGGGCCCGCATCACACGGAGGCGGCCCATGGTTGAGACCTGGTACGCAATCCTGTCCTTCATGCTCGTCGCGTTTATCGTCCTCGACGGTTTCGACATCGGCGCCGGCATGCTGCAATACGCCGTGGGCAAGACCGATGCGGAACGTCGGCAGGTAATGAGCGCGATCGGTCCGCTTTGGACGTGGCACGAGGTCTGGCTGGTCGGATTTGGCGGCGTTCTCTTCGTGGCCTTCCCCAGCGTGCTGGCCTCCTCGTTCGCGGGATTCTACCTCGCGCTCTTCCTCTTGCTATGGGCGCTCGTGCTGCGCGGCGTCTCCCTCGAAGTCAGCGGCCACATACAGGACCCGCTCTGGCGCACGGCATGGCACTTCTGCTTTGTCGCCTCGAACATACTGCTGGCAGTGCTCATCGGTGCCGCGCTCGGCAATGTTGTCCGCGGGGTGCCGCTCGATGCCAGCGGCAAGTTCACGCTCTCGTTCTTTACGGATTTTGGCGTGCGGGGCCGGGTCGGCATCCTGGACTGGTACACGGTTTCGGTAGCGGTGTTCACGGTCGCCACGCTTGCCGCGCACGGCGCGACCGGACTCGTGTGGAGAACGGAGGGCTGCGTCCGCGACCGCAGCGAAAGGCTCGCGAAGCATCTCTGGAGGCTCGTACTGGTGCTACTCGCCGTCATCACAATCGAGACGGGGTGGGTGCGACCCCGGTTGTTTGAGGGAATGTTGCATCAGCCATTCGCATGGCTGGGCCTGGCATGTGTGGTCGGCGGTGCCGTCGCAGTGGTTACCGGGCAACGACGCCGGCAAGAGACGCGGGCGGTGATCGGATCGAGCGCGTTTATTGCCGGTCTCATGATCGCGGGCGCCGCGAGCGTGTTTCCCGTGATGCTGAATTCCACGTTCACGCCCGAGCATTCCATCACGGCCTACAACGGAGCGGCGGCGGGACATGGGCTTGGGGTGGCGCTTCTCTGGTGGCCCATCGCGCTGGTGCTCTCGATCTGCTATTTCCTGTTCATCGCCCGACACTACAAGGGCAAGGCAAGGCCCGCGACCGAAACCCACGCTCCGTATTGAGCCGGGCTGCCGGATTCAACGAAAGCTGGTCGAGGTTTGTCTCAATTCTCGCGTGCAAACCAACTCGATTTCCCGGCGCGGGTTTCTCGGGCGGATTGTCCGGGCCGGTGCGGGGGCGGGAATGCTCTTGAGCGCGGGTGGGGTGTATTCGCTGCTGCTCGAACCCGGGTGGATCGCGGTGGAAAAGGTGCGCGTTCGGCTGAAGCGCCTGCCATCCGCATTGAACGGTTTCAACATCGTCCAGATGAGCGACTTTCATCGCGGACGACATATTCGCGACGCCGAACTCCAGGTGGCGGTGGACGTGGCGAACCGCCTCAAGCCGGACCTGATCGTCTTGACCGGCGATTACGTGACAAGCAACGAGTCATTCGCGCAACCGTGTGCCAAGATGCTCGCCGGACTCCATGCGCCGCACGGTGTGATCGCTATTCTCGGCAATCACGATCATTGGACCGACGCCGATGTCGTCAGCCGGGCGCTCCGCTCCCACTCGATCCAACTGTTGCGGAACGACGCGGCGCCGATCACTCACCACGGCGCGCGACTGTGGATCGTCGGCGTGGACGACGTGTGGCAGAAGAAGGCGAATCTGCCGCTCGCGTTGCAGCGTGTTCCGAAAGAGGCCGTGACGATTCTTTTGGCGCACGAGCCAGATTATGCCGACACGGCGTCCGGCTATCCGATTGATCTCCAACTCTCCGGCCACTCGCACGGCGGACAGGTGCGTCTGCCGTTTCTCGGCGCGCCCATCCTGCCCTATCTCGCCGAGAAATATCCGTGGGGACTTCGTCGCGTGGGGGAGATGCAGGTCTATACGAACCGCGGCATCGGAGTCATCGGTCCGCCGGTGCGGCTTGGTTGCCGGCCGGAGGTGACGTTGCTGACGTTGGTGAGTTGACTTCGCGGCCCGGTCACGTGCCGGTTTGATGGATGATGCACCACATGGCTGCGGCGGTGGTGATCGCGATCAGCACGGCGATCACGATGAGCAGCCAGTAAATTGCGCGGCGAGATAACATCGTCCTTTGTCTTGTGTCGAGCACCGTGCTTGCCAGTGCAAGCGGGCATTGAAGACCTCCCGGCCCACCTTCGAAACGTGCGCGCAACCACGCAACACCATGCGTGCTTTCGCGCATTTCGCGCTTGCCTTCCGAATTGATTCCGACTAGCCATCGTCGTTAGCGACGCAGCCACAACGAGTTCCGCAAAGGTGCGCTGCGGCTGGCATTGGCGATGCAAACTGTCTTGGGCAGAGAGGACAACACTATGAAAATGAAGACCCTGAACCCCATCGCAATCAGTATCCTGGTTTCTTTGCTTGCAGTCGTAATTTCATTCACCGCATTTGCAGGAAAATCCCAAAACGGTACGCTCGGTCCGGTTTGGATCGGCGGCACCGCCTACTCGGGCGGGACGAACTTGTATTACCAACTCAACCTCACCGCGTTCGCTCAAGGCGCCGTGTCCGCCCAGGCGACGATCAAGGCCAAAGGTTGGTCGGCGACATTCCCTGATCTCGCAGACGTCGTGTCCGTCGGCGACAACACGCTGACGAGCCTGGGCATCGCCGTGCCGGCGAATTTCACCGGCACCGCCACGTTGAAGTTGAAGGCGCAACTCAACGGCGGCAAGCTCGGCAAGAAAGCGATCACGGTGTTGATCACGGCGCCGCCTCCTCCGACGCCGGCCCCCGTCGCCACCAAGCTCTACGATGTCGGGTTCAACGCGCTGGTCACTCTCGACGCCAACGTCGCTTCCACGAACGGCCTCGGACCGATCACGAGTTACTCCTGGATGCAGACCTCCGGCCCCGAGGTCACGCTCAGCAGCACCACCTCGGCGGCGCCGACGTTCACCACGCTGGCGATCACGAACTTCGTCGAACTCGATGAGCACTTCGGCATTGTCGGTGTCAACTCGCTCCAGGTCGGCGAGAGCACGTACGGATTCAAGGTGGTCGTGAGCGACGGCTTGCTCTCCTCGACGGGGACGGTGACGGTCGTCTCCGGCAGCATGTCGCCGGCGCAACCCAGCGTCCCGCTCGGACTCAATGTCTACCTCAAGGCGGCTACCGAGGATCACTCCTCCAACTCATGGACCTTGGTGTCGAAGCCGATCGGTTCCACGGCGACATTGAAAGACACGACCAAGCGCACACCGTACATCCGCCCGGATGTGGAAGGCGAGTATCGGATTCGCGACAATATCTCTCTCGAAGAGATCACGCTCAAGGGCGCGACGTACATCGCGTCAGAGAGTTGCGCCTCGTGCCACGGTCCGAACCCGATCGAGAACGTCGGTCTGTCAGACTACTACACGCCGTGGAGCATGACGGGACATGCGTCATTCTTCCAAGAGGCGATTGACGGGTTTGTTTCGGACCATTACGGCGAGAGTTGCATCTCGTGCCACACGACCGGCTACAATAAGACTCCGACCGCGGCGAACGATGGATTCGATGATGTCGCCACGGCGCTCGGCTGGACATTCCCGAATCCGCTGCAGCCCGGCAACTTCGACGCGCTGCCCGATGATCTGAGAGCGCTCGGCACCATCGGCTGCGAGAGCTGCCACGGTCCCGGCAGCCAACATCCCGGAGCCGGCTCGGTCAGTCTGGACGCTGCGGTGTGCGCGACCTGTCACCAGGACGGCCACTATCACACCCGGGTCGAGCAGTGGGAGCACAGTCCGCACGCCGAACCGTACGAACTCGTTTCCGAAGAAGAAGGCACCAATCCAAGCTGCGCCAAGTGTCATTCCCCGGCCGGTTTCGTGGATCAGAACAAGGGTGTCGCGCCCGTCCGTACCACGATTGGCAAACTCACCTGTCAGACCTGCCACGATCCGCACAATATCAAGATGTTCCCGGCGGACGCGCACCAGGTGCGCATTTACGACACCGTGACTCTGGACGATTCGGTGTATCCCGCCTCGCCACCGGTGGTGACCGGCGCCGGCACTTCCGCGCTGTGCATGTACTGCCACAACGCGCGTCGCGGACCTCCGGCGACCTATATCTCGACGGGCTCGAACGCCACGCGCTTACCCCACGAGAGCACCGCGGCGGACGTGCTGCTTGGCATTCGCGCCTCGACGAACGTGCAGAGCGTCGTGAGCGGAGTGACGAACACGATCGCAACGGTGACGTTACAAAATTCACCGCACACGACCGTGGCCAACTGCATTGATTGCCATATGTATCCAAATCCGCCCGCGAGCGATCCCGGGCATAACAAGATCGGCGATCACACCTTCAGTGTGAAGAACGTGGAAACGGGCGAGGGCAACATCGCTGCCTGCAACGAGTGTCATGCCGGAGTGGACACTGTCACGGACCTGGATCACGTCTCTCAAAGCACGGAGGACTATGACGGCGATGGAACGATTGAGGGCGTGCAGAGCGAGGTGAGGGGCGTGATGGCCCACTTGGAAGCGAAGATGGTCGCCACCGGACTGATCCCCGGCGCGCCGGGACCGTCCCGCTGGACCGGGTATTCCACCAACGCGGTCGTGCGCGCCGTGCAGCGCAACGCCGCGTGGAACCAGTTCCTGATCGAACGCGACCTGAGCCACGGCATTCACAATACGGTGTTCACCGTCCGTCTGTTGCAGTGGAGCTACACGGTGCTCAGCACCAACGCAGTTCCGCCCGGCAACTCGTATGCGACGGACTTCCCGAACGCCTACATTCAGTAGTAACGCATGCAAAGCAACACCACAACCGAGGCTCCACCGATGGGTAACGCCGGAAACAAGCTGAACTTCGAGCTGCCTCCCGGTGGAGTCTCGCTGCTGGAGGTCGAGCGCGAGCTCGTTCGCCAAGCGATGGAACGTGCCGAAGGAAACCAGACCCATGCCGCGCAGTTGCTCGGAATCGAGCGTGACGCGTTGCGGCGGCGGCTGATCAAGTTCGGTTTTATTCATCACGAGGCGGAGGACGACACGGGCCAGAGTTGATGTCCAGTCCCGTGTTTCCGTGAGTTGCGCACAACCACAGAGGGAAGGCTAAGTTTGACTGCGATGCGCGGTTTCGCGCAAGATGTGCGACACAGGATACGCCGGGACTTGCGGGCAGCCTGGGTCAAACCGAGAAAGGGTCACCGTGAAAAGACTGAGTTGGAAACTGACGACAGTGGTTCTCGCGGCGACAGGGATTTGTCTGTGGGTCATCTCCTGCGCGACGATTGACCGGGTGGTCGTGGCGCCACCCCTGATCCCCGGCGCGAGCTATGTCGGCATGGACACCTGCGCCGCCTGCCACGAGAAGGAGGTCAAGAACTTCAAGTACGCCGCGCACGCGCGCGTGACCATCCCGGGTGAAGGCGAGCGAGTCGAGGGACAAGGCTGCGAATCGTGCCACGGCCCCGGCAGCCTGCACGCGGAGGACGGCACCGGCAAGTTCATCGTCAACCCCGGCAAGAAACCCGAGTCGTGTTTCCAGTGCCATCTCGACAAGAGCGCCGAGTTCAGTCTCCAGTTCCATCATCCGGTCAAGGAAGGACGGATGTCGTGCAATGATTGCCACGACTCCCACGGGAGCGACATTTATCTCGCCAAGGGCAAGCTTGTGGCGCGCGCCAACGAGACCTGCGCCCAGTGCCATCGCGAACAGACCCGCCCGTACGTGTTCGAGCACGAGGCGATGCGCGAGGGTTGCACCACCTGTCACAACCCGCACGGTTCGATCAATGACAAGATGCTCGTCGAGCGCGACAACAACCTCTGCTTGAAGTGTCACGCGCAGGTCGCCGCCCCGACCGCAGCGGCGCGTTCGGTGACCATCGGCAAGTTCGATCACACGGCGTTCCTCTCCCAGGGTACCTGCTTCAGCGCGGGTTGCCACACCGCGATCCACGGTTCGAGCCTCAACTCTCACCTGCGGTATTGATGAAAGGACACGTCTCCATGAGAACCCGCATCTGCAAAATCGGCTGGGCGACGGTCGCGGTCTTGTTGCTCGCCGTGTCGTCCTGGGCCGAGGAGAAGGCTGCTGCTGCCCCGGCCACCCCGGCGGCGAGCACGAACGGCCCCGAGATCACCGTGACGCCGGTGTTGCACTTCGTGCATGTGGACGGCGACAAGAGCGAGTTTCGACAGAATGTGTGGATGGACAACGGCTTGACGGGTGGTGTGGAGGAATTCACGTTGCGGCAGCAACTCAACAAGGACACGGTTCTCGATCTCTCCGGCCGCGGCATCTACGATGAGGGAGATTACAAACTGCGGCTCGATATCGTGAAGAAGGATGTTGGGTTCGTCCGCGCCGGGTTCACGCAATGGCGCAGGTACTACGACAACCGTGGCGGCTACTATCAGCCATACAGCACGCGGTCGTCGAAGTCCGGCAAGGACCTCGACCTCGACATCGGCAACATCTTCGTGGACGTGGGGCTGACATTGCCCGATATCCCCAAACTCACTCTCGGGTACGAGCGACAATATAAACAGGGCAAGAAATCCATGCTCGAGTGGGGCAGCGTCACGGAGACACTGGCACCGCCGGCGCCGGCAGCCCCAAGCGGCAGCGTGACGAAAAAGATCTATCCCTCGTACAAGGATATTGATGAGACGGTGGACATCTTCAAGTTCGACCTGGAGCACACGATCAAGAACATAGACATCGCCAACCAGTTTCGCTACGAGTCTTACAACAACGACACCAGGCGCTCCGACGCTCAGTTCAACATCACCACCAGCGCGAGCAAGAGTGTGCAGGTGAAGGAGGAGTTCAAGCACGACAACTTCTCCAACGTCTTCCAAATGGAGAGCTGGTGCACCGACAAGACGTACTGGTCGGCCGGCTACCTGTTCTCGACACTCCACGGCGGCGGCGGGTTGAACGTCAATACCATCCCCTACAGCGCCGTGCGCGACAAGGAGTGGTTCACGCGCGACGTGACGGTGAAGCAGGATTCCCACGTGGTGAATCTCAACATGCTCTTCGGCCCGTATGCCGATGTGACCGGCTACGTCGGCATCCAGGCGGAGACCACCACCACGGACGGAGACGCCAACGGCGTGCTGACCGAGTTCCCCGATCCGATCGGCACCGGCCCGGACGTGAAGATTCGCAGCAACAACGACAACGACGGCATCGAAGAAACCCTCGGCGTGCGCTATGTGGGCATCCCGTTCACGACTCTCTACGCGGAGGGCCGCTGGGCGGAGCGTGGCATTGACCTCAACGAGAAGGAATTTGAGAACGGATCGCTCGCCGGGCCCAACGCGTTCAAACGCGATACCGACACCACGGTCTTCCGCCAGCAGTACACGGGCGGGTTCAACTCATCGCCGATTCGCAACGTGACCTGGTCGGGCCGGTATCGTCGCACGATGAACCACAACTATTACGACAACGACGTGGACACGACGGAGGGTTACCCGGCCTTCCTGCGTCGGCAGGAGTTCGACACCGACGATGTGAGCACCAAGCTCACCCTGCGGCCCCATGCCAAGGTCGTACTGGCGTTGAAGTACCAGTTGGTCGCGACGAAGATCCACACCAAGACCGATTCCGTTCCGACCTTGAGCATCCCGAAAGGATCGGTCGAATCGGGCGATTACAATGCCAGCATTTACAGCTTTCACGTGACCCTCACCCCCATCCCCCGCATGTACCTGAGGGGGTCGTTCACGTATGACGACACGAGCACCAGCGCCTACGATCACAACGCGCACTCGGTCGTCACCTACCACGGCAACGTGTACACGATCATCGCCACCGCCGGGTACGCCATTGACAACAAAACCGACCTGACCGTCGAATACAGCATTTCCAAGACGGACAACTCACAGAACAACGGCTCCGATAACACGCCGAAGGCCGGGTACTCGAACACCGACTACGGCCTGCCGCTCGGTCTCGACAATGAGATACAGGCTGTGTCGGTTGGCATCGCCCGCCGGTTCACGGAGAACATCACCGGCCGATTGCGGAACGGATTCTACACCTACCGCGAGTCCAGCAACGGCCACAAAGACGACTATTCCGCCTATCTCGCCAGCGCTTCTTGTTCGTTGCGATTCTGAAGATTGTCCAACTGCCTCGGTCGTGGTAACGGAGTCCGCATGAAACGCGAACGTCTCGCCATCGTCGCCATCTATTGCCCACTCTGGCATCGCTACGACCACATGGACTCGTGGAAGGGCGAAGGTTGGTGCGAGTGGGAACTTCTCAAGACCGCGCCGCGCCGATTTCCCGGTCATTACCAGCCCTACCGGCCGACCTGGGGTTGCTTCGACGAATCCGATCCGAAATGGTCCACGAAAGAGATTGCGCTCGCCGCGGATCACGGGGTGGATGTGCTCCTGTTCGATTGGTACTGGTACAACGGCGTCAGAATCATGGAGGAAGCGCTCGAACGCGGATTTCTCCAAGCGCCGAACTGCAAGCGGGTCCGCTTCGCCCTGATGTGGGCCAATCATCATTGGTGGGACTATTTCCCCGCTCCGTTCGAGGGACCGTGGAACTGGTGGATGCCGATGCGTCACTCGCCGCGTGATCTCCAGCGCGCGGTCAACTACTGCGTCGAGCACTACTTTCGCCAGCCCAATTACTGGAGGTTGGAGGACAAGCTGTTCTTCAGCGTGTTCCAGCCCGAGGCGATGGTCGAGCAACTCGGCGGAGTGGAGACGACGCGGCGCCTCTTTCGTCAGTTGGACCGCCAACTGAACTCACGCGGCCTTCCCGGTATGCATTGGAACGCCATGCTCTGGAGCGCGAAGCCGGTACCGCGATTGAAGGCGGCTGGTTTTCACAGCACGACCACGTACAACGTCACGTCCAGCGGCAGAATCGCGCCGCGCGACAACCTGATTGAGCACTACGAAGCGGTGATGGTCGCCCATCAACGTCAATGGCGCGCGATGACGTCGGGTACTCTGCCGTACATGCCGGTGGTCACGGTGGGTTGGGATGTCACGCCGCGCTGCCAGCACGATGTGCCGTGGCCGTTTCCGCCGCCGAAGCGGCTGGCTCCAAATCATCCCTTCGGCAACCCGAAGAAATCCGGCCAGCGCGTCTATCCATACGGCCACGTGGTTGTCGGCAACACGCCGGCGCGGTTTGGTCAGCTTTGTCGCGAGGCTGCGGAGTATCTGCGCGAGATGGACAGCCCACTCCGGGTTGTATTCGTCAACGCATGGAACGAGTGGACAGAGGGCTCGTTCCTGCTCCCCGAGAAGCGCTACGGCAAAGGGTACCTGGAGGCGTTGCGCGATGCCTTCCGACCGTTGGACAAGATGTCGTAACGCTGCTTGCAGCGGTGTCAGTTTGGCGTTCGTCCTCTCCCATCCTGTGCTGGTGGGCTTCTGCGATCCAGGTTTTCCGCGCATTCCTCGATCCTGCGCCCGTGGCACTGGCAGTGCTAAAGCAGCGTTTGAAAACAAAGGAGAACGGTATGGAGTACAAACGTGACGAAGCGCTGAAACGGATCCGTGAGTTTCTCGTGGCGAATCGCAAGAACGAGGAAACGACCTGCCAGACGGCCGCCCGGCTCGGGATCTTCTGCCGCGGCTATGACAAGTGGAGCCTCGAATCGTTAAAACAGCAGTATCCCTGGCTGGCGAAGAAGCTGCCGGCCACGGCGGGCCGGGATGAATTGCTCAAGCTCGTTGTCGCCTGGGACGGCGCGCGGATGGAAGTGCTGCACGTGGACACGACCTGTGACGCCAAGCAAATTGATCAGGACGGCTGTCTCGGGTTCAATCGCTTCCACAACGAAAACTTGAAGCGGATGTTCCCGCAACTGTTCAAGTCCGAAGACAAGATCGTCTAAGTCCGGCGCGCCGTCGGCGCTGCATTTGAACACCAGTGTCGTTGACCTGCGTCAACGCGCGGAATATCAGGACCGGATATTCCACGTTCCACCATGAGACCATTCTTCCTTTTTGCAGCCCTGTGGGCTGCCGCAACCCTGAACGCGCACAGTCAGATTGTGATCACGAACAACCAACTCCGAGTGTGGGAGGACAAGTTGTGGTTCACCGCCCAGGAACGAGTGCGGCTCGAGTACCGCGAGAACAATGTCACGTTCAACGACCACGTGGACAAGGACACCGATCTCTGGGTGCTGCAACGCGCCCGGCTCGGGATGGGTGTGAAGCCGGTGGACTGGCTCAAGGCATTCGGCGAACTGCAGGACGCGCGCGAAATGGATTCCACCCGCGTCCCAGTCAATGCCGACCTGGAGGAGGACACGATTGACTGGCGTCAGGGCTGGATCGAGCTCAACAACTACAAACACTTTCCCCTCGGGATCAAAGTCGGACGACAGGAGTTGAGCTATGGCGACGAGCGGTTGATCGGCACGTTCGACTGGAACAACGCCGGGCGCGTGTTCGACGCCGTCAAGGTGCGCTGGCAGAGCAGCAACTTCTGGGTGGACCTCTTCGCGGGCGATGTCGTGCTCAACAACGTCACGCTCGGCAATCGCGACAACTCGTTCGACGATCGCCCGTATTGGCAGGATGATTTCTTTGGCATCTATGGTCAGAGTCAGTTGTGTCCGTTCCAGCTCATGGAGGGGTACGTTCTCTATCGCGACAAGGACGACGCCACCTACGACGGACCCGCGCGGGAGATCGTGACGCTTGGCGCGCGCATCAAGACCAACGCGAAACTGCTCCCGTGGGACTACTACGCGGAGGTCGCGGGACAACTCGGCGAGGTGGACAAGCCCGGCCTCGGCGCGCCGCAAGGCGTGGCGCGACGTTTCGGCGACAACAGCCTGCAGAACGGCGCCGATCATGCGGCACTCGCCGCGGTCATCGGCGCCGGGTTCGCGTTCACCAACTGTCCCGCCAAACCGCGCGTCGGCCTCGAGTACAATTACGCCAGCGGCGACAGCGATCCCACCGATGGCGACAACGGCACGTTCGACAACCTCTATCCAACCAACCACAAGTTCTTCGGGTACATGGACCTCTTCGCGTGGAAAAACGTCCACAACCCGCGTGTGATGCTTTCCGCCTCGCCGTACAAGACCGTTGTCGTGCAGCTCGACTACCACTTGTTCTGGCTCGTCGAAGACGAGGACTTTTGGTATCGCGCCAACCAATCTCCCGTCGGCACCCCTGCGCGCCGGGACGTGACCGGCGGCAGTGACAGCTATGTGGGCAGCGAGCTCGACCTGACGATCACCTGGACCGCCTGCAAGTACGTCAAGGTGCTGGGCGGTTACTCGCACTTCTTCAGTGGCGGTTCTGTGGATGACACCAAGGGCGGCGCCAACGGCGACGACGACGCGGACTTCCTCTATCTGCAAACGGCCCTGAGCTTCTGATTCGGCCGGATGCGCTGAAACAAGCTGAAGCTTGAACTCCGAACGGAACCCTCACGAAGCTTTCGTTTGGAGTTCCAGCTTCAGCTTGTCGGAGTACCAACAACCAAAGGATGCGTCCCCCCGGCCACTCGCGCCCAAAAATTGACAAGCTGCCTTGCTCCCCGTAGCCTCTTGTTGATGGCACCGACCGAACGGGAGCAGCGGCTGCAATTCCTCGACCTGACGAAACGCGATGAGCAATTGCTCAAGGCGCTCCGTCCGCTGTTCGAGAAACACATCATGGCGGTCGTGGACGATTTCTACGATCACCTGATGCGGTTTCCCGAGCTCGCCCGGCTGTTGCGCGACCACACCACCGTCGATCGTCTCAAACAGCTCCAGCGTGATTACCTGCTGCGAATCACCGAGGGCCGGTTCGATGAATCGTACTTCGCCGACCGCCTGCGATTGGGCCAGACCCACGAACGCGTCGGGCTCTCGCCTCGCTGGTATTTGTCCTCATACAATCTCTATTTCAAACTCCTCGCGCCGCTGATTCAACAGCATCACGCCAGCGATCCATTGCTTGCCCAGGAAACCCTGGTGGCGTTGGAGAAGACGTTCACGCTTGACGCCTCCCTCGCGATGGAGGCGTACATTGCCAGCGACCGCTTCCGTCATCTGCAACAACTCGAAAGCCTCGTGCGCGATTCGACCGACGCCATCTTCATGCTCGATCCCGACAAGAAGATTCGAACCTGGAACCATGGCGCGGAGCGGATGTTTGGTTGGACTGCCGGGGAAATTCAGGGCAGGCCGCTGCGCATGCTGGTGCCGCCCGAGTTGCTCGAGGCGGGCGAACTGGAGCGCGTGGACCGTGAACTCAACGCGCATGGTTTCTTTCATTTCGAGACTGTGCGCATGGCAAAGGACGGCCGCCGAGTACAGGTGGACGTCACATCCTCGTTGCTCCACGACGCGCAAGGCAACGAGATCGGGCGATCCGCGATTCTCCGCGACATCACCCAGCGCAAACGGCTCGAGGAAGCAAAGCTGCAATCCGAACGGCTCGCGGTCATCGGGGCCATGTCGGCCAAGCTCGCGCATGAGATCCGCAACCCGCTCAGTTCGATCCTGCTCAACCTCGACCTGGTGCGCGACGAGATTGAATCCATCGCCAAGACGAGCGAGGCGCCCCCGGACGAAGCGCGGGCTCTGCTCAAATCGCTCGACTCCGAGGTGCGTCGCATCCAGCGGGTCACACAGGAATATCTCCAGTTCGCGCGACTGCCGCGGCCCCAGCGCGAGCTGGTGCTGCTGCACGAAGTCATCGAGGAGCGGCTGGCGTTCATCCAGTCGTTGTTCGACAGCGCGGGTGTGAAGCTGAAAACGGAGTTTGACAAAACCGTCCCGCCCATTCATGCAGATGAGGAGCAGTTGTGGCAGGCGGTCCTGAACCTGGCGCGAAACGCGGTCGAAGCGATGCCCGAGGGCGGCACGCTCACGGTGGGTGTAAGCCTTGACCTCGACGACACGGTGCTCACGATCCAGGACACCGGCAAAGGAATGACGAAGGAAGAAGCGAAGAGCATTTTTAAGCCGTTTTTCAGCACCAAGCCCGGCGGCACCGGTCTGGGGCTGCCGCTGACCCAGCAGATCATTCACGAGCACGGCGGGCGCATCGAGTGCCAGACCGTCGAGGGTAAGGGAACGACGTTCACGATCCGATTACCGCGCGCAACCAAGAGCTGATATGCCCAAACGCGCTGACATTCTATTGATTGACGACGAAGAGGCACTCTGCACCGCCGCGGTCAAGATCCTCACCAAGGAAGGCTACCGCGTCACCACCGCTCACACCGCCAAGGAGGGACTCGCCAAGCTCGGTTCGGACGACGCCGATTTGCTGATCACTGACCTCAAGCTTCCCGACCTGGGCGGCATCGAGGTGCTGAAGCAGGCGAAAGAGATGCGTCCGACCGTCGAAGTGATCGTCATTTCCGGCCACGGCACCGTCGAAAGCGCGGTCGAAGCAATGCGGCTCGGCGCGTATGATTTCATCGAGAAGCCGCTTGATCCGCCGTTGTTGCTGCGCGCCGTGAGCAAGGCCGTGGACCGGCATCGCCTTGCCACCGAGAACCGTCAGCTTCGCGAGCAACTGCAGCAGCAGGCGGGCGAGGAAGCGCTTGTCGGCAATACGCTGGGCATGGTCAGCGTCAAGAAACTCATCCGCCAGATTGCGGCGACGGACATCAGCGTGTTGATCCGTGGCGAGAGCGGGACCGGCAAGGAAATCGTGGCGGATGTGATCCATCAATTGAGCAACCGCCGGGACGAGCCCCTGGTGAAGATCAGTTGCGCAGCAATCCCCGAGAACCTCCTGGAAAGCGAATTGTTCGGCTACGAACGCGGGGCGTTCACGGGCGCGGTCAACTCGAAGCCCGGCAAGTTCGAACTCGCCCATGGCGGATCGTTGTTCCTCGACGAAATCGCTGAGATGAGTCCGCAGTTGCAGGCGAAATTGCTGCGAGTCTTGCAGGACGGCCGCTTCCAGCGCGTCGGCGGCACCAAGGACATCCAGGTGGACGTCCGCGTAATGAGCGCGACGCACGTGGACATCACCAAGGCGATCAAGGACGGCAAGTTCCGCGAGGACCTGTACTACCGGCTCAACGTGATGAGCATCTCCGTGCCGCCGTTGCGGCAGCGTCGCGAAGACATCCCGCTCCTCGCCAATCATTTTCTCCACAAGCACTCCAGCCGGATGCAGAAGAACGTCACCGCCATCGCGCCGCAGGCGATGGAGGAGTTGCTCACGTATTCATGGCCCGGTAACGTGCGCGAGTTGGAGAATGTGATGCAGCGCGCCATCGCCATGGCGATGGGTGACTCGATCCTCGCGTTCCAACTCGCGCCCGCGACCGACGGCGAAGGCCTCCCGGCCACGCCGATTGGTCCCTCCATCACCATTCCCCTCGGCACCCCCCTCGACAAGATCGAGGAGCGCGTCATTGCCGAGACGCTCAAACACTGCGACGGGGTAAAAGAAAAAGCCGCCAAGTTGCTGGGCGTATCCTCGCGCACCTTGCAGCGACGTTTCGCGGAAAAGGAAGGGCAAGAGCCAGACCCGAAGTGAAGGCATTGGGCGGGTCGCCCCTGGTTCGACTGTCATGATCTCCCTCGCCGATCCTCCCCGTCAGCCAAGTCAATCTGTCGGTCGCGTTCCGTCTGCGCCGACATTATGTCCAAACACCGGGGCCAAGGACGGGAGGCAGAACTTGGCCTGCATCAACCAATTACAGCAATTCCGTTTCGATGGCATCGGCGCTGCATGGCGCTTGGACGTGAACGGAAAGGCTGTGAACGGCGCACGCATACTCCTGGTGGATGACGACGTCGAACTGCTCAAGGCGCTTACCAAAGTGCTGCAGGGCGGAGGTTATACCGTCGTCGCCCAACCGAACGCCACCAGCGCTCTGAACTACCTCGAGACGACCGAACAGAAGTTCGATCTTGTGTTGACCGACGTGTCCATGCCGGGTATGAAGGGGACTGCGTTGCTGAGCGCACTGAAGACCGCTTATCCCGAGTTGCCGGTGATCATCATCACCGCCTTTGGCGATTGGGATGAGTATGCGCAGGCGTTGCGCGAGGGTGTGTTCGAGTATCTGAGCAAGCCGATTGACAAATCGGAGGTGCTCGCTTGTGTGCGCCGCGCACTGGAATCCAAAACCACAGGTTAAACTATGGCAGTTGAACTGAAACAACTATACGACGCAATACTGAACGGAAACGCGAAAGTGGCCAAGTCGGTCACCGAACAGGCGCTCGCCGAGAAGGTGGACCCGCAGAAGATGGTGACCGAATACATGATCCCCGCCATGGACGAGGTCGGGCGGCGCTTCGAGAAGAACGAATACTTCGTCCCCGAGCTGCTGATCGCGGCGCGCGCGATGAAGACCGCGCTCGGGTTGATCTCACCGCTGCTGAAAGCCAGCGGCGCGCAGCCGGCAGGGCGCGTCGCCATCGGCACCGTCAAGGGCGACCTGCACGACATCGGCAAGAACCTGGTCGCCGCGATGCTCGAAGGCGGCGGGTTTGAAATCATTGATCTCGGCGTGGACGTGACCCCCGAGAAATTCATCGAGGCGGTCAAGACCAAGAACGCCAACCTGATCGCGCTCTCGGCGTTGCTCACGACCACGATGCCCATGATGAAGACCACCATCGAGAAGATCAAGGAAGCGGGCGTGCGTCCGCAGGTCAAGGTCATCATCGGCGGCGCGCCCGTGACACAGAAGTACGCGGACGAAATCGGCGCCGACGGTTATGCCGACAACGCCAGCGCAGCGGTGACGCTGTCCCGGACGCTGGTGGCGAAGTAAGCGGTGTAGTCGCGCTTCTGTGAAGCGCGGACAATCGTAGCCGCGAGCGTAAGCGAGTGGCGAGTTCCGCTCGCTGACGCTCGCGGCTGCCAATTTGGAAGGAGCCAAAAAGATAGCTCCCAAAGAGGGCGTGACGTTTAGCCAGATGGTGACGGGCGGCAGCTTCTATTACGGCGCCGAACTCGTGACCACGCGCGGATTCATCCCGCCCGAACAACCCAACAAGATCGTCGAGCTCGGTGAGACGCTCTGCCAGGACCCGCGCATCGGCTGGATCTCGCTCACGGACAACCCGGGCGGCCATTCAATGCTGCCGCCGGATTGGCTGGGACGCATCCTCAAGCACAACCACACCCAGATCGTCGTCCATCTTACCTGCAAGGATCTGAACCGAAACGGTCTTGAATCCGCCGCCTGGAAGTACGCCGCCGAAGGGTTCGAGAACCTCGTCGCCATGACGGGAGATTATCCGAAGGCGGGCTTTGGCGGGAACGCCGCGCCGGTGTTCGACCTCGATTCGGTCAGTCTGCTCGCATTGCTCAAAGCGATGAACGACGGCATCCCGGTGCCGGGCAAGAAGGGCGAAACGAAAACGCTCCCGAAGACAAACTTCTTCCTCGGTTGCGTCGTATCGCCGTTCAAGCAGCACGAGAACGAGTTGATGCCGCAGTATTTCAAGTTGCTGCGGAAGATCGCGACGGGCGCCCAGTTCGTCTATACGCAGCTCGGCTACGACATGCGGAAGTTTCACGAGGTGAAACTGATGCTCGCCGCACACGACATTGACGTGCCGGTGATCGGCAACGTTTATCTGCTCAATCGCACCGTCGCCGAGTTGTTTCACAAGAAGCAGGTGCCGGGCTGCGTGGTCAGCCCGAAGCTGTACGAGCTGGCGCAAAAGTACGGCGCCGGCCCAGACAAAGGTCGCAAGTTTTTCATGGAGCTGGGCGCGAAGCAGCTCGCCGCATTCAAGGCGCTCGGGTTCGCGGGCGGCTACCTCGGTGGCATGGCGAAGGCGGAGACGTTCTTCGAGATGATTGACATGGCGGAGAAGTTCAGCGAGGCGGACGGCAAGCAGTTCGCCCGCGAGATTCAGTATCCCCAGGAGAACGAGTTCTATCTGTTCGACCTTGATCCCGCGACCGGCCTGGGACACCCAAGTTATCTCAACCCCGAGTACGTCAAGTCGCTGCAGGATCCCGGACGGAGCAAAGAAGTGACGCTCAAGTATCGCATGTCGCGGTTCTTGCACGACACGGTGTTCACACCCGACACGCCCGGTTTCCAGTTCATGAAGCGATTGTACGAACGCTGGGAAAAGAAACCCGGTCCGATTGCTCACGGCGTGCGCGAGTTGGAGAAGATGTCGAAGTTCATTTTCTTCGGCTGCAAGGACTGCGGCGATTGCAGTCTTCCGGAGACCGGGTATCTCTGTCCGCTCGTTTCGTGCTCGAAGGGCGCGCGCAACGGCCCGTGCGGCGGCTCGGCGGAAGGCCAGTGCGAACTCGGAGACAAGTCCTGCATCTGGGCGCGCACGTACGACCGGCTCAAGCATTACCAGGAAACCGACGACATGCTCGGCGGCCCGGCCGTGTTCATCAACGCCCAGCTTCGCGGAACGTCGTCGTGGGCGAATACGTTCCTCGGACGCGATCATCACGCCATCAAAGACGGTCAACAGACCAAGGAAGAACCAAAACAAGAAGTGAAGAAAGATGCCCCTTAACGGCCTGACGATCATCGGCGAGTCCATCAACGACTCGGTTCCCTCCACCAAAAAACTCTTCGACGCCAACGACCTCGACGGCATCGTCGCGCTCGCGAAGAGCCAGGACGAAAAGGGCGCGGCGTACATTGACGTCAACGTTGGCCGCCGCTCGTCTGCGTTCATGGCCGAGATGGTGAAGAAAATCCAGGCCGTCACCGCCAAGCCGCTTTCGATTGACACGCCGGACATCGAGATCGCCGCCGCGGGACTGCACGCCTACGACCGCGCCCGGGCCGGGGGGAAACCGCCGATCCTCAATTCGATCTCGCCGCTGCGGATGCAGATGTTCGACCTCTGCAAGATCCAACCGATCATGCCGATCTTGATGATTTCGGAACGGGTCGAAGGCAAGGAATCGTTGCCCTGCCGAACCGCCGAGGAAACCTACCTGGCCGCCAAGCAAATGCTCCAGGCGGTGCGACAGCTTGATTCGAGCATTGCCAATGACCGGCTCATCTTCGATCCCGGCATCGCGCCCGTGGGCAGCGACGCCGAGGGCAACCTCAAGCGGCTGCTCGACGGCATGAAGCTCATCCACGACGACCCAGCGTTTCGCGGCTGTCATTTCTCAGTCGGCCTGAGCAACTTCACCGTCATGCTCCCGGCCAAGCGGGCCGACGGTTCGCCCGTCAAAGGCCCGCTGGAAAGCGCGTTCCTGACTCTCGCCATGCCGCTCGGACTCGACATGTGCATCGGCTCGGTCGTTCGCAAGTACGAGTTGTTGCCCGACGGCCATCCCGCGCTGGTGTGTCTCAAGGAAATCCTGACTCTGGAAGGTTTCGACGCGGTGATGCGCGTGAGGGACTTCTACGCGTGAGGCCAGGGAGATCAGGCAGGCTGCAAACGCGACCCAACTTTGGAGAGGAATCTCGCCACCTCCCGAGCTTGCTCTCTCAATTGTTCCCAGTTGGGCTCATCCAGGTCAAAACCCGGGTAGCGATCTGTGAAGTACACCTCGGCGAGAGCCTGTGCAATCGGGTCCATCTCCGTTGCAAGCACCGCATCACGCTCGTGCAACTCGTCCATCAACTTGCCAAGATCGTGCGTTTTCAACAACGGCCATCCGAGCCGAATCAACTCCGCTTTGAGGATTTTCTCAAGCACTTAGGCAAGCTTGCTGTGACACATGCGGAAGCTTACTTCGTCCGCCGCGAGAGGCTGAACCCCTTCCAAGTCTTCCGCCGCGATTTCCAGCCAGTGGGCCGGGTTGTGGGCGTCAGTCTTGCGAGGCAATGAGCACTCCTTCCTTGAGCACCGTCATGAAGAAATCATCGCTGTTTGCTCTTTTCTCCGCCAAGCGTTCGGGTGTGATCGGTACCAAGGTGAATGACGGCTTGGGACGAATCTCCCAGATGGCGCGACGATACGCTTGCGCGGCAGCAAGCTGCCGTTCCGTCCCTGAAGCCACGATGCACAAATCCACATCGCTCTCTGGTCCGGCTTCTCCACGGGCATGCGAGCCGAACAGGTACACCTCGCGGAGGGGCTTGACGCGGTTGAACGCCTCCAGGCAGCGGGCGAGCACTTCACGCTGCGGCTGTAGTGCTGCGGGCAGGTTTTCCAAGAGCAGCCTCATGACGCTGAAAGATAGCGATATTGTTGTGTCACGGCAAGGCTCGATTCCTACATTTTGGCGCTTGAAGGTTTCGACGTGGTGATGAGAGAAAGAGACTGCTATGCAGAATAAACAGCTCCCTTCCGACATCGAGATCGCGCGCGTCGCCAAACTGCTCCCCATCCATCGCATCGCCGAAAAACTCGGCGTGCCCGCGGACGACATCGAGCAGTACGGCAAATACAAGGCCAAGATCTCGCTCAAGCTTTCTGAGTGGCTCAAGGACAAGCCGCCCGGCAAGCTCATCCTCGTCACCGCGCTTACGCCCACCCCGGCCGGCGAAGGCAAGACGACGACCACAGTCGGACTCGGCGACGGACTCAACCGCATCGGCAAGCGCACCGTGATTGCACTGCGCGAACCTTCGCTCGGTCCGTGCTTCGGCATCAAGGGCGGCGCGGCCGGGGGAGGCTACGCGCAGGTCGTGCCGATGGAAGACATCAACCTGCATTTTACGGGCGACTTCCACGCCATCACCGCGGCCAACAATCTCCTCGCCGCGATGGTGGACAACCACCTCACGCAGGGCAACACCCTCAATCTCGATCCACAACGCATCACCTGGCGGCGCGTGATGGACATGAACGACCGCGCCCTCCGGCAGATCGTGGTCGGACTCGGTGGGCCATCCAACGGTGTCACGCACGAGTCCGGCTTCGACATCACCGTCGCGTCCGAAGTCATGGCCGTGCTCTGTCTCTCCGAATCGCTCGCAGAGCTGAAGCTGCGACTCGGACGCATCATCGTCGGCTACACCCGCGACAAGAAGCCGGTGACCGCCGCACAACTTCGCGCGCACGGCGCCATGACTGCCTTGCTCAAAGACGCGCTCTGCCCCAACCTCGTTCAGACGCTGGAAAACAATCCCGCCTTCGTTCACGGCGGCCCGTTCGCCAACATCGCTCATGGCTGTAACAGCGTCATCGCCACCAAGCTCGCCATGCGGCTGGCCGATTATGTCGTGACCGAGGCCGGCTTCGGCGCCGACCTCGGCGCGGAGAAGTTTTTCGATATCAAGTGCCGTCAATCGGGAATCCGGCCCAGTGTCGTGGTGCTCGTGGCGACGATCCGCGCGCTCAAGATGCATGGCGGCGTGGACCTCAAGCAACTCAAGACGCCGAACGCGGCCGCCGTCCAATCCGGCTCGGAGAATCTGGTGAAGCACATCAACAACATCCGGCAATTCGGCCTGCCGCTGGTGGTCGCGATCAACGCCTTCACGCACGACACGGCCGAGGAAGTGGCCGTGGTGACGAAACGCTGCGAGTCGCTCGGCGTCAAAGCGGTCCTCGCCGAGCATTGGGGACGCGGCGGTGCCGGCGCGGAAGACCTGGCGCGCGCGGTGGTTGAAGTCGCCGACAGCGGCAGGGCGAACTTCCAGTTTCTCTATCCCGACGACATCCCGCTCTGGGAAAAAGTTCGCACGATCGCACAGAAGATTTACGGCGCGGACGACATCGTCGCCAACAATCGCATCCAGGCGAAGTTCGCCGACTTCGAGAAAGGCGGTTTCGGCCGGCTGCCGGTGTGCCTGGCCAAGACGCAGTATTCGTTTTCGACCGATCCCGCGCTGCGCGGACGCCCCACCGGCTTCGACGTGGTGATCCGCGACGTGAACATCTCCGCGGGCGCGGGTTTCGTGGTCGTGCTCACGGGCGATATCATGACCATGCCCGGTCTGCCGAAAGAACCCGCCGCCGAGCACATTGATGTGGACGAAAACGGGCAAATCGTAGGACTCTTTTGAAGCATGAGGGATGAAGGATGAAGGCTGAAGAAGGACGCTTCGCGGCGATGATTCAGAAGATGGATCATTCCATTTTCATCCCTCATCCCTCATCCTTCATCCCTTGCTTTGCCCAATGAACCCGCTCCTCCAACGCCTCATCTCGACCGGCCCCGTCGTCGCTGACGGTGCCTGGGGTACGCAGTTGCAGGAGCTGGCGTCGTTCACGGCGGAATGTCCCGACATTTGCACCCTCTCGCATCCGCATGATGTGGAACACATCGCGCGCGCCTACGTCGAAGCCGGTAGCCAGATCGTCCTTACAAACACCTTCGGCTCGAATCGCGTCAATCTCACCCGGCACGGTTACGCCGAGAAGACGCGCGAGATGAACCAACACGGTGTCGCGTTGTCGCGCCGCGCCGCCAACGGAAAGGCGCTCGTCTTTGGTTCGATGGGGCCCAGCGGCAAGATGCTGGTCATGGGCGAGACGAACGAGGAGGAACTCAGCGCCGCGTTTGCCGAACAGGCAGCCGCGCTCAAGGACGCGGGCGCCGACGGCATCGCCATCGAGACGATGACCGACCTCGACGAGGCAAAACTCGCCGTGGCCGCCGCGAAACAGACGGGATTGCCGGTGGTGGCATGCATGGCGTTCGACAGTGGCAAGGACAAGGATCGCACGATGATGGGCGTCAATCCCGAGCAAGCCGCCGCCGGACTCGAGGAAGCCGGTGCGGACGTGATCGGCGCAAACTGTGGTCAGGGCATCGAGGGATTCATTTCAATCTGCAAACGTCTCCGTGCCGCGACCTCGCTCCCGCTGTGGATCAAACCGAACGCCGGCTTGCCCACGCTCTCGCATGGTCACGCCATTTACGCGACGAAGCCCGAGGAGTTTGGCCGGTACGTGCCCGAGTTGGTGAAGGCCGGGGCGAATTTCATCGGCGGTTGTTGCGGCACCAATCCCGAGTTCATTCGGGCCATTGCGGAGAGGGTTCGCACATGAACGCTCTCATTAACACCCCGCTTCAGCGGGGTGTTACGCGAGGCAGGGAAGTTTTCAACCGCTTCAGCGGTTTTTCGCGCGTGTACCAAACCGTTGAAACGGTTCGCGCAGTCGCCCGTCGCTGCCACACCCCGCTGAAGCGGCGTGTGAACCAGAAGGAACCAGCATCGCCATGCAAATGACCTCCCGCCAACGGCTGATGGCTACGTTGCGCGGCGAGCCGGTGGATCGGCCCGCGGTCAACTTTTACGAGATCGGCGGCATCTCGCAAGACCCGTCGGTCCACGGCAAGGGCGGCGCGGCGATGGACCCGGACGATCCCGACCCGTTCAACGTCTATAATGACCCGTCATGGAGACCGCTGTTGCGTCTCGCCGAGACCTCCACTGATCTGATCCGCATGCGACAGCCCATCCTGCGCGACCCGCCCGGCTCGCCGAGGGAAACGTTTTTCAAGGTGACGGAATACGAGCAGGACGGCGCGCGCTTCGTTCGCACCGAGATTCATGTGGCGGGACGCATCCTCATGCAACTCATCCGACGCGACCGCGAAGTGGCCACAAACTGGTGCGTCGAACACCTGCTCAAGACGAAGGAAGACGCACTCGCCTGGCTGGAGCTACCGGACCAAGTCTTCGCGCGCGAGGTGGACGTGACGCCGTTGGTCGAGGAGGACCGGCGCGTCGGCGAGCGCGGCATCGTGATGGTGGACACGGGCGACCCGATCTGCGCGGTGGCCCCGCTGTTTGCGATGGAGGATTTTACCGTGTTCGCGTTCACCGAGCGGAAGCTGTTTCACCGAATGCTGGAAAAGGCGGCGCGACCGCTCTGGGATATCACCGAGCAAACAGCGAAGGCGTTCCCGGGTCATCTCTGGCGGATCTACGGCCCCGAGTATGCCAGCGAGCCATACCTGCCGACCAAACTCTTCGAGGAATTCGTGGTCCGTTACACGAAACCGATGTTCGACTCGATACGCAGGTACGGCGGGTACCCCCGGTTGCACTGCCACGGGCGGATCAAGAATCTTCTGCGGTTCTTTGTCGAGATGGGCGCGGCCGGCACCGACCCGATCGAACCTCCGCCGCAAGGCGATGTGTTCCTCGCCGACGTCCGCAGAGAATACGGCAAGGATCTGACTCTGTTCGGCAACATCGAATCCAGCGATCTCGAAAACATGGAGCCGAAAGAGTTCGAGAAGGTCATCGCTCAGAGTCTCCACGACGGCACCGCGGGCGAAGGCAAAGGTTTCGTCCTGATGCCATCCGCGGCGCCATACGGCCGCACGATCACCGCGAAGACAATGGCCAACTACGAGACGATGGTCCGGCTCGCACACCACTTCAGTGGTTCTTAGTTTCACCATGAATTACTCGGCGATGATTCTCATTCACACCCCGCTTCAGCGGGGTGACCGGCGGACGCGACGGGCGGGCAACCGCTTCAGCGGTTTTGGTGGCCGTGGGCAAACCGTTGAAACGGTTTCCTCACCTCCCGAGTCCAAAATCACCCCGCGGAAGCGGGGTGTGAATGCGAACGGAGAAGCAGCAGCGGTTTCGATTGCACCTGACATCAGCAAACTCACCAACAACCAATTACCCATTACCAACTCATGAACGCACGCGAACGATTCAATGCCACGATGCATTACCAACCGCGCGACCGTTGCCCGATCATGGACTTCGGGTTCTGGCGCGAGACGCTTGTCATCTGGGAGCAATACGGCTTTCCCAAGGGCGGCAACCCCGATTCGTTCTTCGGCATGGACCCGCAATGGGCGCACGTCCCAATCAACCTCTACCTCTGTCCCGCGTTCGAGACGGTTCAGATCGAAGACAAGGGGGACACCGAGATCGTCCGTGGCATGGACGGCGTCACGCGCGAGGTCGGGAAGTTCCTCGGCTCGATCCCGCGCCATCTTGATCACACGCTCAAGGACCGGGCGAGTTGGGAGAAGGAATACAAGTGGCGGCTCGATGGCAAGAACCCCGACCGTTACCCGAAAGACTGGGCCGAGCAACTCAAGAAGCTCACCGATCCAAACCGCGATTATCCGCTCCACATCAGCGCGGGTTCGATGTTCGGCTGGTTGCGCGACTGGCTCGGGCTGGAGAACATCTCCGTGCTCGTCTATGACGACCCGGAGCTGTTCGAGGAAATGGTCGAGACGGTGGCCACCTGTGTCATGGACGCGCTCACGCCCGCGCTCGAAGCCGGCATCCGTCCCGACTGCGCCAACATGTGGGAGGACATGTGCTACCGGGCTGGCCCGTTGCTCTCGCCGAAGATGTTCAAGCAGGTCTGTGTGCCGCAGTACAAGCGGATTACGTCGCTGCTCAAGCGGTACGGCGTGGACGTCGTGATCGTGGATTGCGATGGTGACATCACGCAGCTCGCGCCGCATTGGCTCGAAGCGGGCGTGAACACGATGTTCCCGATCGAGATCGGTACCTGGGGCGCCGACCCGTATTACTTCCGCAAGAAATACGGCAAGGAGATGCTGCTCATCGGCGGCGTGGACAAACATCTTCTCGCGGGCCCGTTGGATGGCATCAGCCGGGAGGTCGAGCGACTCGCGCCGTTGGTCGAGGAAGGCGGCTACATCCCGACACCCGACCATCGCGTTCCACCCGATGTGCCGCTAAAGCATTACATCCATTATCTGAACGAGGCGAAACGAGTCTGGGGCAAGAACCTTCCGAACATCGCCCCGACCGGGAAGATTGATCCGAACGCACCGAAAGCCGATGCCGACCGGTATTCGTGGCATTACGGGGACGAAGGATGATCCGATCGGCGAAGTTTCGTTTTCCCATCAGAAGCTCCGTTAGGAGCGTCCTGCTTGTAGCCCGGTGCGTCCCCCAAACCGCCAAGCCCCCTAGGGGCGGCATGGTAGCGGGACATGTCGCTCCTGACGGAGCTTGGATGCGATGGAATCGAGGTTCTATAAACAGGTCGCCCCCAACGGGGCTGAGTGGCAGCCAAATTCCGCACGTTCCATGATGACCCACCGCCAACGCATTCTCTCCGTCTATCGCGGCGAAACACCCGATGTCGTGCCGTACATGCTCGATCTGTCGCATTGGTACTACCACAAGTTCCAGCAACCGTGGGACCTCAGCCGCTCGTACCCGGAGCCGGAGCAACAACTGATTGACTACCATCGCCGCGCTGGCATCGGCTTCTACTTGGTGAACCTCGGCTCGTTCTACGACGTGACGTTCACCGACGGCGTGAGCGCTTCAGTGAAACGCAATGGATCGAAGATCACCTGGACGCTGGAGACACCGCTCGGCACAATCCGGCGGTCCCGCGAATGGGAGGAATCGTCGTACTCGTGGGCGATCAGCGAGTTCGCGCTCAAAACCCAGAACGATCTCAAGGTCCTGGCCCATGCCTTGTCGCATCGCCGCTGGACGCCGGCCTGGGATCGCTACCAAAAGTGGGTGCGTGCCGTCGGCGATCAGGGCGTCGTTTACATCTCCCCCGGCTACAGCGCCATGGGCGAGTTGCTGAGCCTGTGGATGGGTATTGAAACCACGATGCTGGCCGTCGCGGACTATCCCGAGGTTCTCCATGAAATCGCGGATCAAATCAACGCGGCCAACCTCCGCTGCATTGACCTGCTCGCTCAAAGTCCCGCCGAGGTCGTGCTCCTCGGCGACAATTTTTCCAGCGACATTCAATCGCCGCGTTTCTTCCGCGAATGGTCGCGCTCGTATTACGCCGAGGCCGTGAAGCGGCTCCACAAAGCCGGCAAGCATGTCGCCGTCCACGTGGATGGTCGCTTGCGCGGACTGCTCCGGGAGTTCGCCGAGATCGGGATGGACTGCATTGATGCGACGACACCGGCGCCGATGGGTGACATCACGCCGCAGCAATGTCGTGACGAAGCGGGGCCAAACCTGATCCTCTCGGGCGGCGTTCCTCCCAACGTATGGACGCCCGACGTCTCGGACGAGGTGTTCGAGAAGGTCGTGATGGACTGGTTGGAATTGAAGCAACGCAGTCCGCGTTTGATCGCCAACGCCGGCGATCAGGTGCCGCCGGGCGCGTGTGAACATCGGTTCGTGCTGATGCGGGAGTTGGTGGAGAAATTCGGGAGGTATTCATGAGCGCAACAGTGCTTGGGATCAGTGGCAGCCCCATCAAGAACAGCAACACCGACCGCGCCGTGCATGAGATTCTCAGACGCGCCGGGCTTGAGTCCGAGTTCATCAAGCTCAGTGACCTGCGCTTCGAGCCGTGCCGGGCGTGTCTGGGCTGCGTCAACACCAACGAGTGCGTCGTCAAAGACGACGCGCAGATGCTCGCCAAGAAATTCCGCGCCGCCAAAGCGTTCGTGCTTGGTGGGTTCACTCCGTACAGCAGCCTTGACGCGCGGACCAAGATGTTCATGGAACGGATGTACTGTCTGCGTCACCAGACCGGCCTCAACCGCGGCAAGATCGGGGCGTCGGTCATCACCACCGCCTGCGCACCGGGCGTCCCCGGCCTGCCGCCCGCCGCCCAGACGGCCACGTCGCAGATCGCGTTCTGGATGATGGAGGAAGGCATGGTCAACCTCGGCACGCTGGTCGTGCTCGGCAACGTCCCGTGTATCAAATGCGGTCACGGCGACGATTGTCCAATGAGCGGCGTCAAGATGCTTCACGGTCCCGAGGCCACTGTGGCGTCGGTGGGCGTACACACATTCGAGGACGACGCGGCGCTCCTGGCGAATGCCCGCGAGTTGGGCGAACAAATCCGCAAGGCAGTGGATGCGGCGGCGGGGAAGAACCATTAGGAAAGAAAATCCGAAATCCGAAACCAATTCGAATGAAGCAAATTCAAAACATCCGAAGGGTGTGCGCAGGCCGGGTCTTGTTTGCTTTATTGCTGGATTTGAATTTTGAATTTGTTTCGGATTTCGGATATCGGATTTCAGATTTATGACCATGCGTTTACGGCTGATCAGTTGCGAAGTGTTTTACCGCGAAATGTGCACGGCCATCGCGCGCTCGCCGAACCAGGTGGACGTCTCGTTCCTGCCGAAGGGTCTGCACGACATCGGGTGCGTGGGGATGCTCCAGCGTGTCCAGGCAGCGCTCGACGAGGTGGACGAATCGAAATACGAGGCAATCCTTTTCGGCTACGGCCTCTGCAACAACGGTCTCTCCGGCCTGACCGCGCGCACGATCCCGGTCGTCGTCCCGCGTGCGCACGACTGCATCACGCTTTTTCTCGGCAGCAAGGAGAAGTACATCGAGTATTTCAACCATCATCCCGGCGTGTACTTCAAGACGACGGGTTGGATTGATCGCGGCACCGCGGAAGGCGAGTTGAAGCAGCTTTCCATTCAGCGACAGACCGGCATGGACAGCACCTACAAAGAGCTCGTCGAGAAGTACGGCGAGGACAACGCGAAGTATCTATTCGAGGAACTCTGCACTCACTCCAAGAACTATGGCCAGTTCACCTTCATCGAGATGGGCATCGAGCCGAACGACAGCTGGGAGAAGAAGACCATCGAGGACGCCAAGGCGCGCGGGTGGAAATTCGAGAAGGTCAAGGGCGACATGACGATGATCCAGCGCCTCGTGGACGGCCAATGGGATGACAAGGCATTTCTCGTCGTCCCCCCCGGCCATAAAGTCGTAGCCAAGTACGACGAGGGGATCATCACGGCTTTGAAGAGCGCCTGAGGCCTCCGTACCGAGCCGGGAGTCGGGGCTTCTCTCCGCACCGCCACATTCCAAAACGTCCTTACGGGCGCACCACGAACCCCCGGCATGCCCGGTCGTAGCGACGCCAGAATGCGTTCCTGCGCGGCAAACACGGTACCGACGGTAAAGTTTCCACTTGCGCGACCAAAAACATTGCCTTCAGATTCTTCTTGCATTTTAATTGATATAACTATTATAAGAAACTTGTAATGAGCGTTATTACTGAACTGCCGCCGATCGCGCTTCAAGAGCCGGTCCCGATTCGGCGGCAATTGACCGATTCCGTTCGTGCGATGATTCGGAGCGGTCAGTTGAAGCCGGGAACGCGCTTGCCGGCGAGTCAGGAACTCGCGCGCCATTGGAACACCGACGCGATGACGGTTCATCGGGCGCTGACGCCGCTCGTGAAGGAAGGGTTGCTCGAGCGCCATCCCGGCAGCGGCACATTCATCCGCCAACGCGAGGAGCGGTTGACGAAAGTGTGCGTGTATGAAGTCGGTGACCTGACCGGCGATGGCGGGTCGCCCTTCCAACTCGCCATGCTGACGGAGTTGCGGAAGGAGCTCCTCGCCCAAGGAATGGAGCCGGATGTGTGGATGGACCCGCGGCCCGAACAGGAGAAGCAGCAGCCGTGGGATGCGTTGGTGCGTGCGGCCCAGCAGCGTCGGATTCATGCGGTCATCATGCCGGTCACGGGGTGGCCGCAACTCAACTGGGTCTCCAAGTTGCCGGTTCCTTCTGCGTTCCTTTCTTCCGCTCAACGACCGAACACGGTTCACCTCGATCTTCCCCGCATGGCGGAACTGTGTGTCAATGCCCTGGCCGGTCAGGGCTGCCGCTCGGTCGGGCTGATCACTTCCGCGCCTCAGGATGCAGTGGATGAATCGGGCGACGTCCACGAATACGTCGGCTACCACCAGCGACTGCACGAGGCGATTGCCGACTGCGGGTTGCGCGTCGAGAAAGCGTGGATTCGTTCTCCGCGCCCGGACAACGTGCTTGGCTTGAGCGGTCAGGAGCAGTTTGGCTACGAGCAGTTCCATGCGCTCTGGAATCTGCCGGAACGTCCTGAGGGCTTGATTGTGGACGTGGACACGATGAGCCAGGGCGTGGTGAAGGCGATGTTGGAGCGTCAGGTGCGCGTGCCCGATCAGTTGCGAGTGGTTTTGAGCAAGAACAAGCACGTGGATTTCTTCTGCCCGTTGCCGGTCACGTGGTGCGTGACGGACGAGACGGCGCTGGTGCGGGCGTTGATCGAATCGGTCCAGAAACAATTTCGCGGCGAGCCGTGCGAGACGATGTACATCGCTCCCACGCTGTCGCGCTCACCGAACAATCAGTAAGGAGTATCGTTTATGAACAGGAAACAGATTATTCGCAGGTTCCTCGTGGCCGCCGTGTGCGTGTCCGCTCTCGCCAGCAACACCGCTCAGGCGATTATCCTTCGCTTCCAGGAGGGCGTCTGGAACGGCACCAACAGCAGCGCCACCGGGTACAACGTACAGGATGCGCGGACGTTCGGCGGGACGCTCGGCGCCGATGACACCGTCCTGACCATTCGCCGATTCCCCGCCGGCTACCACATGAGCGATTTCCGTTTCGACCTCACCGAGGCGGCGGCGTACGGGCAACCGGTGGAGCGGGCAACACTGACGCTCCATGTCAACTTCGCAGACACCAGTGGCTCTTTCGTCAACCCGGGCGGAACGCACTATGTGTACGCTTTGCCTGCCGGCAACACGAACTGGACGGAAGCCACCGCCAAGGCGGATGTCCAGACGACGGGCATTCCGTGGAAGCTCACCGGCGGGGGCGACACCGACAACTGGGGCGCTGGGATTTTCGGGACGTTGATCGGAACGAAAACGTTCGCCACGACACCCGCAGCAGGCGAGTTCGTGACCTATAATCTTAACCCCACGGTGGTGAACTCCTGGCTCGCCAACCCCGCGACCTATCCCGGCTTCGCCATTCTCCAGCCCGATTCCGATCAGTTCTACCTCGTGTTTTACGATTCCAGCGAAACAGCGACCCCAGCCAACCGGCCGCTGCTCGAGGTGGTCGTGCCCGAGCCGACGACCATCAGCTTGATGGCATTATCGGCGGTGGTATGGTTGCGGCGGCGGCGATGAAAGTGAGCGGTGATTGGTAATTGGTAACTGGTAATTGGTAGTTGGTAATCGAACTCAGTCAATCGAGATGAACCACCGCTTCATCACCAA
>CAZOTB010000072.1:0-31835 GCA_964582645.1 uncultured Verrucomicrobiota bacterium | reverse complement strand
CGCAAGGCGAAAATTCCGAGATTTCCCGTGTCGGTTGACGAACTCGGGTTAGCCCGGATATTTCACACGCGGAGTCGCATGCTGCCTCGGCATTCTCATTCACACCCCACTTCAGTGGGGTGAAAGGCAGACGCAACATCACACGAACCGCTTCAGCGGTTTTTCCACGGCGACGAAAACCGCTGAAGCGGTTCGGTCTCCGTTCCAGACGCAAATCACCCCACTGACTTTGCTTTACACCCGAGATGTTTACAAATGAGCCGAGTTTTCGAGTGCAACAAAAACCAGGGCCTTGCCCGCATGAGCGGGGGGCGGGCATTCGTCCTCGTCCTCATCATCCTCATACTCGATGTTCGGGATTTCGACGACGACGAGGAGGACGAGTCGGAACGAACGATCTCGTCGGTTTGAGGTCAAAGACTTCGTTACAGTGGGGTGTGAATGAAATCGGATGATCCAAGCGATCGACACCGTGTGAAATATCCGGGTTAGTGCAGACGGATCAACAGGATGGATTGTTGTTCGAGGGAGAATGACGCCACCTCTTCGTGAGCAATCGCCCGCATGTCTTCCCTGACCATCGCGAATCGCTCGGCAGGCAGCAGGAGGTACGATCCCGGTCGCGCAGCGCGGATGTCGGCCAGCATGCGTTGGCTGCGCTGTCCCTGACGAGAGTGTTTGTCGGTTCGATCATGACGGTCACGGGTGTACAACGCGTCGTCATCGCCGAGGATGCGAACATGCTCGTGGCGTCGGCTCACCCATGCGAGCGGTTCGGCAAGCGGTTTCCAAACGTACACGTCCGCGGAAGCATCGATCCGAGGCGTCACCTCGGAGACAAGACGCTTCATTGGCTCCTCCGATTTCGTCAAGGGAAGCACGACCGCGAAGTAAGCCGGGGTGATCATCATGCCGAGCGGCACCAACGTCCACGCCATCCGTCGCACCCACGGGTTGATGAGCAGATGATGTGTGATGGTCGAGCCGAGCGAGAGCGCGAGAAAGGGATAAGCCGGCAGGAGATAGTGGCGTCTTTTCTTCGGGATCATCATCACGATGGCGAGGATGGAGCCCACCATTGCCAGGGGCGCGGAGTAACCGCGGTGGCGAAGGTCGTGGATCGCAACAGGGAGCAGCAGGGTCAAGGGCAGGTTCAACACCAGCAACCAGACCAGGTACAAATGGAGCGAATCGCTGCCGCCTTCCGACGGGTCGAGGTCGGGTTGGGTGATGACGTGATGGAGGTAGTGGCCACCGTCGCGCAGATATGCCGGCACTGCCCAGACCGAAACCGCAGCGACGAAGCATACGAAAAACGCCAGCCAACCCCAGCGCGGGCGCGTCCAGCGCACGCCGGAGAACGGCGCCAGGCCAACAAACAGGAGCGGAAACATCAGCCCGAATGGTCCCTTGGTAATGGCTCCCAATCCCGCCGCCAATCCCGCCGCGCCGAACCACAGCGTGCGACGCGAGCGAGTCGATTCTCTCATGCCGAGCCCGAATGCCAGGCAGGCGAGCACGATCGCCATGCAAAGTATCATGTCCGGTCGCGCCTCACGCGCCATCCAACCGAAACCCGGTAAGCCGAGCAGGACACAGCCACTCCACAACGCCGTTCTTCGCTCAAAGAAAAGCCGGCCCAGCCTATAGGTGGCCAGCACCGTGACCATTGCGGCGACCGCCGAGGGCAGACGGGCAATCCACATGCTCGATTCGCCGACGCGTCGTGTGAGCCACGCCGCGACCGCGTGCATCACTGCCGGTTTCTCGTAATACACCTCCCCCAGCAACGTCGGCACGAGGTAATCGCCGCTGAACGCCATCTCGCGGATGATCTCGGCGTGCCGCAGCTCGCGGTTGGCCCATTGACGTTCCTGCCCGAGGGCGGGAAGGAATACGATCACGCTCAACACGCCCAGGAAGAGATAATCGCGGAGCCGGGAGGTGTGCTCGCCGCGGAGGGTCGGCTCGATCCCACCATGTTGCGAATTCGGTGCCTGTGTGGCCAACGACGTTTCCTCGTCAACCCCGCGCATCACTCATCGCGGCGACGGGCAGGCTGTCTGAGTGGACGCGCCGAGTCTCGATGGCCTGCTGCCGTTCTTTGCGACGAATCAGCATGAACACGCTCCAGTCGAACCCCAGAAATCGCTGCGAGTGCTCTGACCATGCGAGTGTGAACGCGAGGAAAGGATTCATTGTGGGTTCTTTTGTGTTGGCTTCGGGCGCAACTCGCACCAGCAGGGAATGCGCTTTTCTTGGAACCCACCTACCCCCTGCGGAACGACAAGGCAATAACATAATCATTACAATCCGGTCATCTTCGCGGGTCGTGGGGCGCATCTCGTTACTGCCACCGTATTGGCTCCTGTTGTAGTGGCCGCCGTCTCCGCCGGGCGACCTTCCTCGCTTCATTCATTCTTACCGCTCACCACGGGACGGTTCAGCACGTGCGCATGCAAATTTGCCTCTTGCTGCGATTGCGGTTCCGTCTTTGTTCTCGCTTTTACTTCCTGCGGCGTTATGGCCATACTCACCACGCAACCCCTGACAAACCATGCGCCCCGCGCAGACAAGCCCACATTGGGGACACCGCGATAGGCGGCAGAAATTCCGCATAGATTTAGGCAGGCATGAAGACGCACAAGAAGATCATCAGCTTAACCTTGTTGATTTGGATCTGCATCTGCGTCGCTGGCGCTTTCCGCAACGGCGGTGGCCGGGGTGAGGTGCGCAGCGTGGGCCTGGATTCGGCTCGCCAAACGCGCTTATTGCCTGTGAAGTAGCGCGAGATCCAATGTCAATAAACGCCACTTTGTATCCTCCCTTCCTGACGCGTCCATGGGGGCGGATGCACGTCGTTGATTCCGGTGGGACGGGGGCGCCGCTGGTGCTCCTGCCGGGGACATGGTGCGACGACGAGGACTGGGACGGCGTGAGGAAACACCTGCCACCCGGCGTGCGGACAATCTCGGCGGAGTTTCGGTGCCATGGCGCGAGCGACGCGCCGCCCGGCGCGTTCTCGTTGGCCGATCTGGCGGAGGATATCCTCGCCCTGATCGAACATCTGTCGCTCGAACGCGCGGTGGTTGCGGGGCATAGCCTGGGCGGGATCGTGGGCATCGAGATGGCGGGTCGCTCGGATCGGGTGGCGGGGCTCGTCCTACTGGAGGGCTGGACGAATTCGCGGGCCGGTGCCGCGTTTCGCGAGCCGCGCATGTATGGCAGCCTCGACACTGCCGCCGTCGCGAGAATCGAGGATAAGATCAGTCGGGGAAAGGCGCGTGTTGAGGCTGCGGATTTCGATGAACTGCGCAAGTCAGTGGTGCGGTTCGACGGCTCCGCCATCCTCCGCGATGCCACGATCCCAATCATCGAGGTCTATGGAAGCATGGGTCGCCACGCGGGCACCGACGCCGGTCTTGCTGTGCCGTCGAATCCGCGCATCGAGTGGGTCTGGATCGAGGGCGCGGGCCATTATCTGCCGCACGAGCGTCCACGCGAAGTCGCCGCCGCCTGCGTGCTCGGCTTGCGACGCGCGGGTTATGCCGTCGGTTAGAGCGCCGCCAGCTTCGCGATGGGTTTTTGACGAGGCAATCGAAAGGACAGGAGAAGAATGGGCTGCTCGTTGTTTTCAGTGGGTCGCGATGGAAGCTCCGTAGGAGCGGCCTGTCTGTAGAACCCGATCCTGCTAGTCTGACCAAGCCCCGTTAGGGGCGGCATGCGCGTTTTGAAGTCCATGCCGCTCCTGAACGGAGCTTGATTCGGACTGTTCAAGGTGTATCACCCGGACGGGAAGCCGGTCGTGCGCGAGATCATTCCAGACGACGGTTGCGCCGTGGCCAACCTGCCAGGCCGCATCGGCGGGTAGGATCACGAACTGCAGTCCTTCCTCAATCATTAGCCCAAGGGCACGACGCCGTCGTTCCGCTGGAGCGCGTGGTCCGAGCCCTCCCGGCTCGCGACGCTGCTTGCCCGCAAGTTCGATCGTCCGATCAAGGGCGGCAAGAAGGGCGTCTATCGCATCGTACTGACCGGGACGCCCGATCACCACGTGACACTACCTGACGCTGCGCCTCAGCCCTGAACTCAAGTACGGCGTGGCCGGCCATCCCACGTTCTTGCAGGGCCACGGAGACATGCTGAAGAAGACATACATTTACGTGCCCAAAGGGAGCGTCGGATTTTTCTTCGCCGTGGCCGAGCCCGACGAGCCGCGCACCCGGCATTTCAAGCTCACCGGCCCCGATGGCGCGGTGCTGTTCGATGGCGGGGCCACCGGCGGCTTCAACTCGAATGAGGTCAACCACTGGAAGCCCCTTTCGCAGGCCTTTGCCACTCCCGGGACATACGACGGCAAGCTGCTGACGCTCGAAGTCTCCAGCGGGCCCAATGATTACCTGATCAAAGTCACGCTCCAGCAACCCAAGACGGGCGCGTTCGCCGACTACGTGGGAATGGGGAGCAGCGCAATCTTTGCTTTCGATGAGGCGACGGCCAACGCGATCCAGGGCGGCACGCTGGTCGTGGACCACGAAGTTTTCTGGCACCCCTTCCAGGCGCGCTGCCACGAGTGGCTGAAGAAGAACCCGCTCAACGCCGACGGCAAGCCGAAGGCACTTCGCACGGAGTTGGAGGCCGAGTTCAATGGCTTCCGCCTCCTTGAAACCGGCGACGGCCGCGGTTCGGCGGCCTGGAGCAACTGGGCCTGTGCCATGGGATACTACGGCTGCCATGTTTTCAGGCCTGGCTGGATCCTCAGGCGCCGGGATGACGTGCCGCAGGAGGTGAAGGACATCATCAAGGAAGGTTTGATCATGGCTGGCGACCGGCTGAGTTTTGCCACGCACATCGAGAAGGTCAACGGCAACGCATTCGCCCAGATCAACGTGGCGCTGTGGTACTCCCACCACGCCACCGGCGACGCCACGCAGAAGGAGCGATTCGAAACCTTCTGGCAGCGTTGGACCACCGAGGGCTGGAGACCCGGCACCGGCCTTTCCCGCTCGGGGGACGCGCAGGAACACTTCGCCCACGACATGCATTACGGCTCGTACATCATGGACAAGTGGGCCGGGGGGCACGTGGGTGCTGCCGGGCATCCTGCAGGACGCCAAGAACGACCCGCGCCTCGCGCAGGTGATCGGCCGCTACCAGACTCTCTACTCGTACTTGTATTGCCGCGAGCCGACCGGCGCGGCCGTCGCCGTCGAGGTGCGCGGCACTCACCTCCGGGTCGCCCGCTCCTACACTTTCAACAACGATGGCATTGATTGCGCCGTGAACAGGGCCGAGTCCGACTACGCACGGGTCATGTCCGTCTGGAGCCACGACCGGCTCTGGTCCGAGATGCGACTCGCGTACGAGATGATTCCTTATCTCGCCAGCATGCCGAAGAGCACAAAGATCGGGCAGCTGTTGCTGGTGCCAGCCGTCGGCGATGCCCCGGCCAAGGCATACCGCAACGAAGCGGGCAACCAGGTACTCGCGCCCGAGATTCAAGTGCGCAGCAAACCAACCGAGAATGGCTGGCCATTGGACGCCTTGGTCCCGTTCTCACTGCTGGCGATCAACCCTGCCAAGGACCTCTGCCTGCTCGAGTTCCAGGTCACGACCGCGTCAATGGAGGCCAAAGGCCAGCGCACACCGATGCACATAACGCTGTTCAAGAGCCGGCTGACCTATCTCGATAACTTCCATCACGCGCGGGTCCATCTCAAGAGAGATCCGGCGCTGCCACCGCCCGAAGTGAAGAAGTAGCGGGAAGGGCACCGGGGTTCGTGGTTGGAATAGGCAACGGCACTCGTGGCAAGTCGGATGCATGGAACGACCGAACCGTTGATTCCCTCACTCTCGATCGCTCGTGCCGCCCTTCTTGAGCAGATAGGGATTCAGGCGGGTGGAATCGCATCCTGCGGTTCGCTTCTGGGGAAGCCTGGATGCAATCCGAGACTCGAGAAACAACAGCGCCGCAGCCCTGTCCCGATCCATGAGAATGCCCTGCAGTTCCACAAGATCCTGTTCTTCCAGCGTCACGACAATCCGGCTCATGATTCATCCTCCTGGTGAGGTCGTTGATACAAACATAAGCGACCATGAGAAAGCGTCAAGAAACCTCACGCCTTCATCGCCGTCTTGAATCCTGCGTAAATCATGGCTGCGCCGACCGGCACGCCGAACAGCCACCCCCCAAGCCTGACGAACCCGACTACAACCAGCGCGATTCCGATCACGAACATTCCTGCAGCCATGATCGCCAGACCAATCGGAGAAGGTTTCATTCTTTCGGTTCCCGATTCACAACTGGCCGCCTCGGCGAGTTCTCATGCCTTCACGGACCGCACAGAATGTATCACACTCATGATCCATGTGTGCGGCGGCAGAGGAAAGGGATTTCATTTCGATCGGCGAACAGAGACCTCACCGGGTTGCTTCCGAGTCGGTGCCGCCATGAACTCGTCTGATCGCACTCGACTCCGCTGACCGGCTCATTATCCTCGGTCCTCCATGAATGACCCTTCGTTGGTTGCTCACTGGCCGTTGCGCGGCGACGCTCGCGATCGTCTGGGCCGTCACCACGGGGACGCGCGCCAGTTGACCTTCGGCGAAGGGGCGGACGGCTCATCCCACGGCGCCGCGGTGTTCAACGGGCGCGACAGCAGCCTCGAGATTCCCGACGCTCCCGAACTGCGGCTGGGCAACCGGGATTTCTCGGTTGCACTCTGGGTCCGGTGTCGCACGCCCATGCGCGGGGTGTTTGGCGATCTGTTCAGCAAGTTCGATCCCGTCACGCGCTGCGGCGTGAATCTGTCAATCGCGGGCAGTTCGCCCGGCTATTGCGCCATGTCGGACACACGTCATGTGCACTTTGGCATTGACGACGGTTATTTCGCCGGCTGGGAGGATTGCGGGAAACCGTGGCCGTCCACTTCCCTGGTCAGCACCCTGGTGGTTTTCAACGGCGCGCTGTACGCCG
The DNA here is from genome assembly GCA_964582645.1 of uncultured Verrucomicrobiota bacterium. Lineage (GTDB taxonomy): Bacteria > Verrucomicrobiota > Verrucomicrobiia > Palsa-1439 > CAZOTB01 > CAZOTB01. The sequence continues at coordinate 24,859 of CAZOTB010000072.1, read as the reverse complement.
GGATCGCCGATGCGGCGAACCCGCAGGACGCGGCGCACGTGTTCCGGTGGGCGGGCGGCACCGACTGGGTGGATTGCGGACGACTGGGCAACGACCCGAATCATCTGGCCGTGATGTCGCTGCTCGTCCACGACGGAAATCTCTACGCCGGCACCGGCATCTGGGATTGGGTTCGCGCCCAGGTGGGGGACGCCGGCCTGCCGCGCGCGGCGGCGACGCGGGCGTTTGTCTATGAAGGCGGCACGACGTGGCGCGACCTCGGGCAGGTGGGCGACGGCTCGCGCATGTTCACCATGGCCAGTTTTCAGGGCGAACTCTACGTCGGCCTGGATCGGATCGGGCACGGCCGCTGTTTCAAGCTGGCCGGCGCGCGTTGGATTGATTGCGGTATGCCCGACGACGACAATCTGGAGTGCCTGCAACCGATGGGCGGGACGCTGTACGCGGCCACGCACAAGAAGTTCTTTCGCTACGAAGGAGGGCAGAAGTGGTCGAAGATCGGCGACCAACCGCACGGGATCACCCAGATACATTCCATGCAAGTGGCCGGCGGCAAGCTCCACGCCGGCACGTGGCCCCAGGGTTACGTGCTGCGCTACGAAGGCGGCGCGCGTTGGGCGAACACGGGTCGCCTCGGCATTCCTTCGGGGCCGGGCCAGGTCAACGAACAGGGCGTCCTCACCGAAATCAACGAGGTGATGGACCTGGTCGTTCACAACGGCAAACTCTACGCGGGGGTGATCCCCAAAGCGCAGGTGTACCGGTACGAGGCGGACGGACATTGGACGTTATTGGGAAGTCTGGCCAGTCGCCCGGACTTCAGCGAACAGGTCACGGCCAGTTGGAACCGGGTGACTTGTTTCGCCGCGCACCAGGGCCGCCTCTTTGCCGGCACTGGCTCTTGCCGGGGCCGAGCCTGTGACGTGGATCCCGATGGAACACTCGGCCGGGTGTACGCCGCACAAGCCGGCCAGATGGTCAGTCACGAACACGACATCGGCGGCGATTGGACCCACCTTGTCGCGGTGCGCCACGGCAAACAACTGCGACTGTACGTGAACGGCCGGCTGTCGGGCTCGTCCCCTGCGCCGGCGGGCCACAGTTTTCAGTTGTCCAATCCCCGGCCGTGGACCATCGGCTCTGGGCCTCAGAGTTCCTTTGATGGGGCGATCGCCGATGTCCGTCTTTACGGCGAAGCGATTGCGGAATCCGAGATTGTCCGGTTGCACTCCCGCCGTTGAGTCAGAGAATCCGTCGTCATTGGGGTTTCTCGGGTAGCCTTATACCGAGGAGGGAGCGCCCATGCCATGGAAACGAATACTTTCATGGTTCAAGTCATTCGTCCTGCGCAAAAAGGATTGTGAACCCGGCCCCATTTGGGATAAGTCTGCGTCAGCAAGTGAATCGGATGCGCTGCATTGCGGAACGTCCCTAACGAATGATTGATGGAGGGCAAGACGATGGCTCGGCATGAACGACTGCATGTGTTGACGACGATGGTGAAGACCGGACTGGTGCCCGTGTTCTACAGCCCGGAGGTTGAAGTCGCCAAGAAGGTCGCGGGCGCCTGTGCCCAAGGGGGATGCCCGCTGTTGGAGTTCACCAACCGAGGCGACCATGCGTGGGAAGTGTTCACCGAGCTCGAACGACATTGTGGCAAGGAGCATCCCCAGATGATCCTCGGGGTGGGATCGATCGTGGATGCTTATACGGCGATGTTGTACGTCAATTGCGGCGCCAATTTCGTGGTGGGTCCCGTGCTCAATGCCGAAGTCGCCAAAGCGTGCAACCGCCGCAAGATTCCCTATTCGCCCGGTTGCGGCAGTTTGTCGGAGATTTCCGAAGCCGAGGAACTTGGCTCCGAAATTGTCAAAATCTTCCCCGGAGGCGAGGTGGGCGGCCCGCCGTTTGTGAAGGCAGTCTTGGGTCCGTGTCCCTGGGTGAAGATCATGCCTACCGGCGGAGTGGAATCGACCGAAGAATCCTTGCGGGCGTGGTTCAAAGCCGGGGTGGCGTGCGTAGGCATGGGGTCCAACCTCATCACCAAGGAGTTGCTCAAGGCAAAGGATTACGCCGGCATCGCCGAAAATGTGCGCCGCACGCTCGGGATCATCCACAGCATTCGTAGCGGGAAATGACGGTGAGCCCCGAACATCCTTCAGTCCCACCAGAAGCAATTGGCCGCCCGTGTTGAACGGCGTGCGAACTTTGCAGTTTGAAGCACCCAGGTTGGCATCGGAGAATGCTCCGTTGCTGCGGCATCAGTCACATCAAGCTGGCGGAAGGGGTGGGATTCGAACCCACGAGCGAGTTGCCCCGCTACTGGTTTTCGAGACCAGCTCTTTCAACCACTCAGACACCCTTCCGTCCGAATTGGAGGAGGGAAGATAGTGGATGGAGGGTGGCGACGCAACCCCGGATTCGCTAGCCGCGATTCTCCGTCTTCGCGCGCTGGAGCCTGAAAAAATCCTGGAGCAGGGTCAGACACTCCGCGCCGCGCACGCCGCCGAGTACCTGCGCGCGATGGTTCAAGGATTCGTGCTGGACGATGTTGAACAACGAACCCGCGCCTCCTCCCTTCTCGTCGCGCACGCCATATACCACCCGGCCCAACCGCGCGTGAACGATCGCGCCGGCACACATCGGGCAGGGCTCTTTCGTCACGTACAAGGTGCACTCGTTCAATCGCCAATCGCCGACCGCAGCCTCGGCTTGAGTGATGGCGAGCATTTCGGCGTGCGCCGTGGCGTCTTTGAGCATTTCGACCTGGTTGTAGGCGCGCGCGATGATGTGGCCATCGCGAACGACGACGCACCCAATCGGCACCTCCTCGATCTCGAACGCCTTCCGTGCCTGCCGCAGTGCTTCGCCCATGAAATAGTCGTCGCTCGTCAGATCAATGGACGGCTTTTCGTCGAACGGATCGCTGTCGGCGGGTGTGACCATCGCGGCTAGGTTTACGGCGCCGCATCGGCAAATGCAAGTCAGGTCGGCATCGGCCCAAGCCGCTTCAATTCTTCCTGTAGATGCAAACGGATCGCTTCAAACTTCCTGTCATCGGCCTGACGCGGGACGGCGATGGGTTTGCCGACGCGAACCACGATCTTCGCAAACGGCAAGGGGATGATAAATCGGTCCCAGCTCTTCAGTCGGATGCAGCGTTGGACGGTGCAGGAGACGGGTGTGATCGGCACTTCCGTCACTTTGGCGAGCTGGATGATACCGGGCTGAACGACTTCCATGGGACCGCGCGGGCCATCGGGGGTGATCACGGCGTCGAAACCTTCGACGACGTAACGCACCATCTCCAGCAGCGCCTGCGGGCCGCGTCGCGAGGTCGAGCCGCGCACAGGCTGGAAACCGAACCGTGCCAGGGTGCGGGCGAGCAGTTCGCCGTCACGGCTGGCGCTGACAAGCGCGGCCAGGTGCGGACGGTGGAATAATCTGCGTTCAGCCATGGGCATGATGCCGATGCGGTTGTGCCAGATGGCCCAGAGGAAAACATCTTCGGCGCCGCGGGGGATGCGGCCGCTTTCGTCTTGGAGCTCAAAACGCCATGTCATCCCGAGGCATCGCGTGACGATGTAAGCGAGAAAAGAAAGAATCGCCGGCTTGACGGAAGACGTGAAGTGATGGAGCCGGGGAGGGCCGGAATGCTGCGGGTTGCCTCGGTCGCGCGTTTCCATTACTCCATCACTCCATCGCCCCGTTGCCCGCTCATTCCCTGAACTGCATGTCGTAGAGTTTCTTGTAGATACCGCCGCGGGCGAGCAGTTCGTCGTGCCGACCCGATTCGGCAATGCGCCCCTGATCGAGCACCAGGATCACGTCGGCGTGTTGCACGGTCGAGAGTCGGTGAGCAATGACGAAACACGTCCGGTGCTCCATGAGCACGTCGAGCGTCTCCTGAACAGCGCGTTCGCTCTCGCTGTCGAGCGAGGAGGTCGCCTCATCGAGGATGAGGATGGGGGCATCTTTGAGGATCGCGCGGGCGATGGCCAGCCGCTGGCGTTGTCCGCCCGAGAGGCGGACGCCGCGTTCGCCGATCTCGGAATCGTAGCCCCGCTCCATCTGTTCGATGAACGCATGGGCGTTGGCGCGTTTGGCCGCGGCGATGATTTCGTCTCGCTTGGCGCCGGGTTTGCCGACCGCGATGTTGTTGGCCACGGTGTCGTCGAACAGGATGACGTCCTGTGTGACCATCGAGATCTGCTCGCGCAAGGAGGCAAATGTCACATCGCGGATGTCCACCCCGTCCACACGAATCGCGCCATCCACCACGTCGTAAAAGCGTGGGATGAGATTGATGAGCGTGCTCTTGCCCGCGCCGCTGCTGCCGACGATGGCGACGAGTTTGCCCACCGGCACGGTGAAATGAATGTCGTTGAGCACCTCGCTGTGATCATAACGGAAGCTGACGTGCTCAAACTCAATTTGTCGCTTGAAGGGCGCCAACACGACCGCGTCCGGCTTCTCGACGACGCTCGGTTGCGTTGCGAGCACCTGGAAGATTCGATCGGTCGCGGCACTGGCGCTCTGGAGAACGAGGTGGACCTTGCTCAGTTTCTTGACCGGGTTGTAGAGCCGGTACAGTCCGAACCCGATGGCGGCAAAGTTGTCCCAATCCATCCCGAGGTGGAACGCGTACAGGAATGCGGCGACGAGTCCGACGGCGGAGACGATCTCGATGATCGGCGTCAGAATTTCAGACGACATCACCACCCGGAGCAAGAGGCGAAACAACCGTTTCGAGCTTTCGCGGAACTGGGCGATCTCGGCCTGTTCCATCCGAAACGCCTTCACGATGCGCACCCCGGAGAAACTCTCATTCAGCAGCGCCATGAGATCCCCCAGGTTTTTCTGCGATCCTTTCGTGGACTTCTTGACCCGGTGCCCATAGATGGCGACGGGCGCGATGCAAACCGGGAACAGCACCATGATCGCGAGCGTGAACTGCCAATCCAGCCGCATCATGACGATGACCAGCGCGAGAAAGACGAACGGCTCCTTGAGCAGGTCCGACGCAGCCCCGGCGACCGCTTTCTGGACGAACACGGCGTCATTGGTGATGCGCGAGATCAGGTCGCCGACGGAGGTGCGGTTGAAAAAATCGAGCGAGAGCGAATGGATGTGTTCGAAGAGCTTGTTCCGCAGGTCCATCACCGCGCGCATGCCGACCCAGCAGACGAAGTACTTGCTGAAAAAATCGCACACCCCGCGCACCAGGAAGAACGCGGGAATGATCATCAGGTAGCGCGCAACCTCCCAGAACGTGTACGTGCGCTCCGAGTGCGCGAAGAAGTGCCCAAGCATGTTTTTCAGCAACAGCAGCATCGCTCCATCGCTCGCGGCAAAGAGCAAGCCCAGCCCGAATCCGAGGAAGAATCGGTATTTATACGGGCTCAAGAAAGGCCACAACCGGCCATAGACCTGGAGCGAATTCATGAATCGAGCCTCTAAACGTAGTCTGGCGGCGCGGCGCGGGTCAACCACGAATCCCGCGGGAAATGGGTTGAACGCAGCGAGGGTTTCGAGCAATCTTCCCGACGCGATCAGGAAGGACACGCTCTATGGCTAAACTCGAAGACTTGTATGGTGACATTGTGGGCAAGGCCCGTCGTGGCCAGAAGCTGACCGAGTCCGATCTCGGCAGGAAGGTCGGATTGACCGAGCAACAGATCAAAGACCTTCAATCCTCGAAGTGGAAGCCCGACGACGCGACGCTTCGCAAGGTGGCAACCGCGCTCGGTCTCGGAGGAGACCGGCTCGTAGCAATCGCGAACGACCGGTATGGCCCGGCGCCGGTGGATCTCGCGCGGTGGGGCGCAGCCCAGATCACTTCGCCGTTTGAGGATTACTTCGTGCACACCTACATGGTGTGGGACAAGAAGAGCAGCGAGGCGGTTCTGTTCGACACAGGCACGCAGGCGGAGCCGATCCACGATGTGATTCGAAGGAACAACCTGACCGTGAAGATGCTTTGTCTGACGCATATCCATCCCGACCACGTCGTCGTGCTGCCGGAGATTCGGAAGAAGTACGACCCGGCGGTGATGGCCTCGAAGGCCGAGCCGGTGGATGGCGCGAAGTTCGTCCGCGAGGGCGACACCTTGCAGTGTGGTTCGCTCAGTTTGAACGTGCTCGAAACCGACGGTCACAGCCCGGGCGGGTTGACGTTTGTCGTGACCGGCTTTGGCGGCGGGCTACCGGCCCTCGCGGTCGTGGGCGACGCGATCTTTGCCGGCTCGATGGGCGGCCCCATGGTTTCGTACGAACGACTTCATTCGAACGTGAAGAACAAGATTCTCAAGCTCGCCGAAGACACAGTGTTGATGTGCGGCCACGGCCCGCTGACAACCGTGGGTGAGGAGAAGCGAAATAATCCATTTTTCCCCAGTTGATTTTAGGGCAATCGCCTAATAGATTCGCCTGCCTTTCGAGACGCACTCGTAGCTCAATTGGATAGAGCATCAGCCTACGGAGCTGAGGGTTGCAGGTTCAAGTCCTGCCGAGTGCGCCAGTTCCCGCCCTTGAATCGCAAGGGATTGTGTCTTCCGACCGACTGCGGGTCTGATCGCCTTCACCGATCGAGCAGTTCTGCAACCGGGCGAATGCCTCTTGCGCTCGCACTTGTCTCATCGCAAGTGAAGTCCGTTGGCGTCACCTCGATCATCGCCGACGCCCGCAAGGGGAATGCACGAGCCGTTTCGGAACAGGATGACTGTCCCACGAAGGCGGTGTGTTCGGTGTTCCACTGAACAGGGGCTTGGCGAGATCAACCCCTCGTCTTCACCCCACGATCCGATGACGCGGATCAGATTTTGGCGCTGCCGTGTCGTCACGGGTGGCCTTGCGCTCGAAGGCAGTGGGGTCAAAATCGTCAGATAATCGCCCGCGCCCGGCTGGTCAATGCGGATGTGGCGACGGCAGGAGTACGTGCCCTCATGAATGGTCGCCGGCACGGGCTGGAGCACCTGCACGTCGAGATCCACGCCGTACCGGCCGCGCAAGCGTGCCCGCTGACCGGCGATCTCGATCGTGTCCGCGAGCGCGTGCATCCAGCATGTCGCCGGTAATGTGGTTTGTGGGATATGATCGTAGATAACGAAGTAATGCGGTTTCACGAACAGGATGAACCGGCGATGCTCGATGCGCGTCACCGGCGTCGTCTCCAAGTATGACGACCTTCGAGGATGATGTGTTCGACTGGTGTGTACGCTACGAGCAAATCTGCTTCGCGTGTGCTGTGCCAGAGTTCCGCAGGCAGCGTGGTCTCTGTGCCGAGATAACCCGACATCGTGCGACCCCCAAACGTCACGCAGGCGTGCTTCCATGTCTCCACCGCGCCCTCCCGTTTGCCATTGATGTCCGCGTAGTAACCGAGGTCGCCGATGATCGGGGCGCCGTGCGCGTATAACAACAGCCCACCTTCATCCCGACAGTTGTGGTGCGTCACGGTGAAGGACTTCACCAACGAGTGTGTCGAGCAAATCACTGGTTTCCTTGAGCAACTGGTCGCGCCGGGCCGGATCGCCCGCGACGAGATACTGCACGAGCATTGCCGGGCGCGTTTGCAGTTCGCGGTCGCGGTACGCCGCTTGGAGTTCGGGCCAGGCCCCCAGTTTGTCCCGCCAGTTCTCCACCGTACCGCTCGGAGAAAGCGGTGGCCGCTTGCGTTCCGGCAACGGCCAATCCGTTATCCAGTGTCGCAGCTTGTCGGGCGGAATGTCGCTGTACTTGCGGCGCAGATGACAGAACTGACTGAGCCCCGCGGTGGGCACATAGCGCGCGGCATCGCCGCAAATCAACCACACTCCTTGCTCCCACCGTGGGAGGGGAATACGAATTCCAGGTCGTTACCCTGCCGACAGACGCGGATGCGGTTGCGTCCCGGGATCTTCCAGTGCCCGCCGTTGAGTTCCGTCACGCCCAGCGCAGTCTGCCCGGGCAGAATGAAGCCCGCCCACGTGTACGACATCTGGAAATGGCCGCTACTAAAATCAATGTGAACGAACTCATCCTTGCGATTCTGCCCCTTCTGGTCTGGACGCTCGCTCAGGGGGCGGCGCAATACATTCACCGCTTCACCTCCGCCATAGGTGAACCACTCGATCGCCCCGGCGAACCGGAACCGGAACGCCAAGCCCTTGCCCGTCCGCGACCGATCGCGCACCCGTACGAAATCCTCGCCGTCATGGAAGACCAACTCGTAGCTCGCCAATTCCCGCTCACCAAGCACGCACCGGGTGCTCCACCGCGCGAACAACGGCCCGCGATCCAACAGGGTCGTCTCGACGCGCCCCGCTTGCATTGCCTTTCCCCACGTGCCCTGCCCCACCCATTCGTTGCCGCGCCGCAACGCGAGGATGGGTTCCGGGGCTTCGCCGGCCACAAATGCACCCTTGCCCGGGACGCGCACGCCGATCCGCCCGTTGGCGATAACGAAGGAAGATGGCTCCTGGGCGATGCTGAATGAACCGGGATCAGAACCCGGCTTGGCGGGTTCGAGCACCAGCTTCAATTGCTGACTCGGCTGCAGATTCACCCGGACGCAGACCTCCGAACTACTCATCTACGACAGCAACACCTCGCCGGTAGCGCCGTTCATTACCCGGACTCTCGGCTGCGTGGGGCACGGCAACCAGATCAGTTCGTCGGTCCATGTGTGACCGATGGGTTCGGCGATCAAGTACTCGTTCCTCACTCGCAGCGACAGAATCGCAGTGGCTTCATCGCATTGGGTTTCAGGATCATTTCACGGGCGGTAGATCCGCTTCCGTACGGCCCAGCACGATTTGATCGAACACCGCCGGGCCGCCTTCGGCGACCAAGCTGATTGACTGGATGCGGACGGGCGATTTGAAGTGCGCCCACAGATCGTACCGCACCACCGTCCACTCCGTCGGCGGCGTCTCGGCGACTTTGATCAACGTGCTGTCCCCCGGCTCGAAGCGGGGCCGGCGTGGAACTCGGGCGCAGCCAGCGCGTGTGGCAACTGATCGCCGAGCAGCAGCCGGATGACTTTCGTCTCCGGCGACGACGCCTTCCACGCGAATTGCAGCCAACGATACTGGCCGGGCTTGGGATTCTCCGCGATCTCGAAGTCCCAATTCGGGACCGAGGGGCCCATGGGCGGTTGGTAGGGCGGAGCCACGATGGCGTCCTTGTTCACCCAAAAGCAGCGTCCGCCGACATGCGCCCTTCGAACTGAAAGCGCCAGGAGCCGTCGAAGCCGGCCAGCGCAAATGTCAGATCGTCGCCTTCGTCGAACAGAACGGCGAGCGGACGTTCCGCAATGACATCCGGATGCGACGAGCCGAGCGCCTCGCCGTGCATCACGATCTCCGCGAGACGGATGTTGCCGGGCCAATGGACGGGCAAAACGATGCGAAACCGGGCAGCCTCGACCGGCTTCGGGAACTGGTGCGTGTGTACGGGCGCATCGGAGAGCAGGTTCATGAGGAACACCCACCGTTGCTTCGTGGCGTTCCAGTACTCGACCGTGGCATCGCGCAGCCGCGACTCGGGATGGGCCGGGTCTTCGAAGAAGGTGAGTCCGGTCAGGCGCAACTGAGTGCGATAGGTGTCCAACTCGATGTTGTGCGGTTCGTTGTACCAGCCGGTCCAGTCATGCCACGGCAACCACGGCTCGCCGTTCGTGTCGGTGGCACTCGCGCAAAGTCGTCCATCGGGACTGCACGCGACGCGAAGGATCGGGCCGGGATCGTTCCACGCCGACTCCCATGCCGGTTTCCCGGTCAGGGCGTGATGAGCGGGGGCCTTGCCCTTGTCCACCACCACAAAGTGTTGCGCGTCCAACAACGCCAGCAGTACCGTGCGACGCTCGCCCTTCCAGCGAAACGTCTCACCCGGGTTCACCTTCTTTGGCGTGTCGAGCCGCACTTCCTTGATCGGTCCCGGCAGAATCGCATACAACCGCGCCGGCAAAGTACGGAGGTCACATTGGAAATTCTCTGCTTGCACCGCTTTCATCGCCATGACGTCGTACACAATCTTTCCCTTGACCTTGGGAATCTCAATCTCCGCCGCCTTCGCGTCGGGCAATGCTTGCAGTACATTCGGCTCGAACTCGATCGTCTGACCAACCACGAGCACGGCTTTGAACCGCTTGAGCGAGCCGGGCTGCACGTCCTGCGCGAACAGAATGCGCGCGGGATGATGCGCGTGGAAACAGGCCGACCACGCTTCCCACACGCGGGCGAAGTGTTGACCCTGCGCACCCTTCCACCAATCGAGTCGGAACATGCGACCCGAGCCAATGATCGCCACGTGGTCGTTGTTCTTCAGCGTGGTGAACCATGGCCCGTACCGTCGCATGATTAGGCTTCGAAACCCAAGCCATGTTCGTCGAAGGCCGCGGTAGCCAGCGACAGCAACCCTGCATACACCACTTGGAGCGACAGGCAAAATTCCCGTCTCTTGGTTTGCTGCAAGTACTCTAGGCAAAGTAAGCCGCGATTTATCCAAAGTTAAAATTCCCAGAGTCGGACGCTCCAATCCATCCGAAAATCGATGAATCCAACTACGCTATGCGTGTAGCGCTTCCGCTTGCCACTTCCCACCCCGCTTGTTACCTTCCGCCCCCATGAACGTTCGTGTCCGATTCGCGCCCAGTCCGACCGGGTTCCTGCACATTGGCGGGGCGCGCACGGCTTTGTTTAACTGGCTCTATGCGCGGCACACGGGCGGGAAGTTCGTCTTGCGCATCGAGGACACGGACGAGGCGCGTAATACGCAGGAGGCGGTCAAGGTCATCTTCGACGGGTTACGCTGGCTGGGGCTGGATTGGGACGAAGGGCCGGACAAGGGCGGCGAATGTGGGCCATACTACCAGTCCCAGCGCAAGGACATCTACAAGCGGCGCGTGAAGGAGCTGATGGACAAAGGCCACGCCTACGAGAAGGAGGGCGTGATCAAGTTCAAGATGCCGCGCGAACCGATCACCATACCGGACCTGATCGTTGGCAACGTGACCCGGCCACTTAGCGAGTCGGAAATGTTCGATCCTGATTTCATCATCTTTCGCTCGGATGGGTCGCCGGTGTTTCACTTCGTCAACGTGGTGGACGATCTCGAGATGAAGATCACCCACGTGCTCCGCGGCGAGGACCATCTCTCGAACACCCCGAAACATCTCGCGCTGTTTGCTGCGTTCGGAGTCGAGCCGCCGAAGTACGCGCACATTCCGCTCATCCTCAACCACGACGGCAGCAAGATGAGCAAGCGTGACAAGGGCGCGCATCTTAACGCATACATGGAGGAAGGGTTCGCGCCCGAGGCGGTCCGCAACTATCTCTGCCTGCTTGGTTGGTCGCCGAAGAACAACCGCGAGATCGTGCCCATCGAGGAGATTGTGCAGGCCTTCGACCTGCCGCAGATCAAACGGCACAACGCGCGGTTCGATTACGAGAAATGTCACTGGATGAACGGCCAGTACATCACCGCGATGAGCCTCGATCGGTTTGTTGAACTGGGCAAGCCCTTCCTTCAGAAAGCAGGCCTGCTCAACGCGCAGGTGGACGAGAAGCAACTCCGCGAGGCAATGGCGATCGTGAAGGAGAAGGTCAAGCAATTCAACGATCTGCCCAACTGGACACGGTACCTGTTGAGCGACGATTTTCCCTTTGACACTGAGGCGGTCACGAAAACGCTAAAGCAGCCCAATGTGGCCGATTTGCTGGGGAAGTTGAGGGCTGCATTTGCAGCCGTGGCAAATTGGGAGCATGATTCTCTCGACAAAGCGCTGCGGGCTCTGGCACAAGAGTTGAACGCGAAAGCAGGCGCGCTTGTCCATCCGTGCAGGGTCGCTGTTTCGGGCAAGAGCGTCGGCCCAAGCTTGTTTCACATGCTCGCGGTGCTCGGTAAGGACCGCGTCTTAAAGCGACTCGATCATGCAATCCAGCACCTCTGCGTCTGACCCGACCAAGCCGAGGGTCGAAAGCGGAGAGCCGAGAGTGGATCCCACTCCGACTCCGTCTGCGGCTCAAGCTCCGTTGCTTGCCATCCCGACGTCGCGGTTGACGCTCGCCAACAAGATCACCATCGTCCGCATCTTGTTGATTCCGGTATTCGTGATGTTCGCAATCTACTACGTCCGCGAACTTCAGGAATGGCAACGCTACGTCGCCATCACGTTGTTCCTGACGGCAGCGATCACCGATGGCGTGGACGGCTATGTCGCGCGGCGGTTCGCGCAGAAGTCCCGGCTCGGCACACTGCTCGACCCGCTCGCGGACAAACTGCTTCTCGTGTCGGCGCTGGTATTGTTGAGCATTGATAACGGCGAGGCGTTCGAGCAAATCCCGCTCTGGTTTCCCGTGCTGATCATCAGCCGGGACCTCTTGCTCCTCGGCGGCTCGATCCTGCTTCAGTTCATGCACGGAAACTTTCTCGCCCGGCCCCGCGTAGTCGGCAAAATTGCGACCGTCCTCCAGATGGTCACGCTCGGCTGGGTTTTGCTGAAGATTGAGTATCCATCCTTCCACTATCCGTTGTACGCCGCCGGCTTCTTCACGCTCGCGTCGGTGATCTGGTACACCTACGATGGCATCCGCGCCTTCAGCGGTCACGTGCGCCCGACGAAGATCACGAGGCCGTTCTAAGTTGGTAATTGGGGATTGGTAAGTGGTAATCAGTGGGGGGATGGAAGGGTACGTCTTTGGCGCGATGAAACCAATTACCACTCACCAATTACCACTCACCAACCTCGTCGCCATCGTCGGACGGCCTAACGTCGGCAAGTCCGCTCTCTTCAACCGCATCGTCGGACGCCGCATCGCCATTGTCCACGCGCAGCCGGGCGTCACGCGGGACCGCATCAGCGCCGAAGTCGAATGGCGCGGGCGCACCTTCACGCTTGTGGACACGGGCGGCATCGGATTGATGCGTGGCGAGAGCAGTCACGACAAGATCGTCGCCGCAGCCCGGCAACAAGTGGACGTGGCGGTTGAAGCCGCGTCGCTGATCATCTTCACCGGCGACGTTCGCGACGGCGTAACCCCCCTCGATGAAGAAATCGCGCGCATGCTGCGCACCAGTGGCAAGTCGGTGCTGGTGGCCGTCAACAAGACCGACAACCGAACCATGGAGGAACAAGCCACCGGCGTATTCAGCACACTCGGCTTCGAGAAACTATTCCCCGTCTCCGCGATTCAGGGCCTCGGCGTGAATGAACTACTGGACGAAGTAGTCTCCCGGCTTCCCTCCCGCACTCAGACACTCAAACACTCAGGCACTCGTTTTCCCACTCGCATCGCCGTCGTCGGCCGTCCCAACGTCGGCAAATCTTCCCTCATCAATGCACTGCTCAACGAGAAGCGCGTCATCGTCAGCGAAATCCCCGGCACCACGCGCGACGCGGTGGACATTCCATTCTCGACCGAAGCCGACGGGGTGCGGCGTCATTATGTCCTCATTGATACTGCGGGCATCCGGCCCACGCGAAAAATTCCCGACTCGGTGGATTTCTTCAGCGTGAAACGCGCCGAGCAGAGCATCGAACGCTGCGATCTCGCGCTGTTGATCCTCGACGCCGAGATGGGCGTGACCGCGCAGGACAAGAAGATCGGCGGCCAGATCCTCGACGCGAAGAAGGGGTGCCTCATCGTCGTCAACAAGTGGGATCTCATCGGCGAACCGGTGCAACGGAAGTTCATCGAGGGATTGAAACACATCCTTTTCTTCCTCGACTTTGCGCCTGTGATTTTCATTTCGGCGAAGACCGGCTTCGCGTTACCGAAGCTGCTCGATATGATCCGTTTTGTGCAATCGCAGATGCAGCAGGACATCGCCACGCCGATATTGAACCGCGTGTTACATGATGCCATCGAGATGCGTCCGCCGCCGAGCCGCACCGGACTCCGAATGAAGTTCTTCTACGCCGTGCACGAGCAGAAACAGCCGCACCGCTTCGTTCTTTTCGTCAACCGAACCGATCTCTTCACCGCGCCGTACCAGAAGTATCTCGCCGACGCCTTGCGCAAACAGTTCGGCTTCGAAGGCTGCCCGCTGCTGTTGCACGGACGCAATCGCCCCAAGACCATCGAGCCGAGGCGGGGCGGACGAAGGTAATCGGTAAGTGGTTCTGAGCGATTCGCTGTTTGTCACGCTTGCCAAGCCATGCCGTCCCCCGCTACCAATTACCAATCACCAATCACCAATCACAAACTTCCCTGCGCGACCGGCTGACGCGGCTCGAAGTTCTCTCCCGCGTCAGCAACGCCATCCACACGGCCCGTTCACCGCAGAAAATCCTGCGACTTGTACTCGCCGAGGCGGTCCGCATTACGAAAGCCGGCAGCGGTTCGTTGATCCTCATCAATCCGAACACCGGTCTGCTCGACATTGAAGCCGCGGTCGGTCTCAGCAAGAAAGCACGCCAACTCAAGCTCAAGCCCGGCCAAGGCGTCACCGGCTGGGTCGCGCAAAGCGGACAGCCACTATGCGTGCCCGATGTCACCGCTGATGCCCGGTACGTGCCCGCACGCAAGAGTGTTCGCTCCGAACTTGCCGTCCCGCTTGAGATTGAAGGACAGACCATGGGCGTACTCAACGTGGACAGCGATCGCGCAAACGCGTTCGGCGCCGCCGATCAGGAGTTGCTCGTGGCGCTGGCGCAACACTCCGCGCGCGTCCTGCACAACGTCTGGCTGCTCGAAACGCTCCGACTCAAGACCCGCCAACTCGAGACGCTCGTGGAAGTGGGCCAGACGATTGTTTCCGCGCAGAGCCTCGAGGAGACGTTGCAACTCATCACCGCGCACGGCGCAAGACTGCTTCGCGGAAAGCTTTGTTCGCTGCTCCTGCTCACGCCCGACCGCGAGGAGCTGGTGCTGAAAGCCTGTCACGGCGCCGGCAAACGATACGTCACCCGGCCCAACCAGCGCGTCGAGGACAGCCAGGTCGGCGTGGTTGTCCGGCGCAAAAGCCCGCTGGCGCTGCTCAACGTGCTCGAATCCGACCGCTATCGGCACACCGAGATCGCGCGCGCGGAAGGGCTCGTTTCGTTGCTCTCGGTACCATTGCTCTATCGCGGTGAGGCCACCGGCGTTCTCAATGTCTATACCGCCGAACAGCATCGCTTCGACAACGAGGAAATCCGCCTGCTCTCCGCGCTCGCGCATCTGTCCGCCATCGCCATCGAGAAAGCGCGCCTCTACGAAAAGGTCGTGGACGTCGAGGAGCAGCTCCGCCAGAACGAAAAGCTATCCGCGCTCGGATTGCTCGCCGCCGAGATCGCGCACGAAATCCGCAACCCGCTCACGGTGATGAAGATGCTGTTTCACTCGCTGAATCTGCAGTTCGACGCCGCCGATGCCCGGGCGCGCGATGCCGCCGTCATCACCGGGAAGATGGAGCAACTCGACAAGATCGTGGAGCGCATCCTGCGATTCGCGCGCACGAGCGAGCCCGAATTTCACCCGTGCGACCTCAACGCCATCATCGAGGATGTGCTGCTTCTGGTGCGTCACAAGTTGAAGCAGCAGGGGATCGAGTTGCGAAAGAAACTCGCCGTGCCGTTGCCGGAAGTCTCTTGCGACCGCACTCAGATCGAACAGGTGCTCCTCAACCTCATCCTCAACGCTGCTCACGCGATGCCCAAAGGCGGCGCGTTGACGATCAGCACAAGCCGCGAGAAGGACGCGGTGAGTTTCGCCATCGCCGACACCGGCGAGGGCATCAGCGCCGAGCGGCAGAAACAACTCTTTCAACCGTTCCTCACATCGAAGCCATCCGGCACGGGCATCGGCCTGGCAATTGTCCGCAAGATCGTGGAAACCCATCGCGGGCGCACCGAAGTTCGTTCCCGCCCCGGCCAGGGCACGCAGTTCCGCATCAGCTTGCCGGCAGGGTAGCGCCGGGAGTTGGTTTGTAGTAGAGCGCTTAAGCCCCGTCTTGGATAGCGCGACCCGTTTGAATGCCGCGCTGAAGCGCGCTACTACAAACCGCCCAACCGCAGCACCGGATCGAAGAACTCGCGCAGATTGGTCCGGGCGGAAAGAGCGCGGTATTGGTCCATGCGCTTGCGCCACAGAGCGCACTTGCGCCGGAGCAGCGGCACGGGATTGCGCAGCGCGTCGCCGTGGCCGCATACGACCAGGTCGGGAGCGAGATCGAGCAGAACCCGCGCGGCGTAATACCACCCGCGCGTGGCAGGCTCGCAGTCGTTGTAGCTCAACGGTGGCTCCACCGAATCCCCGCCGAATGAATCGCCGCAAAACACCACGCGCCGACCATCCACGGTCGTCGTGATTGCGCTGCTATACCAGGTCTGACCGCCGAGTTGCCGGATCTCCAGTTCGTACTCGCGCCAACGGATCCGCGTGCCGCTCTTCACGCGACGATCCACTTTCACCGTGTCATACCTGGTGCCGTACCAGGGGAGAGCCGAGGCGAGATTGAACCGCTCCGGATGTTCGATCACTTCGGCCACCGTGTCCAGACAGACGACTTCGCTGCGGTCGGTCGCGACGATCTCGGGGATGTTCTCGATGTGGTCGCCATGGTAGTGCGTCACGATCACCATCTCGATGCGTCGCAGCCCGAACGCGCGTTTCACGTCGGTCATCACCTGCCGGTGCCGGGCGGCGCGCGCCCGCAATGGAATCCACTGACACAAGCCGTCATCCACAAGCAAACCGTGGCCCGAGTCCGACAGCAGCAGCGCGCAATTGCCAGAGCCCTGTGTCCATTGCTGCAGGTGGGGAGACAATTCGCGAAAGCCTTCGACGCGACTGGGCTTCGCTTCCACACGGAACGGCCGGGGGTTGAATCGTTCCCGCGTGATACGCTGGAGCACGGTCTTCAGCCGGCTGCGGAGACGATCCAACGCGACACGGGGACTGTGGATCACCGGCCCGTGAGTCGGACACAACACAGCGGGCGCGGCTCGGAGCAGGCGCGTCGCCGACTTCCGCAACGTGCGTGGGCCGCCCTGAAGACCGTAGTCCCAGTCGGAGTCGAACCAGTTCCAAAGCCGTCCGTCGCCGTAGATCAAATCGCCGCAGAACGCGACGCGCCTCCCCGCGATTGTGGCGAGCAACGTGACCGCATTCTTGCCGTGCCCGGGCGTGGCGAGCACCCGAAATCCAAGGATACGCGTACCGGGCGCGAGCGACTTCGCCAGCGCCAGTGGTTTCGCCACCGGTCGTTCGTTGCGCGCGCCCGCGAGATGACCCTTGAAGTTGCCGCGCGTCTCCCATTCCCACGGCGGCGGCCAGTTGGTGATGTGCTTCTCGTACGCAGCGATGCCCCGGCAAAGATACTCGTCGCCCGCTGGCACATGGACGCGTGCATTGGGAAAATGCAAACATCCCGCCGCGTTTTCCTTTTGGAGGTGCGTGATGAGAATGTCGGTCACGCGTTGCCCGTCGAGCACGGCGGGCGTCAGGTCGGCGGCGGGATCAATCAGGATCGCGCCGTGTTTCGTCACGACCACGTAGGAGTTGACGGGGTGCTGAGGGCCGCGAAGCCGGCTCACCCAACGAAACAGGCCGGGTAGGATTCGTTCGAGTTGGTTGGTCATGAGCGATGCTTGATACACCATGCGAGACGTTCGCAGTCAAATCCAAACCCACGCCGCTGCCGATTGTACTGGATTCCCTCGTTCCTTCCGCCACAATCCGCGCCCGCATGAAGGACGAAACGCTGCTGATCGTCGCGGACAGCGAGAAGGACGCGAACATGCTCTACGCTACCGGCATGTTCGTGCCCGACCCGTTCATCTGGTTTCGCCATCGCGGTCGCAGCTACGCGGTGATGAGCGACCTGGAGATTGATCGCGCGAAACGCGAGGCACGAGTGGATCGCGTGCTGTCGCTGATGCAGTACCGGAAACGACTGGAGCAACAAGGCGTCAAAACTCCGAAACTGCGCGATATTCTGCTCGCCGTGTTTCGGGAATTCCGCATCCGCGCGGTGATGGTGCCGCAGGATTTTCCGCATGCGCTCGCAGTGAAACTCCAACAGGCGCGCATCCGTATCCGGCTGCCAAAGAACGGATTTTTTCCCGAGCGCGAATGCAAGCAGCCTGATGAAATCGCGAAACTCCGCACCGCGTTGCGGATCGCCCAAGCCGGACTCGCTGCCGGCATTGCCACGATCCGCCGCAGCAAAATCGGCCGCGACGGCTTTCTGTATCGTCACGGCGCGAAGCTGACCAGCGAGGCAGTTCGCGCCGAGATGGACATCGCCTGCAAACGCGCGGGCGGCAACGCGGCCAATACCATTGTTGCGGGCGGCAATCAGGGCTGCGACCCGCACGAGCGCGGTCACGGCCCGTTGCGCGCGCATCAATCCATCATCCTCGATATTTTCCCGCGCGATGAACGCACCGGCTACTTCGGCGACATCACGCGCACGGTCGTCCGTGGCCGGGCGAGCGAGGCGTTGAAGCGGATGTACGCGACGGTCCACGAAGGCCAGCAGATTGCGTTTCGAGAACTCAAAGACGGGGTGGATGGGCAAGAGGTTCACAAGAACATCCTCGCGTTCTTCAAGGACCGCGGTTTCCCCACCGGCAAGCGTCGCGGCCGGATGAGCGGCTTCTTCCACGGGACGGGGCACGGCCTCGGGTTGGAAATCCACGAAGCGCCCCGGGTCAGCGTTGTCAGCGAGAAGCTGAAAGCAGGGCATGTTGTCACGGTCGAACCCGGCCTCTATTATCACGGCATCGGCGGCGTGCGGATCGAGGACGTGGTCGCCATCACGGAACGAGGCAACAGGCGGCTTTCGGACTTTCCGTATCAGCTTGAAATTTGAACGCCGACCCATAGATTGCGGTCAAACGGAGCAAATCCAAAGAACAGTACAGAGTAACTATGACAACACTCGCATTTTATTGGCTGACACCGCAGGTCACATTCCTGCTGATCATTGTGGTCTCGATCATCGCGGTGATCGCGCAGGTCCGCGTCTCGTCGTCCTTCAACAAGTATTCCCGCGTCCGGTCCCGCGCCGGCGTGACGGGAGCGCGGGCAGCGAAGGAAATCCTCGACGCAGCAGACATCCACGACGTCACGATTGAGGTCCACGAGAGTTTCCTTGGCGATCACTACGATCCGACGAAGAAAAAACTCGTGCTCTCGCAGGGTGTCGCCAACAGCGATTCGGTCGCCGCGCTCGGCGTGGCGGCGCACGAATGCGGTCACGCCATCCAGCACAAAATCGGTTATGCTCCGCTCAAGGCGCGCATGGCGATCGTAGGGCCGACCATGTTCGCGTCGCAGTTGTTGCCATTCATTGTCATCGGCGGATTCTTCTTCCACTGGGGACCGTTGATTGATCTCGGCATTATCGTCTATGCGATTCTGACGGTGTTCCAACTGATCACGTTGCCCGTCGAGTTCGACGCCAGCAGCCGGGCGAAGGTCATCCTCAAACAGATGGGCATGGTCACAGCCGAGGAAGCACCCGCCGTCTCGAGCGTGCTCGGCGCCGCGGCGATGACCTACGTGGCGGCGTTCCTGTCGTCGCTGTTCCATCTCCTGCATCTGCTGGCGATCCGCAACCGCGACTAAGAGGGCACGCGCGCTGAACAGCCTCGAACCACGGAGGCACCGGGTCACGGAGAATCTGACTCTGATCCTCCGTGTCTCCGTGTCTGTGTGGCTCATCTTCTTGCTGTCGCCTCTCTCCGCCGCGGAAAAGCTCGTCATCGTCTCGCCGCATTGGGACGGCGCGAAGATCGAGTTCGCGCGCGCGTTCAGCGAATGGCATCAGGCGAGATACGGCGAGCCGGTCTCGGTGGACTGGCGCGACGTCGGCGGCACGAGCGACATCATTCGCTTCATTCGCTCCGAATTCAAACAACGCCCCGCCGGCATCGGCATTGATATGCTCTTCGGCGGCGGCATTGATCCATACCTCGAGTTGCAGAAGGAAGACGTCCTCTCGTCCTACCGTCCGCCCGACGCAATCCTCACCAACATCCCGCCCGCGATCGGGGGCGTGCCGGTGTACGACCCAGAGTTTCGATGGTTCGGCGCGGCGCTTTCGACGTTCGGCATCGTCGAAAACCGGGTGGTCGTGAAACGGATGGGCTTGCCGGCTGCGCGCGAATGGGCCGATCTCGGCGATCCGCGGCTGCTCGGATGGATCGGTTCGAGCGATCCGCGCAACAGTGGCAGCGTCCACATGATGTACGAGATCATTCTCCAGGGGTACGGCTGGGAACGCGGTTGGGAGATCATCACCCGTATGGCCGGCAACGTTCGCGCGTACGAAAAAGCCGCCAGCCAGACCGCCAAGAATGCGACCCTCGGCGAAATCGCGTACGGTTTGGCGATTGATTTCTACGCCTTAACCCAGGTGGCCGAGGCAGGCGCCGGCAACATGGGCTTCATAATGCCGCGCGTCGTCGTCGTGGTGAACCCGGACTGCATCGCGATGTTCCGCGGCGCGCCCAACCGGGTCATCGCTGAGCGATTTCTCGATTTTGTGCTCTCCGAAGACGGCCAGAGCTTGTGGATGTTACCGCGCGGACACAAGGGCGGTGCCCGTCAATTCTCCATCGAACGTATGGGCATCCTCCCCGGACAGTACGCACGACTCGAAGGCGTCACGCTCATTCGGACGAATCCGTTTGCCCTCGACATCAATTTTCAATATGACCCTCACAAAGGCGGTGCCCGGTGGAGTCTGCTCAACGGTGTGCTTGGCTCGACGCTGATTGACGTCCACCCCGAGTTGAGCGCTGCATGGCGCGCGTTGATCCGTCGGGGACTGGCGGCAGACGAACTGAAGAGTTTCTGTTCACCGCCGTTGACCGAGGAAGAGGCGATGTCGCTCGCTGCCGGCAGATGGAAGGATGCTGCGTTTCGGAATCGTCAGCAAATCGAGTGGCAGAGGTGGGCTGCGGCAAAGTATCGGGCGATCGTACGGAAACGGTGACACGATTTATGATCCGATCGGATCAAACATCAAGTCGGTGAAATTGCAGAAAATAAGCCACAATCGCGATTTATTGACTGGGAGAGTTGGAGGATCATGACGTGATTTGTGATCCGATCGGATCACAAATCGAGTAGGCCAGATTGAAGGTTGCGCTAAACAACATCAGGAAACGATTCGGCCCGACGACCGTCGTGGATGGCGTGTCGTTCGAGATCGGTAACGGCGAGATGTTCTTCCTGCTCGGGGCCAGTGGCTGTGGCAAGACGACCGTGCTGCGGATGATCGCGGGATTCTACCGGCCCGACGACGGAATGATTCGCTTTGACGAGGATGTCGTGAATGAGGTCCCGCCCAATAAGCGCAATACCGGGATGGTGTTCCAGAATTACGCGCTCTGGCCGCACATGACCGTCGCGGAAAATGTCGCCTACGGACTCGACGTGCGCGGCGTGGCGACGGCGGACAGGCAGAAGCGCGTGAACGAAGCGCTCGCGATCGTGCAGATGACGCCGTACGCGGAGCGCTCGCCGACGCAACTCTCGGGTGGTCAACAGCAGCGTGTGGCGTTGGCGCGGGCACTGGTGATAAGGCCCGGCATCTTGTTGCTGGATGAGCCGCTCTCGAACCTCGACGCCAAGCTGCGGCTCGAAATGCGAGACGAAATCCGCCGCATTCATCGCGAGACCGGGCTGACCACGCTCTACGTCACGCACGATCAGAAGGAAGCGCTCTCGCTCGCCGACCGGATCGCGGTCATGAACGCGGGACGCATCGAACAGATCGGCACGCCACGGGAGATTTATCGCGCGCCGCGGACCCGGTTCGTGGCGGGGTTCATCGGCGAGATGAATTTCATCGCCGGGAGAGTCGAGCGAGTCGAACCTGAAGCCGGTCGGCGCGCGGAGGCGCCTCCCACCTTGGCGGCTCGGCCGGTGACCATCCGAACCAGTATGGGAACGCTGCAAGGCAGTGCGGGGAACAACGTTGTGTCCGGTCAAGCGGTGATCTGCGGGTTCCGTCCCGAAGCGGTTCGCATCGGGGCGACGGATGGGAATGCGCTGGCGTCCACCGTCCACGACGCCACTTATCTCGGCGAGATCGAGCAACTCCATCTCAAGCTTGCCGACGGCACTCCGGTCAAAGCCCAGTTGCTCAATCCGGACCGCGACTTCAGGGCGGGCGAGTCGCTTTCGTTCTCGGTCAGCGCCACGGACCTGATCGTGTTTGCCGCCGAATAGTTTTTGAGTGCAACGCGGGCGGCTTTCCGCTAGGTATCTCCGCCAATGTCGGCGCACGGGTCAGGCACGCATCAGGAAGTGATTATCCATCACCCGCCGGGGTTTCGTCAGCGTCGCGGACTGAACTGGGGTTTCATTGGGCTGACCTACGCTTCGTTTTACCTCTGCCGCTACAATCTTTCCTTCGCCAACAAATCCATCTGCGACGAGTTCGGCTTCACGAAGGATCAGTTTGGTCTCGTGCTCACTGCGTTCTTCTGGGCCTACGCCGTCGGCCAGATGGTGAACGGTCTTCTCACCGACCGTATCGGCGGCAAGTTCGCGCTGGGGATCGGTGCCATCGCGACGGTGATAATGAACCTCCTGTTCGGCGCAGCGTCATTCTGGGGAATCCTCAGCGTGTTCATCATGATCTGGCTGGTGAACGGCTATCTGCAGGCGTTTGGCGCACCGGGCATGATCAAGATCAACACGGCGTGGTTCAGCAAAACCGAGCGTGGCAAGTTTGCCGGCATCTTCGGCTTCATGATTCAACTGGGGCGGTTCGCGATCACGTGGCTCGCGCCGTCGCTGCTCGCGGGCTTGACGGTGTTGTGGTGGACGTTCCCGCCGGCGCACTGGCGGTGGATTTTCTGGGTGCCGGCCATGATCGCGTCGGCCATCGCGGTATTGATGATGATCTTCGTCAAGAACACCCCCGAGGAAGCGGGCTTCGACGACCCGCATCTGCACGAGGAAGCCGGTCACGCCAACGCGGGGCCCGTCACCCTGCGGGAGTGCCTGGCCGTCATCTTCAGCAACAAGACCGTTTGGATCGTGGCGGGCGCGTACTTCTGCACCGGCGTGGTGCGCCAGGGCATTGACCAATGGTTTCCGCGGTATCTGCAGGACGTCCACCACGTCTCGTTGAAATCCGTGGACTTCGCCTGGGTCGCTTGGGGCATCCCGATCGTGGCCGTGCTTGGGTCGTACTGCTCGGGCTTGGTGTCCGACACCTTGTTCAAAGGCCGTCGCGCACCCGTGGCCGCGATTCTGTATTTTACGGAGACCGTCATTCTGTTGTTGGCCACGCAAGCCTCCAGCCTGATGGCCGTGTCCATTTTCCTGATCTTGATTTCGTTCACGGTCAACTCGACGCATTCGATTCTCGGCACTGCCGCCGCGATGGACATCGGAGGGCGTCGCATGGCCGGTACGGCGTCGGGCGTGATTGACTCGTTCCAGTACTACGGTGGCGGCCTGGCGGGCTTCTTTCTCGGCTGGCTGCTGGAGAAACTCGGTTGGGGTTCGTGGTTTTTCAGCCTGGCCGGCTTTGGTCTGCTCGGTGGTTGCCTCATGCTCACCATCGCGGGGCGGAAGGACTTGAAGGCTCAGAAAGCGTGAAGAAGCACGATCTGACGCCAGCCAATGTCGTCTTCCTTGCGTTGCTGTTTCTGTTCTTCGCGGCGTTCCTCGTCTATCCGCTCGGGTACATGGTGAAAGGGGCTCTCTGGCCCGAAGGGAAACTTTCGGTCGAATACCTCGCCATCCTTTTCGCCAGCCCGTTGATGCGGGAATGTATCGGCAACAGCTTCCTCATCGCCGTGCTCGTCACTGCGATCACCACCGCGCTGACCCTACCGCTGGCGCACTTGTTCACCCGGTACCAGTTTCGCGGCAAGGCGGTGTTGAGCGCACTCTTGCTTGTGCCGATGATCCTGCCGCCGTTCGTCGGCGCGATCGGCATCCGGCAATGCTTCGCCCGGTTCGGCTCCGTCAACTTGCTGCTGGAAAAACTCGGCATCCTCGCGCCCGACACGCCGATTGACTGGCTCGGCGGCGGGTTCTGGGGCGTCGTGGGATTGCAGGCGCTGCACCTCTACCCGATCCTGTTCCTCAACGCCACCGCGGCGATGGCGAACATTGACCCGACATTGCGCGAAGCGGGACAAAATCTTGGTGCGGGCGGCTGGCGGTTGTTCCGCACGGTCACGCTCCCGCTGGTGATGCCGGGCTATTTCGCGGGTGCGATCATCGTATTCATCTGGGCGTTCACCGACCTCGGCACGCCGCTGATTTTCGGCTACAACCGCGTCATCCCTGTCCAGATTTTCGACAAGGTCACCGAAGCTTCCACCAACCCCCTCGGCTACACGCTCGTGCTGTTCGTGCTCGTCCTGACGGTGGCGTTGTTCCTTGTTTCAAAGCGTTGGCTCGGACAGAAAAGTTACGAAATGATGGCGCGCGGTCACACTGCCGGCGCAGAAGAACCCGCCAGCCGGCGGCTCACTGCCGGCATCTGGTTGTTCGCGCTCACGCTCACACTCGTGGCGTTGTTGCCGCACCTGAGCGTGCTGGCGATGTCGTTCGCCGACCGCTGGTTCTTCACGATTCTGCCCGAGCAATGGACGGGTAAACACTACGAGGAAGTGTTCACGTACGGCCTGACCCTTTCCTCGATTCGCAACAGCCTCTTTTTCTCTTCGCTCAGCGCGTTGCTCGATCTTGTGCTCGGCGTGATCATTGCCTGGATGCTGGTCCGCAAGCGCATCCCCGGCAAAAATCTGCTCGATGCGCTCGCGATGCTGCCGCTGGCGTTGCCGGGTCTCGTGCTGGCATTCGGCTACGTGGCGGGATTCAATTACCAGTGGATGGGCGGCTGGCTCAACCCGCGCGACAACCCCACCATCCTGCTCGTCATCAGCTACAGCGTGCGGCGCCTGCCGTTC
>CAZOTB010000071.1:0-31866 GCA_964582645.1 uncultured Verrucomicrobiota bacterium | reverse complement strand
AGTGAGTAAACCCGAAGCGCCGTCGCAGCGGACGACAAAATCCCCGCTGAAGTATGAGCCTCATTCGATGAATCCTCCCGCTTTGTCGCCCTCCCCAACTCGAAGGCGAGCGGCGTAGTGCATACCAGACCGGAAGCCGTGTTGGCAACTCAAAAAACCCGCGAAGCCATGAAATCAAAGGTTTTGCAGGCTGGCTGAAAAACCACGGACCAAAGCAATAGACGCGTGGCATATGCCACGCGTCTATTGCCAAAACGCCGGGGACTGCGGTTGCAATGAACTACCGATTGATAAACCGGCCGTACGAGATGGCGCCGTTGGTGGGCGCGACCACGACTTCCACGATGCCGGTGCCGATGCCGCCGCCTTTGGGCACGAACGCCTGGATCAGTTCGCGGCTCACGACCACGACGTTGGACAATGTCAGGTTCACGGGTGGACCGATGGTGACAACCGGCGTGGCGTTGGTCGGCAACCCGACGCCGTGGATCGCAACCAGCGCCAACACGGTGTTGGTTCGAGCGTCGGGCACGATCCGCGAGACAATGCGCGGACGCAACCCGACGATGGTCTGGTTGATCAACAGAGAATCGGCACCCGTGACGCCGCCGCTCTGATTCACATCGCCGTTTTGGTATCCGGCGACGGCGAAGATCGGGTGCGTGTTACTGCGCAGACCCACGATCACCTGGTTGATCAGGAGCGAATCGGCGCCGGTTACGTGCCGATCGGCATTGACGTCGCCCGACGGATACAGGCAGTCGCCTGCGTCGAAGATGCCGTTGCCGTCATTGTCGAGACCCGCCGTGCTGCCGGCGAAGTTCTCCTTGCCGTCGAGGTTGCACGGATCCGTGGGCATGTTGGGATGTCCCGTGCCGGGATTGGCGTAGTAGGGCGGCTTCACGCTTTCTGCCGCGACGACAAAGTTGGCCGGGTCCGAATCGGCATGGCAACCGCCGCACACAGTCTGGCCCGCTCTCCAGTGGCGTTGACGCAAGCCCGCTCCCGAGACTGCATTGGCGTGGTTGGGCTCGGGTCTTCCGTGGCAACCCAGGCAAGAGATCGCAGCCAGACCGCTGCCGCCATCCGAGGTGTTCATGAACACGGGTGCATCGGTGCCGCCTCCCGAGTGACAGGTGCCACAATCACTGCTAAGCATGGTGCTCCGATGCACGTTGTGAAGACTGTTCCCCCAAGATTGGTTGTCCGACTTGGAGGTGTAGGGGTTCGCGCGGAAGTCGCCGTGACAAGAGACACACCCCGAGTAATCTTCATAGGCGAACGCGCGCGGCAAACCGAGGATGATTCCCGTTGTGACCAGGGCGCCCGACAGGTGAAACAAGTATTTCGTCTTCATACGGATTACCTCGCTGAAGAGGAAGGAAGAACGAATGCCATCAGAAATCAGCGTGAAGCCAAGTGTGCGGCTGCCAAGCACTTATACGAAATCAAGCCGGCAACGAACAGGGAATTGGTGCACAGAGTGCGCGCCAACGCGCACCCTTCCACGCGGTTTCGCGCAACACGCTCCGATGCAATGGGCTATTGATTAATGAACGTCCCAAAAGAGATGACGCCGTTGGTCGGCGTGGCGATCACGTTCACGGTGCCGGTGCCGATCCCGCCGCCGGGCGGGATGAGCGCAGTGACCTGCTCGCGACTGATCGCGGTGACGTTGCTCAAGGTCAGGTTCACCGGCGAACCGATGGTAACGCCGCTCACTGCATTCGTGGGAATGGTGATGCCATAAAGTCGCACCGTCGTTGGCACGGTGGTGTCGCGCGCCGCGGGCACCGAGCGGGTGACCAGATAGGACCGCAGACCCACTTGCGCTTGGTTGATGAGCAGCGAATCGCCCCCGCTCACGGCGCCGTTCTGGTTCACATCGCCGTTGGCGAATCCGGTTGCGGTGAAAATCGGGTGGGTGTTGCTCCGCAGCCCGACCTGCACTTGATTGATCAACAGCGAATCGGCGCCGGTCACCAGGAAGTCGCCGTTTACGTCGCCGGGCGGATACGCGATTGGCGGGGTCTTGAGAATCGTGAAGTAGTCGCGCACGGAACCACCGCTATCAATGAACTTCGCGTCGAGCCGGTCGCCGTGAATGTCGAGCACCATCGAACCGAGGACGTACAGATTGGTTATCATGGCGGGATGATTGGTGCCGGTAGCGCTCGAAACCTGGCCGGAACTGCCGGCCACGGCATACACGGCACCGGCGTGAGGCGAGTCGTCGGGCTTCTGGTAGGCGCCGGCGTCCCGGCCCAGCCCGGCCTGTTTGATCATGGTGTTCGTAAAGGTCGAAGAGCGGACGTAGTGGCCATCAATGAACTTCGAGCGCTCGTACGAGTGGCTGTGGCCGCAGAGCACCAGATCCACGCCGTGTGCTTCGAGAATCGGCAATGCATTCTGCCTCATCTCGATCAACTCGATGTCCACGTCCGAATCGTGCGACCCTTTGCTGTAAGGCGGATGATGCCAGAAGGCGATGATCCATTCGTTGCTGGTCGAGGCGAGGTCGGCCTGCAACCACGTCAGCATCGGACCGCTGGTCGAGCGGTCGGTTTCGTACGATTCGAGGCAGATGAAATGAATGTTCCCGTAGTCGAACGAGTAGTAGGCCTCGGTGCCCGACGCCATGCCGCCGGCGACGCCGTTCGTCGGCAGGCTGAAAATGTCGTAATACGGCCCCGACTGCGTCGTGGAGTTGGCGGTGTGACCGTCGTGGTTGCCGAGCGTGGTCCAGAGGACGGTGTTGCGCAGGATGGCCGGGTACATGTCGAACACGGCGGTCTGGTACTCGGCATCGGTGCCGTCGTTGTAGGCGTTGTCGCCGAGCATCAAGCAGAGATCGGCGCGATTCGTTCCCGCAAACGCAACGTAGGCGTTGCGCACCGCCGCGGCGTTGGCGTCGGCGGTGCCGGAATCGCCAAGAACCCAGAGCCGCGTCCGTTTGCGCGAGCCGGGCGGCGGCGCAGTGACGAAGAAATGGTTCGTGTCGCCTCCCGCCAGCACCTCGGTGGTCGAGCCGACGGAATAGAAGTATTTCGTGTCGGGGGACAATCCCGCGATGCCCACGATGTGCTCGGTCGTCACCGCAGCAGTGTCCGCCTGCAGATCGAGGTTTGCGGCGTTGGTCCCATAGCGAACGCGGCTGTCGGTCGGCCCGCTCGTGCGCCAGCGGACGATCATGCTGTCGGGGGTGCCGAGTTGGAGATACGGGCCGCGCGTGGCCGCGACGTTGGTGCTGACTCCGACCAGCTGGAGATCGAAGCTGATGTCGGAACTGGTGCCGCTCGATTGATGGATCTCAACGGCGGCCACGTTGGTCCCGGCAAGGAGCACATTGGTGGCGAGAGTGAACGAGTAGAAGGTGGATTCATCCGCGCCTCCGATGGCGGTCGAAGCCGGCGTCGTGTACGTGATCGTGCCCGCCGGCATGTTGTGGCGCACGACTTCCGTGCCGTTCAAATACACGACCGCGCCGTCGTCGCGCAGCAACTGAAGCTGCAGCGAACCGAACGCGGCGGCGTCGGCAATGGCGAACGCGCGGCGGAAGTAGGTGGTGATGAAATTGCCGGTGTTGCAGGCTGGCGCGCTCGGGCCGCAGTTCACGACGGTGGCCTCGCCGCCGTCGCCGTAACCGAGTTGCGCGGGGCCGGATAGCCAGGCCGAGTCGTTGAAGTTCGTCCCGCGCCACGTCGTGCCCTGATCGGAGCCGTCGGCGAGGTATTTCCAGGTTGAGCCCGGGGAAATCAGCGTCGTGTCGGCAGCGAGCGCGCCGCCGGCGCACAGGAACAACAACCAGCAAAGCGGACAGAACCGAGTCTCCACACTCACTGATCTCCCTCCAATCGCTGCAGCGCGCTTCGCACTTTTGCTTCCAACTCCGCCGTCGCCGGCACCTTGCGCGCGCGGGGGGTGAGCGATTCGATTGCCGCCAATGCGTCTGCGTACGCCTTGCGCGCTTGGCCGGGACGCCCGGCTTGTTCCAACATCTCACCCCGCCGGGCCAGCCAGGTTTCCTTTCGACCCGACTGTGCGGCAACGGCATCGAGCCGGGCGAGCGCGTCATCGTATCGCTTGATCTGCAATTCGAGATCAATGGCGGCCAGTTCCAGCGTCGCGACCGGGCCGAGCTTCTGGATTCCCTCATCGAGGCCGCGCAAGGCTTCCGCGAAATGTTCGCCGCCTTCGAGCGTCAATGCCCGGGCGCGTTCGAGGTAGAACTCCGGCTGCGGGTTCGTCGAGAGCCGAATCGCTCGCGAGTAATCCTCCGCCGCAGCGAGGCGTCGGCCCAGGTCGGCGAGAACGCGGGCGCGAGTCGCCAGCGCGTTGACGTGGTCGGGTTGTGCGGCGAGGAAGCGGTCGAGGTGAGTTTTTGCTTCATCGGGGTTGCCCGAGTCGGACAGCATCATCCCGCGCGCAAGCTCGACAGCGATCAAGCTGGGATCGAGCCTGGCCGCGCGGGCGTAATCGGTCTCCGCGTCGTCCCACTCGCGGTGCAGCCGGTGGAGTTCCCCGCGCTGGAGGTAGAGCGTGGCGTTGCCGGGATCACTCTCGATCTGCTTCGTGACTCTGGCGATCTGTTGTTCGAGATCGGCATGGGCGAATGCGAGCGCCACGCTGACCAAAACGGCGCCCCCTGCGAGCAAGAGATCCTTGTAACGATACGAGAACATGACTCCCAAAAGACCGTGGTCACTGTAGTGGGAACGATCGGCGAGCGCGAGCGGATAATCTCCTACTGGTTCACAAACCGCCCGAAGCTGATGGCACCATTGGTGGTCGTTGTGACCACGTTGACGGTCCCGGTGCCGATGCCGCCGCCGGTGGGGACGAGTGCGGTGATTTTCTCGCGACCGGCCACGACGACGTTGGTCAAGGTCAGGTTCACCGGCGCGCCGACGGTGATCACGGGCGTTTCGTTGGTGGGGAATCCGATGCCGTGGATGGTCACGGCCATGAGCGCCGTGTTGGTGCGCACGGGGGGCAACACGCGCGAGGTCAGATGGGCGCGCAGTCCCACGAGTGTCTGGTTGATCAGCAGCGAATCCGCGCCGCTGACGCTGCCGTTTTGGTTCACGTCGCCGTTGCCGAACCCAGTGACGGCGAAGATGGGGTGGGTGTTGCTGCGCAGCCCGACCTGGACCTGGTTGATCAACAGCGAGTCCGCGCCCGTAACGCGCGAGTCGCCGTTGACGTCGCCCAGTGGGAACACCGTGCCGACAAGCTGGAAACTGCGGCGTGCGTTGTTGACCCAAACGGACGCCCCGCTGGTGAGCGCGTAGTCCGCGAGGTTGCTGGTGCTCGAAGCGGTGGCGCTTCCCTGGAACTGCAACGCGCGCAGGTCGCCGGAAGGCAGTGCGCCGTTGACGGACGGTCCGAACTCGCCGTCGGGGTCGTTATCGAGCGTGCCTTTGGTGTCACCGATGTAGTTGATGTCGCCCCAACTGAGTGACCAAAGGATCTGTCCCGTGTCGCGTTCGAATGTGAGGCGTCCCGCAACGAGGTAATCGGAGGGAATCAGACTGGTCAGCGTGAAGTCGGCGGACAGGACGCCGCTCGCGTAGGCCGCGAAGTTGGAGCTCGTGACGAGAATCCGGTCGCCGGTACTCCCGTTGGCGACGTCATTGCCAAAGTTGACGAGAACGACCGGATTCAACCCCGCCGAGTCGTATGCGACCAGTCGTCCGCCGCTGACGAAGTTTTGGGCGGGGCTGCGCATCCGCAACTGGATCGCCTGAGCCGTGGTGTCGCCGTTGACACCGCCGATGACCTGCTCGATCTGCATCAGGTGAAACGTGGCGAAGGCGGAGTCTGCGCCGCAGAAAGTGCCCGCTGTGAGGCAGGTGATGCAGATGTATCGTGCGAACCGCATGCGTTTTATTACCTCCCGAGTTTGCTTCAACGAAGAAAATGATACCACAGGCGCGCATACATTGCGAAAGGATTGCAGTGGCCGTTCCCCGAACGGCGACCTTGCACGGTCGCGCTTCGGGGAAGCGCTCCTACAACTCGGTAACGTCCAACACCGGGCGCATGACGCCCTCGGCGATGTCGAAAGCGAGTTCGGCGTACGGTAAGGCACCGCACAGGTGCAGATAGAGCGTGTTGAGGATGGCGGTCGCGGCGGTGAGGTTCGCGAACACGATCTGAGGAACGGACGCGACCAACTCGGTGCAACTCTGGTCCGTCGGGAGATGGTCGGCGGGTTTGGCGATCTCGGGATGATAGCGCGCGAGCGACGGCGTGAGATCCTTCCCGTTGCGACGCACAAAGATCTGCGCGTTGCCGTAGGTACCGCGCAACGTGCGTCCCGTCGAATCCTTCCCCACGCCGTCGTTGCCGCCGGAGATCAGGCAGATGTTCTTCAGCTTTGCGCAGTGATCGTTGACGAGTTTGCGCGTGGCATGGTTGTCCACGGTCAGCAACACGATGTCGCCCTCCCGGATGAGCCGCGCGATGTTCTTCTTGCTCACGTATGCCTCGATGGCGATCAACGAGAGCGTGGAGTCGGCGAAGCGCGGCAGCAGTTCCTCGCGCAACACGGCCGCCTTGTTGCCGTGCGATGAGAAGAACATGCGCGTCGCGTTCGAGTCCTCGAACGAGTCGCCGTCCACCATCACCCAGCGGACGGTCCGCCGGAGCGACGCGCAGAACATGCAGCCGTACCGGGTCACGATCCCGCCGACGCCGCCGAGGCCGATGACTTTGATCGAGGCATTGTCCGGCAGAACGGGCTGGAGTGGTTGTTCGGGCGTGATCATTTCTTGTCCCAATGCGAGTCATAGCCGGGTGAGTTCGACTTCCACGCCGGGGCGTCATACGGCTCGATCTCGGCTGGCTGCGACTTCTTGTATTCGCTCCAGGGAACGACCTTTACCTTGTCGAGCCATGCCTGCGGCACGTCGAGACACCGCTTGCGATACCCGGCAAACACCAACGCGGGATCGTCCACACGGAAGCGCGTGCCGTCCACGGTCGCCTCGATGTGAAACTCGGGCGGTTCGCGATGGATTCTGCCGACCACGATGTGCAGACCTGCGCCGTAGATTTCATCCTGCTGATCCTTCCAGCTCGCGTAGGCGGGATCGTCCACGTGTGAATGAACGTCGCCGATCAGCGTCAGGCCGTCGGGCAGCTTCGGGATTTCGTAGTGCAGATCAATCGGGTACGGCTGGCCCGACCCTCCGCCGCCGACGGTCGCAGTCTGGTTCGGCACGATCAAACGCAGACAGTTCTCGTTGTCGTCGTTCACGAGCAACACTCCCGCCTCGGCGCCGTGGGCGGTGCCGATCCGGTCGAAGAATCCGACGATCTGCTCAAGCATCTTCCGGGGGATTTTCGGGTAACTCATCTTGAGGAACATGCGTTGGGTGGCCAGCTCGGACGGGAACTGCGTTGCCGGCACACAGCTCTTGAAGAAGCGGTGGTTGCGACAGAGGTACAGCTTGTCGGCGAGGATGTAGAACACCTTCTCGTCATCAGGCCAGGGCATATCCTCGCCGGTCTTGATGAAGATGGGCGTGAACAGGGCTGGATCGGGATGTTTCATTGTTCGAGTCCCAGTTGCAGCAACAACGTCTTCAGCTGCCCTTTGAGCTCACTGCCGTTGCCGTTGTGCTGATTGAACACGATCCGGGCGAGATCGCTTGCCGTCTTGATTGGCCCGGTGCTGGCGTTCATGTTCTTGAAAATCCGCCCGGCCACCTGGCGCAACGAGTGACCCGTCTTCAACCACGGCACGTCGAGCACGAACAACGGATCGTCGTTGGTCGCGATCTCCCATGCCTCGACGGTTGCGATGCGCGGGTCAATCTTGCGCGACTCCGTGAACCAGCTCATTCCCTCGTGATGCTCGGAGCTGTAGTTGAATCCTGTTTCCAGCAGGCACTGCAACAGCGCCTCCATTCCGCTCTGGATGCGCTTGTTCACGTCGGGCTCGCGCGCGAGTCGGGCTCGCTGGAGTTTCTCCGTGCAAATCCACGCAAGCGGATGTCCGTCGGTGACCGGGAACTTCGAGATGTTCAGCAACGCGGGAAACAACAGATCGTCGTCCACGGACGCCAGCGGCTCGGTACGGAAGAAACACTCGTTCTTGCCGGTGAGCTGCAGCTCGCCTTTCTCGCCCGGGCCAAATACCGCCAGGACGATCAGGTAGGGCAGGGCGATGCGTACCTGGCGGTACTTGGTACCGCGGCCGAATTTCTCCGGCGAGTCACTCGCAATCCAGAGAAGATTCCAGACCTGCGGCGGCGTCTGATGCACCACGATGGCCATGGACCCCTGGGAGAACAACACCTTCACCCCGTCCGGCAACACCATGTCGCGCGTGTCCAACCGCCGCGGAGCGAGCCGGGCGATCAGGTCCTCGAGGGACATCGTGGCGGTCTTGCCTTCCGGCGAAGTGACCGTGACCTGCGTTGCTTCGATGGTGATGGAATCCATGGGCCGCGCCCTCCGTTTTCGCCGCGTGATCTGTTTTGTTCGCTTCACGGGAGGAAGATGGGAAGCTTGGAAGACTGGAAGGCTGGAACGATTCGCCGCGCAACCATTCTATGATCCCCCCATTCTTCCATTCTTCCATCCTTCCATCCTTCTCTTCCATCCTTCCATCCTTCCATTCCGCTGCTTCCCTTTTCGCCCGCGTGACGGTGAAACTGCAACCGCTGCCCGGCCCGCACGATGGTGTTCTCGTTCGCATCGTGGCCGTCCACGGTGGCCATGCTCGTCGGCGCGATGTGAAGACGATCGGCGAACCGGCGCCGGATCTCGCCCACGCTCATGTTGCCAACGGGGAGGCTCTCCGTGTGTGTGCCGTGCGAAACGACGACGGTGGGCGCCGCAGCGCCGTTACCGCCGCCGAAGATGCTGCCCAAGCCACCGGGGCCGGGACGTTCGATGGCTCGATTTGGTTGAGTGACTTCTTGCATGACTTACTCCTTTGCTTCCTGGTTGTTTGGGTTGTGACTGACCACGTCGGCGCGTTGCAGCTCGAACGGATTCACCCACGCCTGCGGAATCCGTTTGACCTTCGCCACATGCGCGCCGTCGGGAACGGTCAGGTAATTGGCCGCGTTCCACTGGTTGACCTGCTCGACGATCGAGCGGATCTGCTCGTCGAACGCAGACGCGAGCAACGCCGTCGTCAGACCCCGGCTCTGCCGGCCGTTGCCGTTCCCGTTGTGCGAGAGCCGGCAGGCTTCCTTCGCCGCCTGTTCGACCGCGCGGTCCACCAGCGCGGCGGTG
Organism: uncultured Verrucomicrobiota bacterium; assembly: GCA_964582645.1. Taxonomy (GTDB): domain Bacteria; phylum Verrucomicrobiota; class Verrucomicrobiia; order Palsa-1439; family CAZOTB01; genus CAZOTB01. Next base: position 22,614 of record CAZOTB010000071.1, on the reverse strand, counting down.
AGCAGGTCGCGCTTGTAGCGCACGTCGGGTGCGGTCGAGCCGTGATAGGTCAGCTCCAACACGCCCTTGTCGTCGCCGTTCGGGCTGAACAACCAGAGCGTGACCGCGTTGACCAACTGTTTCACGAGTTGCTCGCGGCTGTGGCCGTTGTTCGACGCGAGTGGCCGACTCTGGACGTGCTTGCTCAACACCGCCGGAAACGACTTGCGGTTGAGCCGACCGAACTTGATGACCTGTCCGCCCGTGCGTCGGAAGAACGCGATGTCGAGTTCCTGCTCGAGGTTCGTCGTGGCGATGAACACAATCAGCTTGTCTTTCAACTCGGGCCGGGTCGGATCGAGCCGTTGCAGCGCGGTCGTCAGGATCCGATCATAGACGCCGTCGCGTTCCTGGCCACGCGCGCGGCCGAGCGCTTCGATCTCCTCCATGATGACGATCACCGGCAGCTTGTACTCTTTGCCATCGGGCGCGATGAAGGGCTCGTCAGCGAGTTGCTCCGCTTCGGCGAAAAAGCGGTCCAGGTTCTTGTCCGATTCTCCGAGGTAATAGCTCAACACCTCGGCCATCCGCAGGCGCAACACCCGGGGTGGCAGTTGCTCGATCGGCACGCCCGTCACCCGGCTCATTTCCTCGTACAGACGTCGCCACGTGCCGTACACCGAGAGCGTCTTGCCCGCGCCGCTCGCGCCCGCCAGCAGCAGCATCTCGCACCGACGCAGCCCGAACTGGCGCCGACGTTCGGGAAACAACATCTCCGTGCGCACGTTGTCGGCGAGTTCCTCGATGAACACGGGCGGACAGGCGATGTCGCGCTCGACCACCACGTCGGGCGGACCGGATTTGACGAGGTAGCGGTAGTGGGACAAGCCGTCCACGGGCGGGACCACGTCGAACGCGAACCGCTGCCGGCTGTTGACGATGAGTTGCGCCCCCGGCGGCACTTCGCCCTTGTCCAACTTTGCCTGCAGCTCCGCGCTGACACGAAAGAAATGACGCTCGTCGCCGCGCAGACGCACTTCGATTTTGCGTTTACCGACACGCCGCTCGAACCAGCCCGATTCGCCGGTGTAGTCGGTTGTGGCGATGCGGTACAGCAACGCCCGGCCCTGGCCTTCGAGCATCACCGTGTCGCCACAGATCAGGCTCGCGGCCAGGTGATGGTCGGCCACGGCCACAAACGCTTCCGAGCCGTCTTCGAGAGCCACGCGCGCGCGGAAGAGGTTCGGCTTGGTCTCGACCATCTCGACGAACGTCGCGTACCGCAGCGGCCCCGTGTCCATCTGCTCGATAAGATCGCCCAGTTGTTTCGCCTTGGCCGCGGCAACCTCGTCGCCCTGGTTCTTCTCGATGATCTCGAGGACGGCGGCCTTGATTTCCTTCGCGGTATCGCTGTCGTCATGCGCCATCATCAGCATCGTCGTGAACCGGTGATCCGCCGACACCGACGGATCGCCGAGCATCTTCAAGACTTCCGCCGACTCGCTCTTGTCCTTTTCTTTCTTTGCAGCCATGGGGTTTCCTTTCCTGTGTTACGCAACGTGTGGGGGATTACTTCTCGTACGAAGTGGGATCAAAATGCGGGATGAGGTAATAGCTGCGCTCGATCAGCCGCGCGTCCTTGAGTCCGAACAATTTCTGCATCTCGTCGCCGCGGGCCGCGCGACCGAAGATGTGGCAGAGCGCGAACGGCTCGCGCGTGTGCACCGCGCTCATCCAGATGCGGTCATCAATCGAAGCGAAGACGTTGTTCGACGTGCAGACCTCGAGCTTGAGACAGTTCGCGCACATCTCGCCGTCGTTCGGCAGCCAGTTGTGTCCGTGGCTCTGACCCACCATCCGCAGGCCGAGCTTCGGATGGGCCGCCTGCATCTGCGCCAGCATCGAATGCAACCGCATCCAGCTCTTGCTCGAGTACGACAGGGAGAACTGCTTCTGCTCGCTGTCCATGACCTCGATCGCATCGAGCACGACGCACCCAAACTCGCCGCTATCCGGGCACGAGACCAGCAACCCGAGCAGGCAGGCGCCCGTCTCGACCGCGGGACTGCGCCGCGCGCCCTGCCGGCTGAAGCGCTCGGCTTTGGCGAGCGCGCTGGCGGTGTAAAACACGGGGAAACTGTTGTCGTCCGCCGGGCCGAGCACCCGGGCGTCCTTCTTCAGCTTCGACAACGGCACGCGCAGAACCTGGAGTGGCTTCGTCTTCACGACGAAGGTCCCGCCTGCCGCGACCGGCTCCGCCTGAACCGCGGTGGGCGTCGGCTCGGCGTACAACTCGAAATAGAATTCTTCCAGGTTCTTGAGCACGCCCATCTCAACGAGCCGATCGCCCGCGCGCCGGGCCGCCACGCTCAAGCTGTAGATGCTGAACTCGCACCGCGCCGTCGCGCCATCCGGGCCGTCGGCCTCCAGCGCGAAGCCGGTGCAACGCGTGCTTTTGGTGCCCGCCAGCAGCGGGACCGTTCGGAACGACAATGCGTCGAGCGGCACCTCCGTGCGGCCTTTGCGGAGAAAGTGTTCGAGCCACAACTCGCTGCGGGCGTCGGTCAGGTCCACTTCGGTGACGACTTCCCTGGCGAGCGCCGGGCCTTTGACGTCGCGACGCACGACGACGGCGAGTGTTGTCAGGTTGGACGTCACATCGGTTGTCCCGGGCTTAACGGCGGTCATGGTTTCCATAACTGGTTTCTCCGGATCTGCCTCGTCCTCGTCCTCGTCGTCGTCCTCGAATTTGCCCCGCTTCGATTACGAGAACGAGGACGAGGACGAGGACGATTGCTGAGGACCGGTGGGAACGGCGGGGACGACCTCGGAATGTCCCCGCCGCCGCCCACGGTTCTCCCTGGCGACGCTACCCAAGATGCGCCTTCGGTGTGACCGTCACGCGCTCCCCGGGAGCGATCTGGTCTCCGATGGGTTTGCTGTCGTCCAGGAACGCGCTGGTGCGATCGCTGCGGAGCGCCCACGGAGAATTCGTGGGCAACCCGAGCCGCGTGGCGATCGCCTGTGTCACCGCTTTCACCGGGGTGCGCCGATCAAACTGAACGTCGCCCTCCCGGTTCGCTGTGACGTCGGACACCGTGAAACTGAACGTCTCCGTGTCTGTCGTCTCCAGCGTTGCTGTGGTTTCTTCTACTGCGCGCATGTTTCTCCTTTCGCGGACCTCAGGCCCGCACTGCGCAGACTTCAAACGCGCGGCACGCCGACGCGGCGTCGCTGGCGATGAAGTCTGCAATCTCCAGCCACTCGACCAGCCAACGCAGGCTGGCGAGTCCGCTCCCCACCACTCCCTCCAACACGCCTCGCGGCGCTCCGCTCAAATCCACTTCCGCCTCGATCGCTCCGCCCGGCCCGACGCCGATGCGCGCCATGCGCACCCGGCTCTGCCCATCGCACAACACCGCCCGCAACATCGCCCGCCGCGCCTCGGACATGTTCTCCGGCACGCGCGGGACGAGCGGGAACCGAATCGCGATCCGTTGCTGGCTGTGATGTAGGGTGCCCTGCCGGACAATCTGCCGGAACTGCACCGTAAGCCCGCCGTCGGGAATCCACGCCTCGACCTCCGCGCGGGACGGTGCCTGCCAACCTTCGGGCAACCGGCCGTGGGCCGTTGCCATTCCCCACGCGAGACACGCCTTCAACGGCGGCTCGGATGCAACTTCAGAGAGAACATCGTCATCATCCGCGTCGGCCAATGCCACGGGCGGAAGATCGAACACGCGCTGCGCGGCACTGCCGTTGGCCGGGAGGGTTTTCCAAAGACCCGGCTGGCCCAGTGGCGCGGTCAATGGATCGTACTCGGGCCCGTCGTGGTTCGTTCGCAACGCAGACCAGCGGCCGTCGCTTTCGAAACTCGTACCGTTTGAGCGCCAAAGGTGGTTTGATTCCTCGTACGCGAAACCGAGTTGCTGCACCTCGTCACGCCAGCGCGACGGCGAGCGCGGAATCGAATGGATGGTGTTCATGGTTGACTCCTTTCTTGCAGGTCGTCCGTGCCCAGGAAGGGCGTCTTGCTGAGCGGGATACGCTCGGTGTGTTGCTGCCAATACATCGCAGCAGCGTGATTCAACAGCCCGGCTGGATCGCCGAGGTCGAGCGTGACCGATTGCAGACAGAGTGCTGCGTAGCTGAGCAACACCAACTCCACGACGCGGACGCCGGCGGGCATCTTCGCGCCGAGGCAAAGCGGCTGGCCGGCATCGAGGGCGACGTTCGGGTGCCAGACGCCGAGAGGCGACTCGATCCCGATGTACCGATACCCGGCTTGCGGTGCCCGGACCGCCTCCTCGAAATATCGCAGGTGCAACACCGCTTCGGGCGCGACCTTGATTGGATCGCCGTTGCCATCTCGACGCAGGTATGGCGTTGCCACGCGCAAACGCAGGCGTGCGCGCAGGTCCCCGCCCAGATCGAGCGCTTCGACCCTAAGCCGTCCCGGTGGCCCAATCTGGCTCAATGCGAGCAGGTCGCGCGCTTCGGCAATCTTGCGCCGACGGAACTGCGCCGAACCGCCGGAACAATCTGCTGCCGCGGCGAGAAACCGGGCGAGCGGCTCGGTCAAAGTGGTGTGGCGGATCGCGGTCAGTCCGGCTGCCGTTGCGGTTGGGACGTTTGCGTTCATGGGTCAATAATTCGTCAAATAGTTAATTATCTATTTGACGATGTAATCCTTTCTGCGCGCTGCGGAACACGAATGGTTCTTGATCGCGTCGCACCATGACCCAGGACGGCGTCGCGCCGAGCGCGTGCAATGGCTCGTGCAGCGCCGCCCCCAGCGTGGGCATGGCCGCCGTGCGGTGAGCGAAGTAGTTGTCGGGTTGCATGGACGCACCACAAGTCGCGCACGCGCCGACGCTCTGCCCGAGCAGACCGAACCGGCCCACGGGCGCTCGGTGTCCGCCGCGACAAACCGCGGACTCGATGAAATGGAGGTCGTCATCCACGGTGATAGTAGTGGCCTGGTGATCGCGGCGACCGGCCGCTGCGACGAGCTCGGCCAGCGTGCAATCGGCAAGCGATGGTCGCGGGGACGGGAGTTGCCGCCACGCCTCGTGATCGCAGAGGCAGTTTGGATTGCGGGTCAACGGCGAGATAACCGTCCGATGAGTGTAACCGCAGTATTCGAGCACCGTATCAGCTACCGGCTTGCCGAGGCCGAGCGCGTGGCGAAACAGTTGCATCACTCCCAACTCCGCCGCAATGCTGCACAGAAAACTCGTGCTCATCGTCGGCACTGCCACGGCGCGACCACGAGATTTCCCGTCGGGTGCTCCCTGGCAGGTAAAAACGAGTTCGTCGTCGAGCGCTTTTTCCTCTGCTGCTGAGAATCCGCATCGCAGATCCGGGGACTCGGCGTGGGCGTGAGTAAAGAACCGGACCTGCGCGGTCAACGTCTCGCCATGAACGGCCGCTTGAATCAACGGCACGCCCCAGCGAACGCATTGCTCGTCCACGTCGGTTTCCGCCTTGAGGTTGTCGGTGGCGAGGAACACATAGTCCACGTCCGCGAACGCCGTGGACGGGAGCGATTGGGCTTCTCCGTCGAACGCGTACACATTGGTCTCGGGACTGATCTTGCGGCAGAGTTGGGCCGTGAAACTCGCCTTGGGTTTGTTCCTTGCTTCGGGCGGCAACCACGCATGGGTCAGGGAGGAGGCCGGTTTGAACGAGCGTCCATCCGCGAGAAACAGACTGTGAAACTGGAGGCGCGCGAAGTGCAGCGCCGCCATACTGCCCAGTGACCCACAGCCGATGAGCAGGACCCTCAGCCCGCTGAGGATCGTCGCCGCGTCGGGTGGCATCCCGATGCACTCCGGCAACCTCACGGCGCGAGGCACAAGGAATCCCTGCGCCAGACGTGGTGGCTTGACTTCCTTGAACGATGGTCGCGTCATGGGAGTTCCGGTTGGGATGCGTAGCCGTCCGCCTTGACGATGGCATGGAGACAACTCTGGCACTCGGTCAGTCCCTGTGCGCAAGTCAGCGGTTGCTCGCCGGCAGGCGGCGCCGATTTCCAATGCAGCGCAGGCGCGCCGCAGGCGCAGAAGTACAACTGGTCTCCAGTGCCGAATGGCACGCGACAAATCGGACACTCCTTCCCGACGAACTCCGCCGAGCACTGCCCTACCGGCACTCGCTGGTACACGAGAACTGTAAACAGATGTTCCTCGTCGAGCAGCACGGTATCGCCTTCACGAATTAGAGTTGCGGGTGTTGATATTTGACCACCCACACGGGCACGGCGTCCCGGCGGGCTGATCAGGATTGCCTGGGGCCGGTGCTCGATGAACACAGGTTCGATGAGAAAGGAGTCTTTTTGCGGCGTGTCAGCCAAGCGTGGCATCCCACCGGATGGAGTGAGCAAGGATGACACTCCGACCGGCAGGGCAAGGATTTCGGGACTCTGCTGGCGAGATGGCGGACCCTCCGACCAGACCCCTACGCTACGGTGAAGATGCACTTCGTGTCGGATAACATGGTTGTTCACGGCGCGACTCCTTTCTCCCGCTGCCGCCTCTGGCGGCGGCTGCGCTTTCTCCACATCAACATCAATGTTCGTTTCGATCTCATCGCCTGCGCCCCCATGGTAGTGGAGTGGCGCAAGCCGCAAATTTGTTCGCTCGCTCACGTTGCGCTGGTGGATTTTTTTCTCGCGTTCGAAGAGATTTCTTTTCGCGCGATGAGTTTTCATTTGACCGAGCCGGAACGATTTCGTAGCGTGCCTGACCGTTGTTGGCCGCCACGTGTCCCGAAGACGTCCTGTTGCTGTACCGACTGTCCTGCTGCGAACTCGAATCCGCTGACGCCAAACCGGTGGCGAGGAAAGGAGCACTGATTCATGTTGCGTGATCCTGACGTTGCGGTGGTGTATGAAGCGGTTGATCTGTATGTTCGCATGTTCAATCGCACGCGGCCGGTTTCGTTCCGCCCGGTGAACCGTGTTCACTTCGGAGGCCTGACAGCCGGTCTGCTTCTCGAACCGCGAGTCCGCGCCCGCGGACTCTCTGCCGTGGATTTGCATTCGACCGCCGCTGCGGCGTTGCTCGGTCCGGCCGAGTCCGGCCCACTGCCGGCCGATATCATCAACGACATGATCGAGTCCTTGGTGCAGCGCGAACGCGACCCGAACATCTTTTTGAGGTTCGTGCCGCACTTCGTTCTCGCCTACGGCGTGGACCCGCGCCGATCGTGGGATACCAGTTTCGAGGAATTGAAACGGATGGTCTGGACCTATGCGACCGAGGTCAATGAATGGCACCAGGAAGTCGTGCCGGCGTTTCGGGACACCTTCTACAAGCGGGTCGGCGGCATGTACGTCCCCATCGAGGAGGTCCTCAAACCCGAGGAGACTTCCCGTGAACTGGCTTTCAAGCTCGTGTCTCCCGTCACGCGGTTGGAGCTGCAGCCGGGTCAGGAAATGATCGCCGTGTGCGAAGGCGAAATGGGCCGCGTCGCCCTGCCCGGCATGGACCGGCAGTGGGAAGTTCCCATGTACGCGAAGCAGGTGTTTAGCGTGGCGGGCGGTGCCGTTTGGGACTCGGCACAGGCCGGCAGGTCGCTGCCCATCGCGGATGGCGGCAAGATCATTGTCAGCATGGGGGATGAAGGGATGCGCATCGAGACGCGCGTCGGCAACCTCCGGCCCGGACTGGAGTTGCAGTTCCAGCAGTCCGCCCGGCTGATTGGGGCATCCGCGCTTGATGATTGGTCCTGCACTTGCGGCAACGAGCAGTGCATCCCTCGACATCGGCTGGAGAACTGGCACCACCTCTATACCGACAAGGAGGGCGTCCAGCATGACTTCGACTTGCACTGTTTCGTGGCGACTGCCATTAAGGGGCCGGGCGCGGATGGGGAGCGTGCCTCCCAGGCGATCTATCCGAACTCCTACGTCAGCTCACTACACTACTCCCACATGAACCGGGTGGGACCGTAAGCCGAATGGAGGAAGACACCATGCCACGACTCTTTTACAAACCGACCTGGGTGCAGATTTGTTCCGTGCTCGGTTGCCATCGCGACAAGGGCCGCCGGAAGCCCACGGAGTTCGATGAACCAAGTTGTCCCGTGTGCGGCCATCGCTTCGATTCACGCAAGATGCGCGTCATCGCACCCGAGCGCCTGGTTCTGATCGGCGGCATTCAGAAGACACACGAGAAGATGGCGGTCTGCCGCTGCGGTCGGTGCGAGAACGTCTATGACCTCGAGGACGGTCGTTGGTGGGACATCACCTTTTCCATCCACTGCCATTGCCGGGTCTGCCACAAGCCGATCTGGCAGACGAGGGAGGAACTGGCTTTCCTGTGCGAGGAAGCGATGACCAACTTCGACCGCGCAGGGAAGGTAGAGGACTGGCGTACCAACAACTCATGCCGGGTTTGCGGCGCGAAGGTTCCGCCCATCCCCTGGTGTCCGCTGTGCGCCAACGAACCGGTGCCGCCCGCGGAGAGTTGTCTCCCCAACAGATTACTGAGGGTCTGGCGGCGCATTCACGGCACGACGGTTCCGTCCGCGCCGGGACAACCAGCACAGGCTCGGAGCCACCGGAAGACGACGAAGCACCAGGACTCCCCTACAAACATTTTGGACGCCTTGGATCCAGACACTTCCCCCGACCCCGACATCGAGGACAGACAGAATGAGGACACAAGAGATGAAGACAATCGAAACTGACGCACCGGATTGCCCGGGCCAGCGGGTCAACACCGGTCCAGGCCGACCACTGCGAGGCGACCCGCGAGGTGAATCCGCGCAGGTCGAGGCGCGGACGTTGCTGGACGGGATGCGAATCAGCACCAAGCACGGCACCTACGTCCACGGGAAAGAGGTCGCCATTTACGTGGGGCCCGAGACGGACGAATTGGACAGCGGAACCTGCATTGTCATCACCTGCCACGCATACGGCAACCGCATCGTAGGCTGGAGAGGGCTGCCCATCTTCGTTGCGGAGGCGGACAGTGACAGGACCGTGGACACTTGTACCCTCAACGAGCGCGGCCACGGACGGATTTATCCCCTGGTGCCGGGCTCGTACCGACTGGTCACCTCGGAGGTCTTCGGACGCGGCGAGGACGCGCCGGTGCCGCGCAAAGTCGTAGGCCTCGATGCGCGCACGATCCCGTCCAAGGTTTTTACCGGGGAGAAGTTGTCACCCGAGTCCTGGTTCGCCGAGTCCAACGACGGGCGCGTGTGCGCCACCGTGCGCCCGAAAGGCGGACAGACGGTCGTGGCCTTCGAGACGAAAGATGTATGTTTGGCCGGTGCGTTGGTTCGGTTTGCCATCGTCACGCAATCCGGTCACACGAAACATGCGGGGGAGGTTCGCCTCGAAGCTCACGATACAGAAAAGGGAATCTGGGAAGGCCGGTGGCTGGGCACGCTGGCCGTGGATGAACCGTGTGAGTTGGTGTTTGACGTTCACCCCGTGACGTAAGCTCCCGTGGCTCGGGAGCGCAGAGCGGCGCGGTACAAAGCTGGAGGGCAGCATGACCTTCGAGTTGATCGAGAAGGGTTGGGGCAACGCGCGGACGCAGGAGCAGCGGCGGCAATGGTGGGAACACCTGGTCAGTCCCCACACCCGGGCCTGGTTCTGGGCGATCCTGGACGCTCTGCAAAAAGGCGACCGGGCCGCTCTGGATGGTTGGACGCAGCAAACCGTCCCGGCCATGACGACGCTGATCCAGCATCGCGGGCCGGTCGTGGCGAACCTGCTCCTGGCCCATCTGCATTGCGCGCGTGTCTTGCTGGAGGAAGCCGCCCCGATTTCGTTCGACAGACTGGAACGGATCGCGCAGGCCACCGGCGTCCCACTCGGCCTGGTGCGGGACATTGTCCTCGAACTGGGCACGCCCCGGGAGCGCCTCGCGGAAAAGGTGGACTTCGAGGAACAGCGCATCCTGTGCGGCTACCTGCGTCCGTGCGAGCGCAAGGTAACCGTTCCCGTGCTGCTGGCCGAACGCGAATGCCAGGGATCGCCCATGCGCGGCGTGGCGGGCTGGCTCACCGTCGAGTTGGTGTCGCAGGGACGCGGGGAATTCTACCCGGCGCCGTTCACGTCGTTGCTCGATCTCGGTGACGATTTCCACGAATCGGCGCGCCAAGCGGTCGAACATGTTCGCGTGGCGGGCCTGTGGTCGAACGAGCACGACGTGCGCTGGCGGCTGGCGTTGCGGGGCGAGACAAGCCCGCCGCTGCGGGTGAAGGGCAATTCGCTCAGCGCGGCTCTGTTGTTTGCCCTTTTGCTGTTGCGGCGCGGCGTGACCGACGAACAGTTTGCCCGCCTCGACGTACGCAGCATCTGTTTCAAAGCGGCTATCACGCCGGGCGGCGAACTCCTCCCCGTGGGCGCCGACTACGCGCCGTTGATCGCCGCGGCGAACCCGGAACTCATGCCGCGCATTCACACGGTCGTGTTCGCCCACGAACAGAGGTGGGATCACCTTGACCTGGAAGCCGATCCTCTCAACCCTGCGTTCCTGCGCGACCGCGACCGCGATTTCCACGTCATCCGCGCGCGCAGCGTGGCCGAGGCGATCGAGTTGCTGGTGGTAAATGCCCAACTGCGCTGGCGCGGGGCCGACTGCACCTTGCCGCCGTTGCCGGTGGACCATGTGCCGCGTCCCGCATTGCGGGAGGAATTGTTCGCTCGCATCGGCGGAATGAAAACGAAGTCCGGCTACTTCGTGATCGTCGGCGGAGCCGGCGAAGGCAAGACGGTGTTCTTGCGGGAAGTCTTGCACGAGGAAATCCGGCAAGGCCGCAGCCCCGTCTTCCATATCATCGAACATCAACGCCCCGAAACGAGCAGTCGGCGGAGCATCGCCGACGCGATTTTCTACCGGTTGTTGCGGAAATATCCGGTGCCGATGGCGCATCAGATGGAAACCTTGGAGAGCGGCGAACGGCTGCACCAGTTGCTCGAGCAACTGAGCCGCACCCGGTTCAGCAAGCAGGCCAAACCCGAAGTGATCTGGCTCGATGCGGCGTGCCAGTCCGATGCGACGCCCGACGAGCCGTTGCTGCCCGGCGCCCTGCGCGAACTGCCGGCGGGGGTGGTCATTGTCATCACCGCCCGGCCCGGGCTGACCACGTGGCTGGCCGATTTCGGCTTGGTCGAGACCTGGGAATGGAACGCAGAGCTGCAGCTTCCCGACATCACCCGCTACCTCGAAAAGCATGGCCTCGCTTTGTCGCCGCCGCTCCAGCGCCACGTCATCCGTGACATCGTGGACAAACCCAAAGAGCCGCCGAGTTTCCTCACCGTGGTCCGTTGCATGGATGTGCTTCGTCAGCGCGACGCCGATCGCGAGCTCCAGAAACGACTTCGCACCAAAGCCAGGCTGTGGCGCCTGCCACCCGAGGACAAGGTGGCCAAGGAACTGGAACGCGCCATCAAGCGTGCGAAGGATGACAAGGAACCCGTCCGCCGCGAGTTGTTTCTGGCCACCATGGGCGTGCTCGCCGTTACGCGCGACTGTCTGAGCACGCGCGAGCTGCGCGCGTTGCAGGCATGGGACGACAACACCAGCGCGATCGTGCTCCGATTTGCCGGCAACCTGTTCACGGTTCGCCGCGAAGACGTGTCGCTGGACGAGCCCTACCGCTTCTATCATCCCGGCTACCCACGCGAGGTGCTCAACCAATTGCGGCTGCACACCGAGAACGGCGAACGGGAATGCCACTCGCGTCTCGCCGACGGCTGTCTGCGCTGGCGCGCACTCGAAGGCCGCCCGCGCGAATACTCGGTGCGACACCTCGTGGCGCATTTGCGTCAGGCGCGCCGCTACGACGAGGCCGCGGCGGTGTTGACCGATTTCGAGTATCTCACCGAACGGCTTTGTCGCCCGGTTTCCGCCCTCGCGCATCAGCCTTCCACGGTGTTCGAGGTGCTTGATGACTGTCAGGAAACGTTGTTCGCGAAGGATGGCGCCGTGGCGGACGCCGCCTTGCGCGGACACCTCGAAGACCTCTACCGGCTCTGCTGCGCCCATGCGCACGAGTTGAACGACGACCCGACCCTGCTCGTGCCGCTCGCGTTCAACGAGTTCTCCTGGCTCTGGAACAAGGAAAGCGCTCGCGGCAAAGCGTTGTGGGCCGCCGCCGAACGCCACCCGGGTCCATGGCTTCGCTCTCTTGTGCCACGCCAGGAATCCTTCGATCCGCATCCGATGCAGAAGCTCCCCGGCCACCGCGGCCTGGTGCGCGCCGTCGCGTACAGTCCCGACGGCGAACTTCTGGTCAGCGTCAGCCACGATCGCACCGCGCGGATCTGCGACGCGCGCACCGGACAGCTCTTGCACGAACCGTTCTCGCACCCGGACGAAGTGACGTCGGCCGTCATCACCGAGGACGGCGATACGATCATCACCGGTTGTCGCGACGGCATCGCGCGGCTTCTGAATTGCGACACCGGACGGTTGTTGCGTGAGATTGCTGCGGGCGAAGCCCCGATCCAGGCCATGGCGCTCTCGCCCGAGGGCGGATTGCTGGCGGTCGGCCGCGCCGGGGGACGGGTCGGAGTGTGGATCCTCAGCGAGAACCGCTGGGCATGGGAACGCCATCACCACAGTGGAGGTGTCCATTGCGTGACATTCTCGCCCGACGGCGAGCGGCTGGCCACCGGCGGCGAAGACCGGCGACTCATTGTGTGGAGTGCGCACACCGGCGAGCAACTCCACGAGTTCATCCCGCATCACGACTGGGTCGAGGCGGTCGTCTTTTCACCCAACCATCGCTACCTCATCACCGGCGCCGGCTACAAGGTGGGTGAGATCAAACTCTGGGATGCGACGACGTTCCAGTACTTGCGGATGATCCCCGGCCACTTGCAGGGCGTGGGAGCGTTTGCGTTTTCACCGAGCGACAGATTGTTCGCCAGCGGAAGCTGCGACACGACGATCCGCGTGATGGACCTCGAAACCGGCGCACTGCTGCTGCCGCCCATGGCCAGCGGCGGAGTGGTCTATGGCCTGGCGTTCTCTCCCGACAGCGGGACACTCGCCAGCGCAGGATCCGACGGCTTGGTTCAACTCTGGCGCATGCCCAGCGGCGATCAACCCACCTGGCAGGAGATCAGTCTCGGCGTGGACCCCGCCATCACCGCCATGGCCTATTCGCACGACGGGAGGGCATTGCTCGTGGCCTGCGAAGACAAGACGCTCCGCCTGCGCGATTCGGTCAACGCGTTGCCGATCGGATTGATCTCGGGATTTTCAGAGTGCGTGACGGACATCGCCGTGTCCTCCGCCAACGGCACCGTGGTGTGCGGCGCCGGCTGCGAGATCGGCATCTGGAACGGCCAGCTCTCGGACAAACCACGCATCTTCCGCGGGCACGGCAAGGGCGTGTCGTGCGTGGCCATATCGCGCGACGGCACCCGCATCGTCAGCGGAGGAGGAGAGAAACTCGCCATGCTCTGGGATGCCGCCACGCCGACGTGGATTCGCAACTTCGAGGGTCACGCCGAGGTATTGTCCACAGTCGCATTTTCGCCCAACGCAAAAACGATCGCCTCGGCGGACGGGTCCGGCCGGTTGCTGGTGTGGGCCATCGAAGGCACCCAGCCGCGCGTCGAGTTGATTGGCCATCGCAGCGCCGTCTTGGCCATGTCGTTCTCGCCCGATCCCGAAGGGGCGTTGCTGGCGACCGGCGACCGCGACGGTGGCGCGCGACTGTGGAACACCCAGACCGGCGCGTTGGTGCGCGCCATTTTCGGACACGTCAGCGAGATCACCTCGGTCGCGTTTGCTCCCGACGGTCGGTTCTTTGCCACCGGTTCACGGGACGATCTGGTGCGTGTGTGGTGCGTCGAGACCGGCGAACAGGTGGCTGTGCTGCCGTGCGCGAGAGCCGTGGGCGCGGTCTGGTTCGGCGGCGACAATGGAATGCAGCCGATCCTGCACGTCGCCGACATCGGCGGCGCGACGCACATTCCCGGCACCTACGTCGTGCAACTGCAGAACGCGAACCGCGGCGGTCGTTGAGTCGGGCACGCGAATGGACCTTGCAACACCTGCTCCGGTCACCCGTAATTTGCGGCGGATGGGAAGATCACCGAGATCCGCGCGATGCGGCTGAAGCTCCCGCCCCAGGAGACAGAGAGCACTCCCCGGCGTCCCTCGTGGTGGGAACAGGCCGAGGTCGCCAACCCGATGTCGCGTTACCCGAAGGTCAAACGGCATCGCCGCCTCTGGCTGCCCAAATGGGAGAACGTGTGGTGCAAGGTCACGGCGGAAGATGGCACGTTCGCACTCGGTCAAACCGCGCACGGACGCGTGCTCGCCGCGGTCATTGACGATCATCTCGCGCCTCAACTGATTGGCCAAGATTTCACGGACATCGGGCGGCTCGCCGACAGGATGTTCAATCTCACGATGCCATACGGCTCGACCGGCCTTGCCTCATACGCGGTCAGCGCAGTGGATCTCGCGCTCTGGGATTTGCGCGGCAAGCTGCTTGGCCAGCCGGTGTACGAGTGGCTCGGCGGGACGCAGAAGGAGCGGATCTTCTGTTACGCCACCGGCAACGACGTGGACTGGTATCGCGAGCTTGGATTCCGGGCATTCAAGCTGGCGTGTCCGTACGGTCCGGCCGATGGCGAGGAAGGCATCAAGCGAAACGTCGAGTTCGTTGCGAATGCGCGGCAGCAGATCGGCGACGAATGCGAGTTGCTGCTCGACTGCTGGATGGCGTTCGACGTCGAGTACACGGTGCGGCTGGCAGGAGCATTGCGACCGTACCGGCTCAAATGGATGGAGGAATGCCTGATCCCCGAGGACTTCGATGGACACATCTCCTTGCGCGACCGGCTGCCGTGGCAGACGTTGGCCACGGGCGAACACTGGTACACACACGTCCCGTTCGAATGGGCGGCGCGTCACCGGGTCGTGGACATTCTGCAACCCGACATCAACCGGTGCGGCGGCCTGACGACCTGCCGGCAAATCGCCGCCGCAGCCGAAGCGGCGAAGCTCGATGTCATCCTCCATGCCGGCGGCAACACCGCGTTCGGCCAGCATTTCAGTTTTGCCACGTCCGTCGTCCCGTGGTGCGAGTATTTCGTGAGCTCCCCGCCCGGCGTGCCGATCGAAGAAGGATTCCAACTTCCCGGCCAGGCGGTCCCGAAGAACGGCTGGCTTGTGCCGAACGATGCGCCCGGGTTTGCATTGGAGATACCCGCCGGGTGGCTGACGCCGTTCGACACCTGAGCCACGCTGTATCATTGACTACATCAGGCATTCCAGGCACGCGACCCACACAGTGGCCACCCGCTGCTTCATCCTTTCCTTCCGCCGTCATACAATAGATACGTGGCATATGCCACGTATCTATTGTATGACGCATCTCGGCGTTTCGATTGGAATTCCCAAGTTGGAGCTGTGACGTGACGCATATGAACGACTGCGAACCCAATGGCATATGGATTCCATGGCCTCTATCACCTGGTGAGAACGATGATCGATCCCAGCAACCGACTGTCCCCTTGGTTTACCATCGCCACCGCCATCTCGTCGCATTCTCTGCAAACAATACATTCGTGGCATATGCCACGCATGTATTGTTTGAGGGGTTTCTTGCTCTGGAGCGTCCCATTGAAATTACACGATCAATGGCAACGGGCCGTTTTCCGAGGAGCACATCCGCTTTGCCAACCCACGCAGCGTCGGCAGGGCTCGATTCGCCAGCAACACCACCACGGTCCCGCCGCTGCCGCCGCCGCTGACGCGGGCGCCGTAGATGCCGCCGTGAGGACCGATCTTCACAAGCGCGTCCACCATCTCCTCGGTCTCGGGACATCCCAACCCCATCGCGCTGTAGCCTTCATGCGATTGCAGCATCAACTCGCCGACTTGTGCGAGCGCCCCACCATGCGGCGAGCGCAACAGCGACTCCGCGAGCGCGCAGCGGAAATTTTCCTCAATCGGAAAACGCACCGCGGCGCGGACAGGATACCTCCGCCCGGGAACGATCTTCGAGAGCGGATCATCCACTGCCCGGTAGCGTAGGAGAAACTGCCTGCCGCTCATCCTCTCCGGCAGGAGCGCCGTGTGTCGGTACAACAACGACGGCGGGATCTCCGCCGCATGTCGCCACCGGCGCTTGAGATGCGTCTCCAGGATTTTCTTCCCCATGAACGCAGCCGTCCGGGCGGTGGCGTAGGGCGAGGCGCTGACTGCGTGTTTGACGCCGCTGGGCCAGCCGACGACCAGCGCGCCGGCGGGCAGCTTCACCAACTCGCCCAGTTGATCGGGCTGGCAGAGGATCGGCAACAACGAGCCATGCTTGCCGTGCTGCGCAGTGAGTTGATCCATCAACCCGCACGGCGCACCGACGAGATGATTCTCGGCGCGCTGGCCGAGATGGGCGAGCCGCGTTCCTTTCAGATGGATGCCGCTCAATGTTTCCAGCGCGCGCAACGTCGCCATCTCCAAGGCCGCGCTGCTGCTGACACCGGACGATTGCGGTACGCGCGAAACAACATGGAACGACAGCCCGTTTGCCGGCATCCAACGCGTCGCGCTGCAAAACACCAGCAAGCTCCCCGTTACATACCGCGCCCAATGCGGCACACCCTGCGCGTCGAGCAGGTGTCGGAGCTTCAGGTCCGATGAGTTTGCACGAAGGGCGGAGAGGAACGGTTTCCAGTCCAACTCGCACAACGGAAAGCCGGCACTGGCGATGCGCAGCGTCGGCGCGGAAAGCGATCTCACCGTGACTTGCGTTGTGGCGCGGATCGGCGTCTCCAGCACCAGCGAGCCGCTGTAATCCGCCACGCCACCCATGAAATCGAGTCGGCCCGGAGCTTCTCCAATCGCAGGCTTCTTCATATCGCAACTAATCGATGACCTTTCCGCTGAACTGTTTCTCCAGAATCTCACGTGTCTCGGTTTCGACCCGCCTGCCCGAACGGGTGTCGCCGGCGGAGAAATAGGAACGCACCACCGCTTTCTCGTTGGTGGCGATGCGCAGATAGCCGGAGTACCAGCCGGGCGCGAGCTTCACGTGGCCGGGTGTCAGATCCACGCCCTGGCTCAGCACGGTGCCTTGCAGGTCAATGCCGTCGGGCGTAGCCGTGACACTTGCCGCGCCCTGACCGGCAAAATGCTGGATCACGGCGGCCATGGCGCGATCGCGCGTGGCGTCGGAGCGGAACTGATAGTTGAACTCGCCGGTGGTGAAGACGCGCTTCTGCAACTTCCACAACTCGTCGAGCAGCCGGGATTGTTTTTTCACCGCACCCAGAAACAAGAGGATTGTCAGGATGCTGTTCTCGCTGCTGACGGCGAGTCGGCCCAGCTTGATCCGATGATAATAATGCCCGCTCTCCTCGGCCGCGGCGGGCGCGCCGATTTGCCGCATGTAATCCTTGATCTGCGAATGGCCATTGCGGAACAACACCGGCCGCACTCCGAGCCGACCCCATTCCGCCAGCGCCAACGGACTGACTTTGGGATCGTACAACACCGGCGCAGGCCGACGAAGGCCGGTCACACCGGCGGCTTTGAGGATCGGCAGAGTGACGAACCCGGCCGTCAAGATGCCGCGCCGGTCGCCAAACACCATCCGGTCGCCGTCGCCGTCAATGCCGATCACCACGTCGTACCGGTGGGCTTTACACCACGCGACGGCGGTGTCCATTTTGCCCTGGCTGGTCGGGTTGGGCGAGCCGGTCGGGAAATTGCCATCGGGCACCAGCCGGATCGCGTGCACGGTGGCACCGGCCTTGATCAACGCCGGGTAGAGTTCGGGGCCGGCCGAGCCGTTAAAGGCATCGAGCACTACCTTCAGTCCCTTGAGAGTGCCCGGCTTGATGCCAGCGGCCTTCAGGGAGAAATCAATGTATTCGCGACCGAGGTCGAGCAGCGTGAGCGTTCCGCCAGGACGCGAAGTGAACTTCTGTCGGCTGTGGTAGATCTCTCGCACGCGCGTCAGGCCGCCTTTCGGGCCGCAATCTTCCCCAATGGCCTGCACGGTCGGGACGGTGAATTTTACCCCGAGGTACTGAGCCGGGTTGTGCGAGGCGGTGATGGTCAAACCCATGGTCCGGGGATGTTGCTGGCTCACCCAGAGTGTGGTGAAATAACTCTGCGGCGTGCTGATCGGCTCGGCGCGGACGAAGGTGCGGAAGCCGAGACGCAGCGCGGTGTTCACGCCGAGTTCCATCACATGTCCGCCGGCGAGACGCGCGTCGCGGGTGAAGGTGACGGTGTCCACGCCGAGTTCGCGTCCGTAGGCAAGCGTGGCTTCGAAGAGGCGGGTCACTTGCGCGTCGCTGAACTCGTGCGCCTCCCAGCGGGCGTCGTACACTTTGATCGGGTCCTTGCTCATGCTTTGTTTTCCCGATAGAGCCGGGCGGGAACGGCCCTGAGTTCCGCCGCTTTTTCATCGGGGTTGGATTCGTTGGTCATGGTGCCGCCGCCGATCTCGGGGCCGGCGAGGTACTTCATCGTGTCCGGCTTGCGCAGCGGCGGGTGATACTCGATGTGAAACGGGTAAAACGAATAATCCTTGTCGTCCGTGGGCGACTGATGAACCGCCATCACGTACGGGAACGGCATTCGCCAGAGGTTGTCGTACCGGATCGCCACTTCCCGCATGATGGCGGCGAGTTGTTCTTGTTGCGACATCGAGAGCGCTAAGAGCGAGCTGGCCTGTCGCTTGGGATAGATGTGGACTTCGTAGGCATACCGGGCAAACCACGGAACACAGGCGAGGAACGAGTCGTTCTGGCAAAGGACGCGCGGTGAATTGATCTCGCGCTCGACGATGGCTTCGAGCAGATGCCGTTTCATTCGCTCGAAAAACTTCCGCGCGCTCTGCGTCTCTCGTTCGGTGATGCCATAGACGATGTTGCTCGCGTAAATCTGACAATGCGGGTGCGGGTTGGACGTGCCGACGAGCGAGCCTTTGTTCTCGAAGATCAGCACGTGGTTCACGTTCGGAAGGGCGCCGAGTTCGCGATAGCGATTCGTGTACGCCTCGACGACCGCGAGCGCCTGCGCCTCGGTCATGTCCGCGAACGTCTTGCTGTGGTCCGGGTGATAACAAAGCACTTCCGCCGTGCCGAGCGCGCGTTGCGTGGCATAGAGCGGATCGTTGGCGGCTACAGCGGGCGCGTCCTCCGAGTAACACGGCAGGTCGTTGGTGAACCAGAAAATGCCGTCGTACTTCGGGTTCGATCCCTTGACGCGTTTGTTGCCGGGACAAAGCGCGCAGGTCGGATCGTAGGCGGGGACTGGTTCCGTGTTCGGCTGAAACGTGTCGCCGACCCACGGTCGTCCGCCGCGATGCGACGTGAACAGAATCCACTCCTCGCGCAACGGATGCCAGCGTTCTTCCCAGACCAGACTCATGACGGGCGCGCAGTGTAACGGGCGAACTCGGAGCTTGCAAAACATTCACGTCAACCACGTAATCGCGCCCAGCGATGAAGATCACCGGCATCAAATGCTACGTCCTCGAAACCACCGCGCCGCAGCCGTGTTTTCACTGGCGCAAAGGATTACCGGGTGACGGCGATGGCACTGCGCCCGGGAAGAAAGCCTACCGTGCAATCCTCAAGGTCGAGACGGACGAGGGCATCATCGGTTCGATCAATGGCCGCGGGCACATCCTGGCCGACTTGGTGAGTCGTCGGCTGAAGCAGTTCATCGGCAAGGATCCTCTTCTTACGGAGAATCTATGGCGCGAAGTCTGGGAGGTGGACCGGCTTGAAGAGTTTCCGATGTACGAACTCGGCGCGCTCGACCAGGCGTGTTGGGACATCAAATCGCAGAAAGCGGGGGGATGCCGCTCTACCGGCTGCTCGGCGGCAACAACCCGCGCGCGCCGGCTTACGCTTCGACGGTCACGTGGGACACGATGGCCGAGTACGAACGCCATATCAAGATGTGCCGCGATGCTGGGTTCAAGGCGTTCAAGCTTCACGCGTGGGGCGACGCAAAAGCCGACGCGAAACTCTCGCGCAACCTCCGTAAGTGGGTCGGCGACGACGCGGACCTGATGTTCGACGGCTCGGCCGGGTGGGATAGCGTCACCTCTCTCTGGTTCGGACGTGTGCTCGAAGAGGTGAATTTCCCATGGTACGAAGAACCGATGCGTGAGTTCGACCTGCCGAGTTACACCGAGCTATGCCGGTCGCTCGACATTGCCGTGCTCGGCGCGGAAACCTCCGACGGCTGTCATTGGAACGCGGCGACGTGGATTCAACATCGCGCGCTCGACATGGTGCGAACGAGTTCATTCTACAAGGGCGGCATCACCGGCGCGCTCAAGATCGCGCATCTGGCCGAGTCGTTCGGCATGCGCGCACAGGTCCACGGGATGGGGCACGCCAACCTCCACCTCTGCGCCGCGATTCCGAACAACGATTACTACGAGCAGTTGGTGATTGATGCGAAACAGATCAGGGAACTGAAGAAGCTCGGCGACCTTGCGGTGGTGGACGGTTCCGTCACCGCGCCCGAAACTCCCGGCCTCGGCCCGCAGCGGGATTGGAAGGAGATCGAGAAAAAGGCGGTGCTGATCGTGTAAGCCGGCGGCAGCGAGAGCGAATGCAAGCCGACAGCGATTTCGGGTCACGCTTGGCAAGCGCCTCATGAACCTGGAATCCGATCTGAAGACGATATCCGTCTTGCGCGAAACGCGGCAAGCGGAACGACCGTGATCGCTGTCAACGACACCACGGCCATCACTTCGCTGCTCAAGATTCAGCGGGCGGATGTATTGCAAACGCTGTTCTCGGACATTCGAATCCCCGCCGCGGTCGCGCCAGAACTCACTCGCCGGCATCCGTCGCTTCCCGAGTTCATCGAAGTGTGCACCAGTTGCGATCGAGCGAGCGCCGATGGCTTGCTCGATCGCCTCGACGCAGGGAAGGCAGAGGCAATCGCCCTGGCCCGTGAGTTGCACGCCGATGCGCTGCTCATTGACGAACGCGCTGGACGAACTATCGCGGAGGCCATGGGAATCCGTTGCGTTGGCTTGGCAGGCGCGCTCCTGCCCGCGCGGCAATTGGACCTGATCCCTTCGCTGACCGATATCCTCAACGAACTTGAGTCGCGGGCGAATTTCTATCTTGCCGGCGATGTCCGGGCGCACTTGCTCGAACTGGCCGGTGAATAGAAAGCATGGGTGTCCGGTGGTGGGTCGTGTGATCATGTCACCGATACCAGCTCGATCACCGCTGTCACATCAGATCATTCACCGCTCGATGCATTACGCGATACCGAAAGCGCTGGTGTGGCGCGACGACCTCCGTCGTTGGTACGGAGGGAACAGTGGCTATCGGGCAATAATCATTGTGCAGAGCCGGCAGGGGCACTTACGATGCGGGCGTGAGCAATGACTTCGCCATCCTCGACTCCCGACCGACGCCCCTCGGCGAACTGATGCTGCGCCGACGCCGACTCCGGATGCTGGATGGCTTGGAGATTTTTGAGGTGAAGCTGGGCGAGGCGTACCTGATGTCCAGCCTGTTCCATGAGGTGGAAGTCGCGTTGGCCAACCTCGGGTTGGCTCCGCTCGACGCTCCGGCCCTCGACGTGGTCGTGGGCGGACTGGGGCTGGGTTACACTGCCGTGGCGGCGTTGCAGCATCCCGCTGTGCGATCCCTGTTGGTGGTCGAGGCGCTCGACCCGGTGACCGAATGGCACGAGCAGGGACTCGTTCCGTTGGGAGCGACGCTGACCGGCGACGCCCGCTGCCGGTTCATCCACGGCAATTTCTTCACGCTGGCCGCGGCGACCGAGCACGGTTTCGATCCTGCACAACCCGGCCGCCGGTTTCATGCTGTGCTTCTGGACATAGACCATTCGCCGCGCAATGTTCTGCATCAGCGCCACGCGGCGTTTTACCTGCCGGACGGATTGCGCGGGCTCGCGGCGCAGCTCCACCCCGGCGGGGTGTTTGCGATGTGGTCCGACGATCCGCCCGACCAGGAGTTTCTGGAGAATCTCGACCAGGTCTTCGTCCACTCCCGGCCGCACGTCGTTCGCTTTCACAATCCCTTGCTCGACTGCGATTCCGCGAGCACCGTCTATGTGTGCCGCACGGCGAAGAATGAATCGTCCACGACGCAAATGTGAGCGGTTCCAAGCTCCGCAACCGCGGGCTTGATGAGAGAGGTAGTTTACAGCCCTTCCTCTGGGTTAACGATTGGGAGACCGCCGTTTTTCAGTTGCCAATCTGCTCGGTGCAGAGCAAACATCCGTCCCGTACTCATCAAAGGATCATTTATGCCCAAGTCATCAAAAAGTTCCAAAAAGTCTTCCATGAAATGCGTCTATTTTTTCGGCAGCGGCAAGGCCGACGGCGATGGTTCGATGAAATCGTTGCTCGGCGGCAAAGGAGCCAACCTGCACGAAATGACTCGGATCGGGTTGCCCGTGCCGCCCGGGTTCACCATCACCACCGAGGTCTGCAATTATTACTACGATCACAAGCGCACCTACCCGAAGCAACTCGAGAAGGAAGTCACCGCCGCGATGGCGCGGATCGAGCAGTTGATGGGCAAGAAGTTCGGCGACGCGAACAACCCGCTGCTCGTCTCGGTGCGCTCGGGCGCGCGCGATTCGATGCCGGGCATGATGGACACGATCCTCAACCTCGGCCTCA
>CAZOTB010000070.1:23755-31977 GCA_964582645.1 uncultured Verrucomicrobiota bacterium | reverse complement strand
GCCCGATTTTTCTCAGGCAGCCTCCCGCCGCGGGAGGCTACCTGAGCAGTTACGTTTGATTTCTATTTCGAGCGCGGCGGCAACACGTTCGACACGGCGTTCGTGTATCAGTCCGAGCCGTACCTGGGGAAATGGATTCGCGAACGCGGCGTGCGGAAGCAAGTCGTCGTCATCGCCAAGGGCGCGGCCAGCACGGATTGCACGCCGGCGATGGTGGATCAAGAGTTGAAGCAAAGCCTGGAGAAACTCGGCTGCGACTCGGCGGAGATTTACCTGATGCACCGCGACAACGTGAACGTGCCGGTGGGCGAGTTTGTGGATTGCCTGAACCGCCACAAGAAGGCGGGCCGCGTGCAGGCGTTCGGCGGATCGAACTGGACGCTGGCGCGCGTGGCAGCGGCCAACGCGTACGCGAAGAAGCGCAAGCTCACCGGCTTCACCGCGCTCAGCAACAACTTCAGCCTCGCCCGCATGGTCGAGCCGGTGTGGCCGGGCTGCATCTCGGTCTCGGACAAAGCCTCGCGCGCGTGGCTGGCAAAACATCGCCTGGCCCACTTCGCCTGGTCGAGCCAGGCGCGCGGGTTCTTTTCCGGCCACGCGCATCCCGACAACCAGGCCGACGCGGAACTGGCGCGCTGCTGGTACAGCGAGGACAACTTCCGCCGTCTCGAACGCGTCAACCAACTGGCAAAGAAGCGTGGCGTGCTGCCGATCAACATCGCCGCCGCGTACGTGTTGCACCAGCCGTTCCCGAGTTTTGCGTTGATCGGTCCGCGTTCCTTGCACGAGTTGCGCACCTCGCTCGACGCGTTGGCTGTAAAATTGACCGCGAACGAGTTGGCCTGGCTGAACTTGGAGCGCGGTTCGCCGCGGTGAGGCAAAGGGAGGGGTGCTGACAAGCGGCCAGAATATGCAAGACACCGGCCAAAACAGCCATTCCCCCGCACCTCGCATCATGGTATAAGCAGGAAGTTCAACACGGGAGTTACAATGAAACTGTTCAAATGTCTCGCACTCTTGGCAGCGGTAGTTCTCGTAGCTGGTACCGCCTCAGCTACCATCCTCACCTTCGGATCAGACCGGGTCTTTAGCGCCCACCGATACTACGGCCTGAACTATGATCCGCCGACCAAGGACTGGTGGAATGGCCCTCCGATACCCTTCAATCATGGTACCCTCGGCTATCACCAATACGGCGACAACGTCACCGCTTTGACCGACGCGGTCGGCAGCTACGACGTGGGGGCCGAAGGTTGGACGCCGAACATCACGGTGGACTACGGCACGGCGGCCGGGGCAGCGAAGGATGTGCAAGGCTCGGGCAACTTCAACCACGTGAATGCTTATGTGTACAACGACTACCAATCTGGTTTTGGCGACTTCGACGCGGTATTGAACGCCTACGACGCAGAGGGCTCCAACCCCGAGGTCCGCTTTCGTCTCAATGAGAGCGGCGTATATCACCCGCAGCTCTACTCCCTCTAACTGGCCGCCTGGGACCAGGATCGCGCCAATATCCTGGTGCGGATCTTCGGACCCTCCGGACCCGATTTGTACAACAGCACGATGACCATCCCGGGCCGCAACCAGACCGGCGGGCACCTGACCCTGGACTTCTCCTCCAATCCGCTCACAGCCACCAACCTCACCGTCTCCCTTAGCAACAACTACGGCTTGGACATGTGGTACGTCGGCATCGACAACGTTCGTTTCGGACAGGTGGAAATTCCCGAACCATCCCTCGCAGTGTTGGCGGGCCTGGGCGGTTTGCTGATCGTGCTGCGCCGACGATGAACCGATCGGGCACTCGGCAATCGGCTGCCTTTACCCTCATCGAGTTATTGGTGGTCATCGCCATCATCGCCATCCTCGCGGCGATGTTGCTGCCGGCGCTGCGGCGGGCGCGCGAACAGGCCAAGCGCGCCGCCTGTGTCAGCAACCTTCGCCAGATCAGCGTCGCCGTGGCCGGTTATGCCAACGACAACAACGACGTTCTCTGTCCCAGCATGCCGCAAACACTCATTCAGGATATTCGCCGCTGCCACACCGAAAGTGGTCAACCTTACGGATTCCGCGGCGAAAACTGGTACTACCTGATCCGCGATTACCTCGGCAGCCACCTCGTTTTCATCTGTCCTGCGATTGACCGCAGCCGGGCGACTGGGTGGCCGGCCGTCTGGCCAGCCACTTTGCCCACCTCGGTCAACATGGTCGGCTATTCCATCTCGACCACTGCCGATGGCACCCCCAAATGGTACGAAGGCACCGCGTACTGGTTCGACGCCAATAACCCGTACCTGCCGGTCAAACTCGACGATGCCGCCCGGCGCAACTTCCGCGTGGTGTTCGACACCGTGTATGAGCCCTCCAGCAGCCCGACCTACGTCACGTCCGCCAGCGACCCATCCGGCTGGCACTGGCCCTACCAGGGGCACTCCCCCGGCAGGGTCGCCGACGGTGGCAATGTGTTGTACGCGGATGGCCATGTCACTTGGATTGCGTTCGAAAAATGGCACTCCACCTGGTGGTCCGTGCGACTGCCGCCGACGACCAATTGACCCGGGGAACAGGGGGCATCAATAATTTGACAATGTTCGATTCGATCCAAGACTGCGCTATTCTTGATCATTTCATTAACACCCGGCTTCAGACATGGGTATCTACACAAGTTCCAAAAATGCGCTGGCGCGACGGCTCCGACGTCGTGCCGACGGATCGCCGACGCTCTGTCTCGCAGTCCCATTGTCCGGAGCGTCAGAGCCGCCGAAATCAGGGGCACGGCCTCGGAGCCGTCGCGCCAGCGCAAAGGAAGGAATGCTCGGAAAAGTGCTTGGTTTCTGACTTGAGTAGATACCAATGGTTTCAGCGGGGAGACCTCGGAAGTGTGAGAGCGAGAAACCGTTTCAACGGTTTCCCGGCCGCTGGCAAACCGTTGAAACGGTTCGCACCTCGCACGGCGCTCGAACCACCCCGCTGAAGCGGGGTGTTAATGATAAGCCCACAGAAACCCGGCGAATCTAACATTGTCAAAATAATCTCCCTGTTTTGTTTGTGAACCGCACCACCCAGATGAGACCGGGAAATTATGAATGCCCCCTTTTCGTTTGAGGCCGCCTGGCCGCTTGCGCGCAAAGTGCAGGCGCTCCAGGATTTTCTCGGCGAACGCTTCTTCGCGCCCAACGGCATCATGTATGCGATGTGGTATTTCACGGACGACGTGTTGCGTCCGTTCACCCGCGCGGACTTTGAGCACCCCGGCTGTTCCTATCCCCAAACGAAGGAAGGCATCACGCCCGAGGGCCACGGCAACAACGAAAACAGTTCGTGGACCTCCGGCCTGTTCCTGTTTTCCCAATGCCTGCGCTACCGGGTCACCGGCGAACCACAGGCGCTCGAGTACGCCGCCAAAGCGTTTCGCTCGCTCGACCTGATCTTTCAACTCGCCGAGGCGGCTGGCCAGCCGGGCTACCTCTGCAAACCGTACGACGGCAAACTCTCCGCCGAGACCAGCTTCGACCAGTACACCTGCGCGATGCTCGGGATGTGGGCCTACCGCGAGTTCGCGCCCCGCGAGACGCGCGCGCGGATTGACGCGCTGTTACCGGCCATGGCCGATTGGTGGCGCGAGCGCGACTACGTCCGCACCACCTTCGGCGTGACACTGAACATGCTGCGCTACTCGGTGTACACGCCCGGCTTCGCCCTGCTGAACCATCTCGCCTACAGCGTCAGTGGGGATCCGAAACATCTCCTCGAACGCGACCGCATTCTCGGCGGGTTCGGCGAGTGGCCGACGATGTACGACGAATGCCGCAACGCCATCGCCCACGGCATCCGCACATGGCCGAAGGATTACGAGGGCTGCGAATACGACCCCGCCCGCGCGCCGTACCTGCTCGCCGATGTGAACGAGTACCGCGGCGGCATGTGGCTGACGGCGATGGCCAGCGCCACTCTCATCGAACTCGGCGTTGGTCCGGTCGGTCTCGCCCGCAACGCACTCGGCCGGCATTTTCGCTATCTGCAGTGGGGTTTGCGCCCGGACCTGCTGCACCTCTACGCCGTCCAGGTGGACCTCGACCGCGACACCTGGCATCCGCTGCGTCGGCCCGTGTCGCCCGAGAGCCTGAAGAAGGCGATGGCGAGCTGGCATTTCTTCGCTTACAACTCCGAGGTCTGCTGGGGCGACAGCGCCAGTCGCATTCCCCATGTGTCGCTCCTCGCGCATCGGCACGCGGCGGCGTTCAGCCCGGGCGCGATCCCGCTCGCCAGGAAGATGCTCGCCGCGCTCGACCGCACCCGGCTGCAATGGATGATTGACCCGGATGGCCAACAACTGCTGCCGCCCGATCGTTGGATGCAGCACGTCCTGAGTTCCGACGTACCGAGTCTGACGTTGATCGCGTACTGGCAGGCGAGGTGTTATGGGATTGAACTGGGTTAGAAGCCGTCCATCTCGAGAGGACGATCGAGCGTCGCTACCGCGGGACGAGCCAGCCCCACGGGAGCGCGACGACGTCGGTCGCCAGTGGACGAGCCTCGCCGGCGTGCAATACCACGCCGCGCACGAACGCGGTCTTGGGTCGCAGGGACTGGCGGAACGCCTGCACCCCGCCCGCGTCGTCCAGCGTGACCTGCCGGCCCGCTTTGATTTCCAACGCAACCCACCGGCCATCCTGTTCGAGAATGAAATCCACTTCATGCCCGGGACGGTCGCGCCAGAAGTGGAGCTTGCGCCGTTGCGGCTCGAGCGCCCGCCAGGTTTGCAGGGTTTGAAACAACGTCTGCTCCAGCCAGAAGCCGGCATCCAGACGCGTCGCGACATCGGCCGAGGCTTTGATGCCGGCCAACGCGGCGGCCAGCCCGCAATCGGTCCACAACAGTTTCGGCGCTTTGACCAGCGCCAGCGAAGGATTGGTGGCCAGAGGACGCAGGCGCGTGATCAGGCAGCCGGTTTCGAGCAGGTTGAGGTAACGATGCGCGGTCGGATGACTGAGCGCAGCGTCGCGCGCCAGGTCGGCCTGGTTGAGAATCTTTCCCGTTCGCTGCGCGGCGAAAGCCATCAGACGTTGAAAGTCGGGCAAGCTCGCGACCGCGCTCAACTGGCGCAGATCACGTTCGAGGTAGGTCTGGATATACGCCGCGAACCACAACCCGCGATCGGATTCGGACTCGATTTGCAGCGCCGGAGCAAATCCGCCGCGCAACAACCACGCGGGCCATTCGCCCGGTTCCTGCGGCCACTCGCGCCAGTCGAAATCCGGCTCGAACAGCCGGTCAAGCGGTCGCAATGCCCCGGGTCGCTCGCGCCATTCAGCGGGACAGAACGGCGGCAACTCCAGATGGATCGCCCGCCCGGCCAACGTGTCGGCCACCCGCTGCATCAGCAACAGGTTCGCCGAGCGGGTCAGAATGAAATCGCCCGCCCGTCGTTGTCGGTCCACGGCTCGTTTCACCGCCAGCAACAACTGCGGCGCTCGCTGGACTTCGTCGAGGGTGACCGGGCGCGTGGCCAGCAACGCGTCCGCATCGCGCTCGACTTGTTGCCACACGCCCACGTCATCGAGCGTGAAATATGGACGGCCCGGCTCGGTCGTTTGCGCCAACGTGGTCTTGCCGGTCTGGCGCGCGCCCGTCAGCACACTGACGGGCATCACCCGCAGCGCCGCCGCCAGAATCCGCTGAAACCAGCGTGCTTTCAGGCCATTCATCGTGTGAAATAAATCATTTCATGGAGTGAAATGCAATACGTAGCTTCGCAGCGCGCGGCGCGGATGGGCCTGGCTCTCCACATCATCTTGTGGTCGGGCATCGGCGCGCCTTGCCCGGCATCGGCCAAGGACGCCCTCCAGTTCCTGCAGCAAGCGCCCCCGCCGGTCTTTCGCAAGGGACACACCTTGTTGCCGCTCACCCGCTGGGGCTGGACGATGCGCGAGGACGTGCGCGTCGAACTTGCCGCGCGCTGGGGCTACGCGCTCGAGTTCGGACATGCCGACGAGAAATGGTTCGACCTTGGCGACACTAACAGCGTTCATCCCCGGCTCTGCGCGTTGACCGCGTCCGACCCGAAACGCTGGCCGCTGGCCGTGCTGACCCGCCGACCCTGTCTGGAGGGCGATTTCGTGAAAACATTGCCGGCCGAGACCTGGCTGCGCGACGCCAACGGCGAGTTCCTGCTCCACAACGGCGACAAGGTCTGGAGTCCTGCCGCGCCGGACGACGTCTGGCAACTTGTCGCCGCTGCCACCGCCGAGCCGTTGCGCGAAATCCAAAAACGCGCCCCGATTGCCATCGCTCTCAACGGCGGCGAGTACGGCCTCGGCGTGTTCGGCTTCGCGCCCGAGCTTTGGGCCAAAGACCCGCGCGTCGTCGCCGCCAAGGGCACAAACGATTGGTTCGACTACCACTCCGCCGCCAAAGCCCGGCAGGAGAAAATCGTCTCAGACGCCGTGAAAGCCGCCGCGCCAGGCGCGTTGTACTTTTTCTATCCGACCTCCGGCAGCCCCGATCGCGGCATCTATGGGCATTACTGGCACTGGGTCTATGATTACCGGCCGATGCGCGTCGTCTCCGACCTGCCCAACGCCTCGCTTTATTATCGCGAACACAATTCGGGCTGGATTGGTCATCGCGATTTGCTCACCCAGTCGCTCAACGCCGTCGCCCAGCAGATCGCCGCCGGTGATCCGCTGTCGTATCACTGGGTCTGCGGTGGGTGGATACCGGACATGTTTTCCGAACCGGCCCGCTACACCGGCTACCTCAAATGTCTCTACACCGCCGGCATGGTCGGCGGCATTGCCGGCTATTTTCGGATGCCCGCCGGCGGGTTCGAGGGCGACCTCGGCGACACCGTGCCGAGCTGGCTCGAACAGATGATGCAACTGTCGCGCGTCCACGCGTTGTTCTCCCACCATGAAGATTTTCTGCGGCACGGCGACCTGTTGCCCGGCCCCGACCGGCACCGCTGGTCGCAGGACCTGCCGGCCTGTGAGTTTCCCACCGGCGACCCGGCCGTGCGCGTGCTCGCCCGCAAACACCGCCAGCGCGCGACGTGGCTGATCACCGCCTGGGCGGCGGACGGCCCGGACCGCGAGGTCGCAGTCGAAATTCCCGAACTCGGCCCAATCCAACTCACCGCCCGCGCGGCCGGCAGCGTCTATGTCGCCACGCCCGGCCAACCACCGGAATTGAAAGAATGACACCCTCGCCCCCGATTGTGGCCGTGCCGCGCTGGCTCGTGCTCGGGTCATTCCCGATGCGCACGCATCGCGCGCTCGGCAAACTGCTCGAAAACGGGTTCGCCTGTGAGGCGGACTTCACGCCCGCGCCGGACGAAATGTTCGACGGTCGCCGCTGGACGCGATACGAGGCGGAGCTGGTGGATTTCTGCGACGGGGCGCTCGCGTTTCCCGACCGGTTCTGGTGCTACGCGTACGCTTTCACCTATCTCCACTCGCCGGTCGAACAAACCGTGCGGCTGCTCGTCGGCAGCGACAAGGGTGTGGCGCTCTGGCTCAACGGCGCATTGATCCACAAGAACGACGCCGATCGCGGCCTGATCATTGACGAAGACACCGTCCCGGCCACGTTGCGCGCCGGGTGGAATCGGCTGGTCTGCAAGGTCTCGCAATGGCGCGGCGCGTGGGCGTTGAGCGCGCGGGTGGCCGACGCGACCGGCCTGACCTTCGCGCTCGACCGCCCGGCGGACGCCGGCTTTCGCGGCTTGGCCGGGCGGCGCAACGGCATCCATCCCGACCGCGATTCGTTTCAGATCACGCTCCACCCGCGCGCGGACGGATTGTGGCTGGCGTTTCACCTGCACACGTTTCACGATGCCGACGCGGTGTCGTCGCCGCTGGTGGTGTCGGTCCGCGACGAGGCGGACGCCGAGTTGGCGCGCGCGGACCTCGCGCCGTTGGGCGCGTTTGAAGGCCGCGATCTCGCGCTGGCAACTCCCACCGGGCCGATTCTCGCCGCGCTGGCCGGTCCAGCCTTGGCCGAGGATTTCGCGCAGAGCATCTTCGGTGGTGATGACTTCGGCAAAGGGGTATGGCATGGGTAGTCTCCATAGGCTATGGCTGATTCTCGACTCGAAAAAGGGCAATCTGATCGCCCGATTGATCGTCATCAAGCGACAGGTAACGATAGGTTAACACATACTCTATGTCAGGCGAAAAGTAAGACCAGTAAACTGACTGCGTATTAATTTCAGGATTGAT
>CAZOTB010000070.1:3993-23745 GCA_964582645.1 uncultured Verrucomicrobiota bacterium | reverse complement strand
TGGGACGTGCCGCTGCCAGCCGACGCGCCGGCGAAGATTCTGCTCGCCGCGCTGCTGGGTTTCGAGGGCGAGGCGCGCGCGGATTTCACTTTTGCCGTGCCGCCCCTGTTCCGCGGCCAACCGGCCCACGCCGAGATTTTTTCCGCCGCCAGCGACGAGCAACTCACCCGCGCCGTCGGCTGGCCGGTCGCCCCGGCGCGCGCGGTGTCGCCCGCCGAAACCGGGACCGGCGCGGTGCGACTGGGATTGACGGCGCCGGTCGCGTTGCCATTGGCGCGGGCGCGGCTGGTGTTTGGCGACGACGCGACGCAGGAGCTGATCCGCCGGCTCCGGTTTTGGACGAAGGATCTGGCTGCGCCGCTCGACGGGGTGGCGGCGTGTCTCGCCGCCGTGAGTCGGGAGGACTTCGCGGCGGTCTGCCGGGAACTGGCCGCCCTGGAACAGGCGGTGGCGGCGCGCCAACCCGACCGGCGCGCTCAGACGGTCACGCTCGTCGGGCACGCGCACATTGACGTCAACTGGCTCTGGACGACGACCGAGACGATCCAGTGTTGCCACGACACATTCCGTCAGGCGCTGGCGTTCCTGGACGAGTTTCCCGAGTTTGTGTTTTCGCACAGCCAGGCGCTGGCGTATCAATACATCGAGCGGCTCGATCCGCCGATGTTCGAGCGCATCCGGCAGCGAGTCCGCGAGGGCCGCTGGGAGTTGCTCGGCGGGATGTACGTCGAGAGCGACACGAATCTGCCGAGCGGCGAAGGTCTCGCGCGCTCCTTCCTCTACGGCCAACGCTATTTTCGCGAGAAGTTCGGGCAGCCCGCCCGCGTCGGCTGGTTGCCGGACAATTTCGGGCACGTGGCGCAACTGCCGCAACTGCTCGCGCGGGCGGGCATCGGACGGTTTTATGCTCATCGTTGCCAACCCCGGCAAGGCTCGTATCAGTGGCGGGGCATTGACGGCACGGCCTGCCATGCGGTGGCGACCTCAATCTACTACGGCGAAGTGACGGCGGCGCTGCGCGAATTGCCCGAGCAGACCGATCCGCAACAGCAACGGGCGATGTGGGTTTATGGCGTTTGCGATCACGGCGGCGGCCCCACCCGGCGCGACATCACGCGCGCGCTCGCGTATCGCGAACTGCCGGGTTTTCCGCGGCTGGAGTTCGGGACGGCGGAGAGTTTTTTCCGCGCCATCGAAGCCCGCGGCGATGAGTTGCCCGTGCATCACGGCGAACTGCAATACGTCTATGAGGGTTGTTACACGTCCATCGCCGGCATCAAGGCGGAGAACCGCCGCTGCGAGAACACGCTGTTCGTCGCCGAACAACTCGCCGCGTTCCTGACCATGATGGGTGGACGGTATCCGGCCGAACGGCTCTCGGATGCGTGGCACGCTGTGGTGTTGAACCAGTTCCACGACATCCTCTGCGGCTCGGCGGTGCATGAGTCGAACCGCGAATCGCTCGCCCGGTACGCCGCGGCGCGCGAGAAAGCGGAGGAGGTCCGCCACAGCGCGTGGCGTGAACTGGCCGCCCGCGTCCCCACCCGCGCGGACGCGGGGCAGCCGGTGGTCGTGTTCAATCCGCTCCCGCGCGCGCGCACGGACATCGTCGCGGCGGAAGTTTTTACACACATTCCGCCGCCGAGCGCCCGGCTGCGCCCGTGGATGACGTGGGGCGCGAAGCAGGAACATCCGCACCGCGGCCAGTATCCGGTCGAGGCGATTGATGTGGGACAAGGGCCGTATCCGACGGTGCAATTGACGGATGGCGACGGGCGAGCCGTGGACGCGCAGATTGTGGATGGCAAGCTGTTCCCCAACGGCTACCGCTGCCGGGTGCAGTTTCTCGCCGAGAACCTGCCGGCCTGCGGCTACCGCGCTTATTATGTGAAGCCCACTGAACCCGCCCCGCCGCAGGACACGTCGTTGGTCGTGCGCGAGACCGTCCTCGAGTCGCGCTTCTTCCGCGTCGAAGTGGATGGACGCACCGGCCATCTCACGCGCCTGTTCGACAAGCGGCGCAATGTGGAAGTGCTCGCTCCCGGCGGCGCGGCCAACGTGCTGAAGCTTTACTTGGAAAAACCCCATGTGATGTCGGCGTGGGACATCGGCCCGATCAGCGCGGTCCATTCGCTCGATGAAGTGGACGCTCTGCGGGTGTTGGAGAAAGGCCCGTTGCGGGCGGTCATTGAGGTGGCGCGCCACTGGAATCGCTCGACGTTTTTCCAACGCATCCTGGTGCATCGCGACCTGCCGTTCCTCGATTTCGAGCTGGACGCGAACTGGTTCGAGTTGGGCGGGCATACCGTGGATGCGCCGTTGTTGCGCGTGGCGTTTCCGTTGCATGTGGCCGGGGGCGTGTTCACCTGCGACACGCCGTTTGCCGCCGTGGAACGGCCGCGCGACGGGCGCGAGGTGCCGGCGCAAAAGTGGGTGGACCTGTCCGCGCCCGGCAGCGGCGGCGCGGCCCTGCTCAACGACAGCAAGTACGGTCATCGGTGTTTGGACTCGACGGTGGAAATGAGCCTGCTGCGCGCGCCGTACGAACCGGACCCGTATCCCGACCAGGGACCTCATCACATTCGCTACCGGCTGTTCCCGCACGCTGGCGATTGGCGCGCGGGTCGCGTCGCGGAAGCCGGGCTGGCGTTCAACATCCCCTTGCTGGCCAGCGAGACTCCGCCCAACCCGACCGGCGCGCTCGCGCCCGAGTGCGGTTGGTTCGAGATCGAGTCGGATCACTGTTATCTGGCCGCCATCAAACAGGCCGAGGACGGCGATTCGTGGATTGTCCGCCTGTTCGAGGGGCACGGCCACGGCGGGCCGGTGGGCATCGTGTGGCCGTTTGCGCCGCAACGGGTGGAGCGCGTGGATTTGCTGGAGGACCCGCTGCCCGACGCGTCGCCCGTGACAACGACCGGCTGCCGGTTGCAGTTTCCCATCCGCGCCCATGAGATCGTGACTTTGCGCATTCGTTGACGAGAGGAAAAATGGCCATGCATCGAACAGGATTACCGGTGGTTCTCAGCGCAGGTCTGGCGTTGACGCTGCACGCCGCGCCGCTCGATCTGACGCAGCACGCGGCGGCGGACAAGGCGGACATTCGACTCATCGAGCCGGGGGTGTATGAATGGCATTTGCCCGAAGGCCAGCCCCAGACGATCACGTTTCCGCTCGACGCGCTCGGGATCAACCCCGCCGACTTCGACGAGCTGCGGTTCGAGTTGATGCCGGTCGGATCGCAGGTGGCATTGCACACGAAGCTGACCGGTTTTCCATCGGCAACCGAGATGTGCAACTGGTACTTGAAATCGAAAACGCCCGTCGGCCAGTGGAGCGAGGTGCGCTTTGATCTGCGCAAGGACGATGACGGCGGGTTGCTGCCACCGCAACCCGCGGCCGGGCGCGTGTTGTCGTTCACGCTGGATCGGCGGGTGATCGGTTTCCCCGGCGAACCGAACTGGCGCAAGGCGCGGTTTCGCAACCTGCGGCTCGTGCGCACGCTCGTGACGGTGGACGTTGATCTGGCAGCGACCGAGATCAAGGAGACCAACGAGGAGTTGGCGTACACGTACACGCTGCTCGTGTCCAATCGCACGGACAAACCGCTGCGCGCCCGGCTCGAGCCGGACTCCGAGCGGGGGTTGAAGGAGTTTCGCGCCGAGACGACGACCGCGCTTGCGCTCAAGCCGGGGGAGCAAGTCGTCGTGCCGGTACACCTGTCGGTCGCCCGCGTCCGCGCCGCCTCGCTGCCGGCGCTGTATGCCGAGCCGGCCATCCCGCGCGTGACGGTCGAGGGCGAAGCGGATTCCTCCATCGTCCCGCTGATGGGGTATCGGAAACGCGTGTTGTGGGCGGTCATCCCGCCAAGCACGCCGCCGCGGTTCACGCCGGAAACAATCCAGGCGACGGCCAGGAAATTCCCGCTGGATAGCTGGCAGCAAACAACCATCCGCGCCGCCGAAACCGCGCTCGCGACCGAGTGGCCGACGCCGCCGGTCGAACTGATGCCGCCCGGCTATGACCAGGGCTATCGCTGTGAGAAGTGCGGCGAATGGTTGCAGCCGGTCGAGCCGACCAATTTCCGCCGCCACCAATGCCCGAAGTGCCAAACGGTGATCGAGGGCCGGACATGGATTGATCGCTGTTACGTCGCCATGTATCTGGCGGCGCGCTGCGACGACATTCGGTCGTTGGCCATGGCGTGGTTGTTGACCGGCAAGGAGGTGTACGCCGCGAAGGCGGTGGAAATGTTGGCGACGTTGGCGCAGGCGTACCCGAGTTGGCCAACGCCCGGCGCGCGCTCGACGGCCGGCGGGTCGCGCTTTTCGTTCGCGACGCTGCATTCATCGTATCAACTGCCGAAGCTCGCCGAGGCGTACGCGTTTCTCCAAACCGCGCCCGCGCTCGACGCAACGAAGAAGGCGGCCATCGAGGCCATGCTGCGGGAGGAAGCGGTGCGCGTCTCCTGGCACGGCACGGAATACAACAACCAGGGCGCGGAACACGGGCGGGCGTTTGGCAGCGTCGGGCTGGCGACCGGTTTTTGGCCGCTGGTGGCGCAGGCGGTGTACGGCGATTTCGCCTGGCACGACCTGATCGAGAACGCGTTCAGCGAGGACGGCATCAACCACGAAGGGACGGCCTATCACGTGGCGATGTTTTTGTGCCTGAGCCGGTTCGCCACGTTCGCGAACCAATACGGCGTCAACCTGCTCACCGACCGCGTCAAGCGCGTCTATGACGGGTCGCTCGCGCTCGGCCTCGGCAGCGCGTATCCGACGAGTTACGAGCCGGCCTATCGCGTTTATCGCGAGCCGGCTTACTTGCCGGCGGTCAAGTCCGCGCGCAGCACGCCCGATGACCTGACGCTCCTGTCCGGCGTGCCCGAGTTGCCCGACATCACGAAGCTGGCGTTCGCGTCCGTTCATCTGCCGACTTCGGGTTACATTTTTCTGCGACGCGGCACGGTGGCCGACCACCGCGAGATTCGGCTCAACTACCGGGACGCCTTCGACCGCAACGAGCGCGATCGGTTCTCGACCGCGCTCTATCGCAACGGCCAGCGCGTGGACAGCACCGTGGGTCGAATCATCTACACTTCGCCGCAGGCGATGTGGATGATGGAGACGGCGGCGCACAACGCGATTGTCGTGGACGGCGCGAGCCAGCGCGAGATGGCCGGGCGTTTGCTCGCGTACCAACCCGACGGCGACACGCCGATCGCGGTGGTGACCGACGCGGGCGCGTCGTTGTACGAGGGCGTGACGCAACTGCGCGGCATCGCGTTGATCGGCGACGCGTACATCGTCTTCGATCGCGTCAACGCCGACCAACCGCGCACGTTCGACCGCTACCAGTACGGCCCGGGCGCGGCCACCCTCACGCCCGCGGGCGGCCAAGTGGCATCGCTGCCGCTGCTTCCCGGCATCGGCCGGTTCATCGGCCTCGCCGGCGGCCCGTGCGGCCGGGAAGCGCGGGTGACGTTTGCCGGCAACCAACTGCACATGCGGCTGGTGTCCGACCGCGCCATGGCGCATTACAAAGCGCAGACGGTCGGCGGCTACCAGGCGCAGCCACTCGAAGCGACCTTCGCCCGCGTCGAGGGGGTGAAGGAAGTGACCTTCGTCGCCGGCTTCCGCGAAGGCAAAGACGCCGAACCGCCCGGGTTGGCGATTGTCGAAACGGGTCCGAAGCGGCTGGTGTTCACGGTGACGCTGCATGGAACGGCCCACCAAGTCGTGGTGGACATGGCCGGAAAAAGCGCCCGCGTCACGCCCCTGCCATGAGCGGAAGGTTCGTTGTGGGCGCAACTGGAAATTGCCCCACAACGCGCCAGACACACGTTGCTGATTGTGCGAAGCACGCCACCCGAGGCCGCAACCGGCCGCCGCCGCCTCGGAGGGCAGCGTTCCCGGGGCAATCACCCGATGCGCCCGCTCGCCGTTGATCTGCCGAAAGTTTCTGGAAGTATCGCCGCCAGCCGTGTCATGATGCTTTACTCATGAAGAAACCAGTGACTCTTAAACCGGTACGCACCGCGCTCACCGGCCCAATCGCCTCCATTCGCACCCCGTTTAACCGTGACGGCTCGGTTGATTACGACGGCGTACGGCGGATGATCGATTTCAACATCAAGTCGGGCGGCACGGTGTCGCTGCTCACGGCGGGCGACAGTCATTTGCTTTGTCTGACCGACGAAGAGGTTGCGGAACTCAACAAGGTGGTGGTTGAACACACCGCGGGGCGGGTGTTGACGGTGGCGTGTGACTGGGAGTACGCCACGCCGCAGGGGGTGAAGTTTGCAAAATACTGCGCCAGTCTCGGCGCGGATCTCCTCATGGCGCGTCCGCCCGATTGGGCATCGTCGTCTACCTCGGAATCGCTGGTTGAACATTACGCCACGCTCGCGGAGGAAATCCCGCTCATGTTCGTGAACAACATCTTCGGAACTCGCCCCGAAAAGTTCGCGCTCGACACCACCCGGCTCCTGCTCGAGCGCGTGCCCAACATGATCGCCATGAAAGAAGACATCACGGGCGACATCGCACGGAAGTTCTGCATGTTGGTTCACGACAAATGGGCTGTCTTTGCCGGCGGCGGCTTGCGCAACCACCTCAACATTCATCCTTACGGCTGCGACGGGTTCATGGATCGCCATATGAACTTCGCGCCGCAGGTGAGCCACCAGTACTGGAAAGCGATCCAGGCCAACGACCTTCCCGGCGCGTTGAAGGTCGCGAAAGAGATCGAGATGCCGCTCGACGATTTCATGAGCGCGTTTCCGGGCGGACGCGACGCCGCTGTGCATGGGTTGTTCGAGATTTACGGACTCTCCGGTCGTTGGCGTCGCAAGCCGTACCACAGCCTCACCGACGCGGAGTTGGCGAAGCTGAAGGATTTTGTGAAGAAGATGGGGCTGCTATGAGTGGTCTGCCGAGCCGTGTTCCCCATGCGATGTACACGCCGCCGGGCGCGAACCCGAATGAACTTGGCGACATCACCGTCATCACCCACGCGGGTCAGATCCATCTCTTCCATCTCACGCTGCTCCAATCCCTGCCGGCACGTCTCCGGCTCGGCATTCCCGTCCGCGTGCGCGTGCTGGCGAGCGGCGAATGCATCGAGGTGTGTCTCGACGATGTCGTTTACCTCCGTGCGGGCACGTACCGGGCGCAGCGAGGGCGGTTTGCATTCTTCGCCGAAAACGCCCGGGCCCGCTTTTCGCCGCTCCGTGTTCAACCTCTGCGAATGCCCCGGCAAGCCGACTGACAATCAGAATCGGATCATGACCCGGTTGTTGAACTTCGTCAGTTCATCAATT
This sequence comes from uncultured Verrucomicrobiota bacterium, assembly GCA_964582645.1. Lineage (GTDB taxonomy): Bacteria > Verrucomicrobiota > Verrucomicrobiia > Palsa-1439 > CAZOTB01 > CAZOTB01. The sequence continues at coordinate 16,421 of CAZOTB010000070.1, read as the reverse complement.
TTGCCCTCGGGGTCAATGACGACCTCGACCGTCTTGTAGATGCGGCTGTCGAGGTTGTGAAACTCGACCTTTTCCTTGCGCGCCTTGAGATCGAGCGGCGGGTGGAGATGCTCGATCGTGGCGGTGTCAACCAGCTTGCCAGTTTCGACATCGTAGGCATGGAGAACAATCTTGTCGGCGGGCTTGTTGCCGATGTTGTGGACCGTCACGTGCAGGTGGCCGGATGCAAACTCCAGGTACACGTCCTCGGGACCGATGGCGAGATCGGGACGATCGTAGTTCATCGGCTCTGTCTTGATTGCGTCCACGGTGAACAACACCTGTTTGCTTGGGGGGAACACGATGTCCACAGGGGAATAGCGTTCGAGCTTGGCGGTCCACTCCCGGATGGTGCCATTCGGTCTGCCGTCGCCGTCGGGGTCGTCATGGAGGCCGAGCTTGTACTCGCCGGGCGGGAGACGCCAAACGCGCATTTTCAGCGGATGATCCTTCGTGTCGAACGCCCAGAACAGCGCCTTGATGTTCTTCTCTGTGTTTTCCAACACCAATGCCGCGAGATTGTCGGCGCCGCGCTCGTAGCTCAACGCGTGACGTGGCCAAAAGTTTCCGTCACCGCCGCGGTCGCTGGGACGCGAGCCGAGGATTGAGCGGACGAGCGTGCGACTCGGCGGCGGGCAGCGATCGGTCGAAGGCAGCGCCGCGGTGTAGAGCCACATCTGTTCGGCGAGATGCTGGCAAACCATGTTGAAGCAATCCACGAGATACTTCTTGTCGCCGGTCGCTTTCCAGGCGAGCCAATGCGACTCCTGCTGCACGTGCATCGAGCCGATGCCCCACAGGGTCGTCGGGAAATTCGTGCTCACCGATTCGAGGCCGCGCGTTGAGCTGGCGGAATCGAGCAGCGGTTTCGTGTCGGCGGGCAATGGGACGACAGTGAGCGCTTCGTTGACCTGGTTGTGGTACCGCGTCGCCGCCTTGGTGGCGAGTGCCTCGTACTTCGCGTAGAGCTCCGGGTCCTTCGTCAGCTCGTACGCGGCATCCATTGGCATCCCGGGAGATTCGTCGCATTGCCGCCAGTTGACGAGGATGTCGCGCACCGCGGGATGGTGATTGTACCACGTGAGCCACGCGGCGGGGATCAACATCAGGTAGCCGCCGTGACACTGGCCAAACGCCCCGTGTGTCCACGCGCCTTTCGCGCCGAAGTAACAACTGACGAAATCCCACTTCCCGTCGGCTGCCTTCTTCGCCCACTTGTCGTAATGCGTGCACGCCGTCATCACGCGCTCGACGGCAGTCGGGTTGCCATAGTCCACGATGAGCCGCTGCGCGATCGTGCCCATGCCTTCCTCGTACGAGTGCAACTCGTCGCGAATGCTCGCGCTGACGCCTTCCTCGAGGTTGTACTTCCAAACACCGTCCATCAGCAGGCGGACGGAGTTCTTGATCTTGTCGTCATCGTCCGAGGCGAGCCACAGGCCCATCCAATTCTCGACCATGTCGGTGTCGTCGCCCCATACGCCGCCGAACTCGCCGTTGGCGATCTGGCGGTTATCTATGATCCAATGAATCATCTGCTTGATGAGCTTCATGTTCTCGCGCTGCCACAACGCCCACTCGGGCGCGCCGGTCGGGTTCGGTGGGGTGGGGTAAGGCTTGCGTTCCTGCTCCCAGCCGAGTCGGTGCTTGAGTTGCATGAACTCGGGATGTTCAGGCGCGATTTCGTTGAACGCCTCCGAGGGACGCGAGAGCCGCGCCCACATGGGACGGTTGCCGGCAGCGTAATCGAAGATGTGGCCTTCGTTCATCTCCGAAAACGCCTCGCGAATGAACTCCATTTGATCCGCGATGTGGATGGACAGGGTTTTCTCACGGTTTCCCTCGATGAGGCCCACCGAGCAGCCACCGTTGCCGAACGTCCATTCAACGGGCCCGCCCGCGACGACCTCGACGGCGACGGGCTCACCCGCGCGCGTGAGCAGCGGACGCGGTCGCAGCACGAGCGTGATTTCGTTGATGCCTGCCGTCGCCAGAACGTCGGCATTGCACCACTCGCGCTGTTGCCAGACCGGCTCGCGTGCTTTGACCGTGATCGGCGTGTCGGCAGCGAGCGGTTTCATGGTGAGCTTGAGCAGGATGCCATCGAGCGGCGCCGAGTTCGTGACCGGCTCGCTCAACATCTGAAATCCCTCGAACGCGGGCGTCGGCAACGTCCAGGCTTTCGGCGGGTCGCCTGCGGTCAGCGCGACGCACCGCTGCTCGTGTGGCGAGAGCCAGCTTTTCAACGCGAGAGCGGCCTCGGTGTCCGGGATGCGCCCGATGCGGCTTGCCGACACGAATGTGCGCGCTATTTTCCGCGATGATTTCGTTTCCCGGCAGCGGAAGAAATCCACCTGCCCAATCCAGCCGTCGTCGCGGTGCAGCAGCACGAGCGGCGACTTCTGGACGCTCGCCAGCTTCGTCCGCCAGATCGGACGGGCGGCGTTGACGTTCGCCAACAGGCTCGGATCGCCCACCGGCTGCGGCTGGAGCAGTCGTCCACGAAACGGACGCTGCGCGAACAATCGCACACAATCATACTCGGAGTCGGGCCCGAGATGGATTTCGAGTTGTTTGCCGCTGACCGACGCGCCGTACCGGGCATGTGGCCAACAGGTGGATGGCAGTCCCTCGAACGGTTGCGCCATGCGTCGTTTGCAGTCCGTCGTGTGGTCAATCCGCGCCCAGGTGATCTCCAGCGGCGTCGAACCGACCACGGGCAGTTGCTTCAAGTCTTCCGCAGTCCATCCAAACCGCTCACGCTCGATTTCCTCCTTTTTGGCGGCGGAGAGCAAGGGGACCGGCTCGGATTTTGGCGACTCACCTCTCGCCAGCGACGCGATGGCTTCGAGCGGCAGCACACGCGAGTAGATTCGGAACTCGTCCCAGTTCGCGTCCTGCGTGCTGTAGTAGCCGCCGTTGAGATTGAGCAGGCTGGGGACTTGATTCCAATGCCAGCGTTGGTTGCCCCAGGAAGATGCCTTCTCGACGCCGTCCTCATAGACGCGGATGCCCTGTTGCCGATCCCACGTCACCGCGAGGTGGTGCCACTCGCCCTTCTTCCAGCGTCCCACGACCGGCATCCCGAGCCGGCGGGTGTAGCGTCCCACGTCGAAGAATTGCGAGAACAGGTTTTGATCAATCCGGATCAACTCGAAGACGCCGTTCCAGTAGCCTTCGATCTCGGTGCCGACGTTGAGGATGGGCGACCATTCTTCCTCGACCATGTCGAAGTTCGGTTTGAAGAAGAACGCCATCGTGCCGCGATTGAGGTCAATGTTCCCGCGGCCGTCGTACGTCAAGGCTTGGTACGTGCGCAGTGTCCGCACCGATTGACCGACCTTACCGGGTTCGTTGGTGACCGCGCTGGTGTACGGTTTCGCCAGTCCGCCCGCGACCACCGCGGTGGTGTTGCTGTCGAACGGGGCGTAGAAGAGCAGGTTGGGATCGGCATTCTCAGCTTGGGCTGGCTGGCCATGAAGCCCGACGCACACTGCGATGAGGCCTAGGGAGGGAGGACGGGTCCTCAGGAGTGGCTGGATCGTAAGGCAGCGACGCAGCAGGTCAGCGACTACAAGGGAGGTCGGCCGACGGTTAAGGCGTGCAAATGCTGCCATCGCCGGCGGGGGCCCACCATTTCTTGAACAAGGCGAGCGCCTGCGCATCAGAATACAGACTCCCGACAGGCATGACCTCGTCATACTTGTGCCATTCAACGTGGCCGTCGAAGAAAAGCAAATTGCTGCCGCCCCGGTGACGTTTGGAGATGGGGAACAGTCCGTCGGTCGAGGTGCCGATCCAACTCTCGCACTTGGCGATTAGCGCGGCATACGATTCAACGAAATAGGGCGAGCGATACGACCCGTCGGCGAACCACACTTTGCTGGACGGGTCTTTCACCTGACTCAAGCGGAGGTTTGGCCCCCAGATGTATCCGTCATACGGGCCGCAGTAATGCATGGTCCACGTGTTCATCGAATAACCGGGCGCGTATTTGCGGCTGCGGCAGGGAGACGGGGCACCGCAAGGGCCTCGCAAGGTCTCTTGCGATGGACACGCCATGACATCACAGTTCCGATTCAGATAACGGAAGGCATGATCCAGCCACTCGGTGCCATAACCGCCGCAAGGAAGATAAACCTTGGAACATCCCACGACCAACGTGGCATCAATCACCCAGTCCATCACGCCATCATTGTTGTCGGCGGCGTAGGAAATTGCTGCCACGCCGAGTTGGCGCAGATTGGACATGCACCTGGCTTCCTTGGCCTTTTCTTTCGCCCCTTTGAGCGCCGGCAAGAGCATCGCAGCCAACACGGAGATGATCGCGACCACTGCGAGCAGTTCAATCAGCGTAAATGCTGATGCGAGGTGGCCGTGCTCGGTAACCGTTTTTCGCCTTGACGCCACAAAGCAACATTGACGCAATTGAGCGGGGGTGTCAAACCAACGCCTCCTGTCAAGGGGATTAACATGCAGGCTTGGAGCCACGCTGTGATTGGGCGTTCGCTATGGCCTCCTGGTACACGGTCAGGTACCGTTCGGCGACCCGCGCCCAGTCGTACTCGGCGGCGATCCTGCGCCCGGCCTCGCCCATGTGCCGGCAGGCTTCGGGGTTGCGCACCAAGTTCAGTATCTTCTCGGCCAGCGCGGCCGGATCGCGCGGGGGAATGCTCCATCCATTGATGCCATCGTTGAGCAGGTCCATGAAACCTTGGGTGTTCGTGACGAGGACGGGTTTGCCACAAGCGAACGCATCGAGTGCTGCCGTGTTGAATGATTCGACGAGCGAGGAGGAGACATAAACGTCGCAAGCCCGGTAGGCTGCGATCAGTTCCGGGTACGGCGTGTCGAACACCGCTTCGGTGGGATGTTTGGGGTCGTAGTTCCGGGGAATGCGTCCCAGCAGCACTGCTTGCTTGTCGAGCCCGGCATTGTTGACCAGTTCGCGGATGGATTCATCAGGTCCAACCATCAGGAGCTTCAGTCGGTGCTCCTTTTCCGCCGCGAGCCGAAAACCCTCGAGCAACGTGCCGATGTCCTTGACGCGCGAGTTCCGTCCGACGCTCAACACGACGAAATCATCCGGAGCGAACCCAATCTGAGGGCGCAGATCCTCTGTTCGGATCGACTGGATCTTGTGAAACTCCGTACCGCAGCCGGCATCGCGCACGTTCTCGACCTGTCCGGATCGGTCGGCGATGGCGAGTCGCATTCGCTGGCTGATGGCCGTGATGCGGTCTGCGTTCTGGAGAGCAAACCGAACCTTCTCGGCGATTTTCGGATTAAGGCAGAGGCCGTATTCGATCTCGGGAACGACTTGCACGTCTCCGCCATGCGGCGTGATCACGACAGGCACGCCGCACCGGCGTTGGAGTCGGGCGGCGACACATCCAGCCTCCCAGGCAATATGAGCGTGGACCACATCGAAGCGTTCGCGCGCGTGATGATACCTCGCGTGCCAGAGGCGCTGAGTTTCGAGACCGATCAACGGCAGCAACGGGCAATGATGGACCGGGTAGGGATAGCGAATCGTCCGCGCGGCCGGGTCTGCGCCCGCTAGCACCGTGACCGTGTGGCGCGCCTCGATGAGCGCTCGCGTCAGGTGATGAACGACGTATTCCGCACCGCCCTGGCGGGGAAGGAAGTTACTGACCAGCATGCAGATGTTCATGCGCTTCGCAGGCTCGCAAGCCGGCGAGAGAAGTTATGAAAGCAGCAACAAGAGGAGTAAAGGCGGAAATCAACTCCGCTGGCGGCCAAGGAAGGTGACGAGGAACCCGACCCCGACCCAACCCAGCAGTGCCGAAGGTTCCGGTACGATCGAGAACGTGGCGAGCGGATCGCCGAGGACGAGATTCTGCCAACTGATGACCGGCAGCGACGCGTAGGCGGCTTCGGCCCAACTGAACCCATTGATGAGCAGGTTCGGCAAATACACATCCTCGTTGGCCACGGCGAAGGTGAATGGTTCGTTGACGTGGCCGAACCCGAGCGTGCCGCCGACGCTGAACCAATCGGCCACCTGACCCTGGCTGCGCGGATTGGCCGGGGAGGTGAACTCGGTGCCGTTGAAGCTTTCGTAGGAGTTGAAGATCGCGCCGGGCGCATAGGTGAACGTATTGCTGAAAATGTAGTAGGCACCGGAGCCGGGACTCAGGTACGTGCCATAGGTGCTGTACGAGAGCAGTCGTTGGCCGGGAGGGAGATTGCTTACCAAGGGGCCGGAGGGAGTGAGCAGAACGCCAAAGCCGGCGTTGGTCAGAATGCTTTGCGCGTTGGTATAGATCCCGGCGTCGAAGTTCTGAGCGCCCTTGTTAAGAACGATCACATCGCTGGACTTGTTGATCTGGATATTCTGCGAGCGCGCGAGGGAGTTGGTCACATCCGTCACCGAGTAGCCGGAGAGGCGCGTCACGAGATAGAGATCGCCCGGTGTGAGTTGGTTGGCCGCCGGCTCGGAGGATTTGGTGGCGAAACCAAAAGCGTTGGCGCCGTTGAAGGAGTAAGACGGACTTTCGTACACCAGGAAGCCGTTGCTGATGACGACGCCGGACCAGTTCTTGAGCGTCTGGATGTTTGATCGCGAAAAGGCGCTGATCGGTGAATACGGCGAGTCGAAATAGTATGGGTTCAGCACGGTGGTATTGGCGGGATACGCATTCGAGAACGTTGCGCCCGAAACCATGTCCTGCCAGAGCACCGTCAACTCCGAATCCACCGACGCGTAATCCGCGGTGCCGCTCAGGAGGTTTTCCGAATTGATGCCATGGAGTTGATACGGCACTCCGCGAGTGGTCACGATGGATACGATCTGTGTGGCCAAACCCGCCGTAGAGTTCAGGTAGGTGCGGATCGGATCGCGGATTTCCGTAAAGAAGTTTGACCGCGTGATGATGTTGCCCGTGGTCGTCCCGACGTTGACGATGCTGGCGCCGGGATGGAGGTTTGTGTAGAAGGAGCCGATTGTGACGGAGTCGGCACTATTGGTGTTGACGACGACGAGAACGTTCTGGGGTGTCAATGCGCCGATTGCGCTGCCGGAGGTGAGAAGCAAGCCAACAAAACCGAGTCGGATCAGTCTCCATCTCAAACTCATACTTGACTCCATTTTCAACTGGACACGTCTGAGCGCCCAGTATGCAGAAGCATGGCGCAAACGCAAGCCTTATGATAGAAACGCACCGAATGGATTCATCGAGGCGTGCATTCTTTCAACTCGTCCGCGTGCTTACCCGCTTGCTGCGACCATTACTGGAGGCAATTTGCATTCGAGCACCGGCAACCAGTGCACCGCCCGAACGAATCGCCGTGCTCCTGGACTCGGGAGTGGGGGACACCCTCATGGCCACGCCGATGCTCCGGGAACTGCGGCGACAACTGCCCCGGGCGACCATCGTTGCCGTGGTGGATGAGGCCACCGCCCAGGTCGTGAGCAGCAACACGGATGTGGATGGGTTATGTGTGTTCCGTCGCGGCGGGGACACAGGGAGGCTGCTTTGGGCTGGCGTGCGTGCGGTTCGGCGTTTTCGCGCCGACGTCCTCTTGGCGCCACAAACGGCCAACACTCTCAAGCAGGTCTTCCTGTCGTTCTATTCGGGCGCAGGCGTCCGTGTGAAACACAAGTTTGACTATCCACCGGAACGCCGGTACAGCGACTTTGAATTTCTGTTCACCCATCTGCCGCCTTTGAACCCCGCGCAGCATCGTGTTTTCGATAACCTCGCTCTGTTGCCGACCATCGGTTTGAAGTCCGACGCGGCGAGACCAACTGCAATGTTTCCGGTTTCAGCGTGGAACTCAGAACGCGCGATGGCCCTCCTCAAATCGAAGGGCTGGCGCAAGAATTGTCCGACCGTTTGCATGCATCCCGGAGTCGGCACCGCGACGCTGAACAAACAATGGCCGGCAGACCGCTTCGCGGCACTGGGTCGCAGGTTGGTCGTCGAACGCGGTGCGCAGATCGTGTTGGTCGGCGGCAAAGGGGAGGTAGCATTGTGTCGTCAGGTCGCGCGCGGTATGGAATCAGGCTGCATCGTCGTTGCCGGCGAGTGTTCCTTGGCGGAGACCGCGGCAGTCATTCGTGCATGCGGGTTGTTCGTTTCCAACGACTCGGGGCTGATGCACCTTGCAGCCGCAGTTGGAGCGCGAGGATTGGCTTTGTTCGCGAAGACCGACCCCGTCAAGACTGGTCCGCTCGGAGGCTATATCTGCGTGATGCAGGCCCAGAGCATGGGAGACATCGCATTGGAGGATGTATATGACAAGTGCGTGGAAATGATGCCGACCGAACTGAAAGGGAAACCGGCATGAGCGTCCGTCGCCGGCTCGGGCGTATCAAACGTGGTGTGCGGAACTGGCTTGCCGAGAGGCGCAATGGGCCGGATACGCGTTTTGCCTACGATTACCGCGACTTGGAAGACTACATGCGCGTCAGCTTCTGCAGCGTCCGCGAAGTCGGGCTTCAGACCCGCTGCATGATGTCGGAGCGGATTGTGGAGTACCCGCTCGTCTTCCAGAAGATTGCGAAACCGAACAGCCGCATTTTGGACATCGGCAGTTCCGAATCGTTTCTGCCCTATCAATTGGCCTCGCTTGGCCATTTCGTTGTCGCGTCGGACCTGTTCCCGCCGAACCAGCAATGGCGGATGCGGCCGCGTCGCGGACATTGGACAGTCCAGGAAAACTGGGGCGGCTATCTGTTCCGGCATCCGACGTTGCACTTCGTCCGCGAGGACGCGACCCGACTGGGGCATGCGGACGGCACGTTCGACTACGTGACCGCGATCTCGACTGTCGAGCACTTCGGCTGCTATGGCGTCCGCGTTCCCGATCCGACCGCCGTTGGACGCAGCGCAATGAAGGAGATGCATCGCGTGCTCAAGCCGGGCGGCGGGCTGTTGGTGTCAGTTCCCTATGGCACAGGAGACAATTCCCGGCGGAACTGGTTGCTCCAGCTTGTATTCAATGAAGCGCTTCTGGCGAGCTATCTTGAGCGGTTTGCAGTCATGGAGCAGCGATACTTTGCCTATGACCGGGATCACTGGCGCGAGTGCGCCCGCGCGGAGGCTGAGAGGATGGATTGCTCAACTCGGACCACCGGCATGTGTTTTGTGGAAGCGAGGAAATCGTAAATGGCCTGCGCATGCTTTTTTCTCGATCACTTCTGGAGCGAGCGATCGGGCGGGGCGGAATGGCAGACCTTTGTGCTTTGCCGTGCTCTCCGGGAGCACGACTGGGAGGTGCATTACTTTGCCGAAAGCCTGGCCGGCAGGACGGGCACGACGGTGGAGTCGCATGGAATACGTGTGCACTGGCTGTCCCCGCTGCAATGGAGGAGTCGGATTCACCCTCCCCAAAGACGAATGTTCGAGCGGGTCACGAGGCAGTTGGACGAGATCAAGCCAGACATCCTCTACACGCGCGGCAATAACAGCTTCAGTGGCATTGGTCTCTGCCATCGTTACAAGGCGCTGCGGGGTGTGAAATGTGTTTGGGGCGCAGCGGCGGATTGGGAGATCAGTCACCGTTTTTATCGGGACCGTCTCCGCTACTACAAAAAATCTTCCTGGCGCAAAGCGCTGCTCTGGTGCGACGCATCCATCAAAGACAGCGATCACGCCGCTGAGATCGCAGCCGCGGATTGTGTGGTGGCACAAACCGAGCAGCAACAAAAGCGCGTGCGCGAAGAATTTGGCAAGGATTCGGTTGTGCTGCGCTCCTCGCATGAAGTGCCGGCAGAGACGGCAATCAAAGCATCGCCTCCCATCGTCGTGTTCGTGGCTCACATCGGACGTCGCAAGCGTCTCGAACTCTTCCTCGATGTGGCGCGAGGGTGTCAGGACATGGACGCGCGGTTTCTTGTGATTGGGGATTTTGCGGAAAAGGCTTACGAGGCGGAAATGCGCGAGAGGGCGACTGGATTGAGGAATGTCGAGTTCGCCGGGCCGCTTACGGCGGAGGAGACAAACCGTCGCATCGCCCAAGCCACAGTTCTTGTCAGCACGACCGACCCCGGCAGCGAGGGTTTTCCCAACGTTTTCATTCAGGCATGGTTGCGGGCGACACCGGTGATCAGCCTTGCTCACGATCCGGACGGAGTGATTGCCGCCAATCCCATGCTGGGACGATTGGCCGGCTCCACCGATCGGCTGCCAAGCCTTGTACGGGACATAATTTCCCAGCCTGCCGAAGCTCGCGAGCAAGGGATGCTGGCGCGCAATTGGACCATTCGTCGCCACAGCTACGAGGCAAACCGATCACGAATCGCGGAGATATTCGGAGGTGTGGCGGAATCGGGCAAGGTATGATATAAGTATCGCGCGCTTGGGTTAACCCATGGAACGTTTCACAGCTTACGACGCCGAACGAGTCATGCGCCGCAATGCGCATGGAGCTGCCGCGCTCTTTGTGGTTGCCGCGATTCTTGGACTGCTCCTGTTTTTCATGCGGGCGGATTTTAGCTGGAGCATGTTTGTCATGATCGGGCTGATTCTGCTGGTGTTCATCGGAATCTCGATGTCCTATGCGCCGAAGGTTACGCTGCTCGGACTCATCTTCCTGAAACCGTTGGTGGACCAACTTTGGTGGTTCAAGGCATTCGGCGGAATGAACTTCCAAGCCTTGGTCGGTGCCCTCGTTCCCATCGTGGCCTTCGTGTTTCTATTTCTCACACGGAATGAGTTCTTCCTGCGAGCTCCCATGTGTGTGTGGATTCGTCGGATGTGTATTCTGACTTTCGTGACTCTCGCGTTTCAGTCGCTTACGGGCGCATCTGGCTTCAGAATGAGTTCACTTGCTGAGGAGTTCCGGATCATTTCGGGGCCGGCGCTGTTCTTCCTGACCGGCTGGTTGTTCACAGACGCTCAGGACGTCAAACGTTTGGGCAAGGCCGTCATTGGATCCGCGATTTGGATCTACATCGGCATTCTTGTCGCGTATGCCATTGGAAAGGAGCATTTCTCGTTTGCACACTTCGGCGCAAACCCGCTGGAGGGCATGTACTATCACAAGCATGACCTTGCTCGTGTCTCTACCATGATCTGTGTGTTTTCCCTGTGCTTCACGAAGATGACGGAATCAAGGGCGATGAAGTATTTTTGCTATGCCGTGGCGGCGTCCATGGTCGTCATTGTGTTTGCCAGCTACACGCGCATGTCATGGATCGCCATTTTCCTATGCATCTGCTTCTGGTTCATCTGGGTCGGCAAGTGGAAGCAGGTGCTGGTCATCGCCCCATTAGTGGTGGCGCTTTCTTGGGACACGCTCGATGCTTCATTCCGACGTGCCCATTTCAACCTGGCCAACCCGAACCTGACCGATCCGAAAAGCATCAGCGGTCGCGGTGCGATCTGGAAGGCCCAGGTGAAGGGTTTTCTGGATATGAATCCGGCAGAGCAGCTTCTTGGGGGTGGCTACAATCGTTCTGTTGGTCTCTCCGTTGAATATGGGGAAGACCAAGCTGCCGCTCGTAACGCCCACAGTTGCATCCCTCTCATGCTCGTCGAGAACGGAATCCTTTTCACTGCGATCTACAACATCCTCCTCCTGCGACTCTGCCGCGACGCGTGGGCACTGAGGAAAGGTGGCGACGTGCGACTTCAGTTGCTGGGTGCATTGTTCCTCGTTGGCGTCGCCTACTTCTACCTCTCCGGCATCACAACCAACTCCCATACCTATCCGTCGCTTACCTGGTACGTCTGGGGTCTTGGAGGTATCGTGTACCGAATCCGCCACTTCCCGGTGGAAGCCTCACAACAACAATCGGAAACCGACAAAACTCATCGCTTTTTCAGTCGCAGCTTTGCGCCCGCACCGTTGGTGCGGCCACCGTCTTGAGCGGGCATTCAGCAAACACAAACCCAGCGGCCTTGGAAACCTGCGATCACCTTCCTCCCATCCGCGTTGCACTTGTCCAGAGCAGACTTGCTCCATTTCGAGTTGCATTCTTCGAACATCTCGGCTGTGCGGAGCGCACGAAGCTGACTGTGTTTTGCAGCCATCAGGGCGCAGCAGGGCGGAACACCATTTCTCGTTCTGCGCAGAACTTTCAATGCAGACCGCTCCGAACTCTTGCCTGCGGGCGACTCACCATTCAGTTCGGCCTTCTTTTCTCAATGTTTGGTGGTAACTTTCAAGTCGTCGTTGCCGAAGCACGGCTCGGACTGATTCTCAATCCGCTGCTGCTTCTGATGTGCAGGCTGACGGGAAAGCGGTTCCTATGGTGGACGTGCGGATGGGAGCCCAGTGAGTCGAAATCCGTGTCCACAGCGAAGCGATTTCTGCGAAGGCTCTTGTTTTCGTCCGCGAACGGCGGCATTGCATACAGTCATTCCGCACGCGACTACATGATTCGACACGGAATCCGTCCCGAGCGCGTTTGGGTTGCG
>CAZOTB010000070.1:0-3983 GCA_964582645.1 uncultured Verrucomicrobiota bacterium | reverse complement strand
CTCACTCGATACCGATTCCTTGCTCGCCATTGAGTCACAACTGCGGCACGATGCAGACTTCGTTGGTCGCATCAAAAGGGAAAACGACGCAGGGGAATGCATGGTCGTATTGTTTGTCGGCAAGCTCACCAGAACCAAGAACGTGGACCTCTTGCTCAATGCGTTCGAAATTGTCAGCCGCGGCTGCCCTTCCGCGGCATTATGGGTGGTGGGCGACGGGCCCGAGAAGTCGGCGCTCGAATCTCATCCCGCCGCCGCAAATCCCCGCGTCCGCTTTTTCGGCGAGGTGACCGAGCCGAAGGCCATCAACTCGCTTTACATGGCGACGGATGTATTTGCGCTGCCCGGCACGGGCGGGTTGGCGATCAATCAGGCCATGACCTTCGGCAAGCCGATCGTCGTCTCCAGCGCCGACGGGACTGAGGAAGACCTCGTGACCGATGGCGAGAATGGACTTTACTTCAAGCCCGGCGACGCCGATGACCTGGCGGAGAAGATTCTCCGCCTGCTCAACGATAGTGAACTGCGCACGCGCATGGGAAAGGAGTCGCGCCACCGTATCCTGACCAAGATCAACATGACAAACATGGTGAACTCGTTCTGCGACGCCATCTACAACCGCCGCCCTGCCAGCGCATGAACGCACCAACTGCTCCTGCCCTGACTGCTCCGGTGGCTGCGTGGGATCGCGAGGCCGAAGCGCCCCGCCTGACCAATCTCGCGTTGCGGGCGCTCGAGCGCATGTACAATCGAGAATCGCATTTGTTCGTCTTCAACTGGAATGTGGACACCGACCAACTCGGCCCCCTCTCCGAACGCTATTCCGCGATGGCAGTCATTGGACTCCTCGCGGCCCGGGGACGTGGCGTGGACGTCTCTCTCGATGTCAACGCCGTGCTCCGCGCCCTTCTTGGCCGCCTCGACGCCATGGAAGCGCGCGGGCCGGGCGATCTGGCGCTCCTACTTTGGGCTCATGTGCTCGCACACGGAACAGCACTCCAGCCGGTCATGGATCGTCTGCTGCCTCAAGGCAAACTCGAGCCGCTCCTCGCCAAACTCCGCACCCAGCAACTTGCCAGCATCGGCTGGACGCTCGCTGCCTTCTCAACCCTCTATCGCAAGGCGGACCCGCGTCCCTTTATCGGCCAGGTGTGCGAATCCATTGCCGATATGTTACGCAGCGCGTTCGATTTGCGCACCCATCTCTTTCGCTACCACATCGCGCGCGAGCACGAAGCCGAGTCATTGTTCGGCTATCATCGCAGTTTCGGCAACTTCGCCGTCCAGTCATATCCGATCTATGCGCTCTCTGCCTGCTATCAGGCGACCGGCGACGAGCGTGCCCTCCGCGCGGCGCAGTGGTGCGCGGACAAGATTTGTTCGCTGCAAGGGCCACAGGGGCAATGGTGGTGGATTTACAATGTGAACCGCGGCACCATCGCAGACAAGTTCCCGGTGTTTTCCGTGCATCAGGATGGCATGGGGCCGATGGCGCTGGGCAAGCTGGCGCGCGTCAGCGGGCGCGACTACAGCGTGCCCATCGCGCGCAGCTTTCGTTGGCTTTATGGCGATAACGAACTCGGCGTGCCGATGATCAATTGGGAGAAGCATTGGATCATCCGCGCCATTCAACGGAAGCGGCCGTTCTACAAGCCTGCATATCACCTCAATCTCCTGCGCTCCCGGTTCTCGCGGCGAGGACGCCCCAGCGACGGACGCCTCGCTTTCGGCGGCATGGAGACGCTCAACGAAACCCGTCCTTACCACATGGGGTGGATGCTGCTATCTTTCCACGACGATTAGGCGGGACGGCCGTTGTTGCCCGTCCCTCTCGACCCAATGACTAGAACGAGTCCCATCCTCATGCTCGTGCCGACACCTCCCCCCTACGCGGGGCCAGAGGTCGCGTCGGAGCTCTTGTTGCGCGCACTTGGAAAACTGCCCGACGCCAACGTCATCCACGTTCGCAGCAACGTCCGCCTCGACAACCGCGCCAAGGGCAACTTCAACCTAAGCGGCATCCTCGGCTTCGCCCGAGTGTACTTCCGTATGCTCGGTGCGTTGCTTCGGCATCGGCCCTTGGTGCTCTGCTTTCTGCTCTCGTCCAACCGGGTCGGCTTTCTGCGGGACTCGACCATCGTTGTGACGGCGTGGTTGTTGCGGTGCCGCATCGTCGGTCATTACCGCGGCGCGAACTTCGACAACTTCCACCGGCTCAGTTCGCCACTCTTGCGCTGGTTCATCGGCTTCGTGCTCCGGCGCATGGATGGAATCATCGTTCAAGCCGCGGCGCTCAAGAGGATGTTCGACGGCTTGTTTCCCATCGGGCGAATCCATGTCCTGCCCAACGGCCTCGATTTCTCGAACTGGCCCGCCCCAACACGAGTCGAGCAGGCAAGGGTCCGGCTGTTGTTCGTCGGCCACATCACCTTTGCCAAAGGATTTTACGATCTGATTCTCGCATACGAAGAACTCCGAAAGTCCTTTCCTCAGCTCGAACTCTGGTTTGCCGGCGAAACGATGGACCACGAGCGCCAGAAGTTCCGTGTCGCCGAGCTGCTTGATCCGGCACATCAGCAGTACTTCTTCGAACATGTGACCGAGATCAGCCAGCGCATTAAGAGCTTCCTCGAATCGCAGCAGGCCCACAACGCAAAATACCTCGAACGCATTGCGGGCGACGAGAAGCGCGCCGCGTTTGAGTCCGCCGACATCTTCGTGCTGCCGTCGTACACCGAAGGGTTTTCAATGGCGGTGTTGGAAGCGATGAGCTATGGCCTGCCGGTCGTGGCCACCCGGGTAGGCGCGCTCCGAGAGATTCTTCAGGATGGGGAACATGGTTTTCTCGTTCCGCCACGCGACCCTGCCGCGCTGGCGCTGGCACTGCGACGATTGATTGAAGACCCGGCCCTGCGCCGCCGCATCGGAGAATCCAACGCCCGCCAGGCGCGCGCGCAGTACGATGTTGGTCTTGTCGCCCGGCAACTCCACCATATCCTTCGGCACGTCACACACGCGGAGAACCGAGCATGATCCTGGACTTCGGCGACATAGGAAAAAGGGTGATTCCGTGGTTGCCGGAGTATCGCGACTTCGGGCGTTTCCTCGCCGACTCGGACAAGTGGACCGCCGAGCAGTTGCGCGAGTACCAGTACTACGAACTCAAGGCGCTTCTCCGTCACGCGTATGCGAATTGTCCCTTCTACAAGGAGCGCTTTGACCGGGCGGGTTTTCGTCCCAGCGACTTCACCGACTTCAAGGACCTTGAGGCGCTTCCGATTCTCACGCGCGCCGACGTGGCCGGTCGCTGCCAGGACATGCGCGCGGAGGATTTCTGGGACTTCGGCGGACGACAGCTCTCCACCAGCGGCACCTCCACCGGCACCCCGCTGAGTTTCGGCGAGAATTGGGGCGCGTCGTTCCGCGAGTTGATCTTCATGAACAACCTGTGGGGCCGGATCGGCTACTCCGAGAACGATCGCAAGGTGATTCTCCGGGGAAACGTGGTCTATACGAAACTGAATCCACGTCCCTGGCGCAAGACCGAGGGATCATTGTACTTCTCGATGTACCACCTCACGCCCGTCAACGCTCGCGAGTACATCGAGATGATGCGCCGCTACCGGCCGCAATGGATGCACGTCTATCCTTCCGCGCTCGTGTTTCTCATCCAGTTGCTCGGCGAATCTGCGGCGCGCAAGGAACTCGGTTCGCTCGGCATCCGCGGCGTGTTCTGCGGCTCAGAGAAGCTCTACGACTGGCAACGCGAACTGATCCAGCAGACGCTCCAGGCGCGTGTGCTCAGTTGGTACGGCATGACCGAGAAGGTGGTGCTCGCGGGCGAGTGTGAGCAATGCTGCTCGTTGCACGTGTACCCACAGTATGGCTATCTCGAGGCGGTACCGGGTCGCGACGGCCAGGGCCGGGTTGTGGCGACGGGCTTCCTGAACTACGCCACGCCGTTCATCCGCTACGAGATCGGC
>CAZOTB010000069.1:0-32196 GCA_964582645.1 uncultured Verrucomicrobiota bacterium | reverse complement strand
ACCCGTGACATCACCGGACCATGCATAGCTATTGGATGGCGCACCCCAAGCACCGTCGCAGCCACAAGGATCGGGCGGCCCGCATTCCAGGCCGGCGATCTGAACCTTCTCGGCCTGGTGGACGCGGTGCTCGATGTGGATGTCCCACTCGACGAGCGTGTCGGTATCAATGAAGAGTTGCCGTTTCGGGCCTGGCCCGGGCGCCAGGGTGTGGTTGGAGTGCATTTTCATAAGCGGTCAAGGAGCCTTTCGTGGGATGACGACGAAATCACCTCGCGCGACGGTCATCGTGAAACGGACCGTTTGGCCCTTCACGCTGACGTCTCTCAGGCGATTGATGACCGAGCAAGGTTTCCCAAGCTTGCCGGGAAGTGTCGCCGTGATCGTGATCTTCTGCGGGTCGCCGGACCAGTTCGACAACGCGAGCAGGTAGGACTGCGGTCCCGCGAGCAGCGAGCCCTCGACCACGGGATGGCTGATCGTCACCGGCGGTTTTCACGCGAGTGGCTCCAGCAGCTCGCGGAACAGGTCGCGGTATTCGGCCGGGTACGAACGAGAGTTCCAGGTGTGGAGCGGCCTGCCTTCCGCCCGCCGCTTCTGACGATCGAGCGACATGGGAATGCATCCTTCCCGCACGTAGCTCAGACCCGGGAAAAACCCATGGAGACGATGCGACCTTTGCCATGGTCCAGCTCCAATCCGCCTACAGGCAGCCGATGCTGGAAATGGTTGGTTGAACGTGGAACGCGGGAATCCTTGGAGTACGATCGGCTGTTACGGGAACTCGATTCGGATTTCGTCCATCATCACGTAGCCTTCCGGCAACCGCGAACGGTCGATTTCATAGTCGGTGCCGGCAGCCAGCTTGAACGGGTCGCCCTGGATCGGCTTGGCGGGAACGACGTCGAGCGGGAACAGAACGAAAATGATGTCGCCGTTCACATCGCGCAGCAGATCGGCGATGGGCGCCTTGCCGTACATGTCGGTGCGATCGTGACGCGATCCGAGATTCAACCACTGGCTCTGGTCGGGCACGAGATGCAGGGTCTGCTCGGACCAATCTCTCGTGATCTGGATCGGCTGTTTGATGAGGACCTGGTTGACCCAGTTCTTCGGCCTGCCGGGCTGAGGCACGTTTCCCTGGGCGTGAAAGAGACACTGCGCCCCGCGGAGGTTGACGTCGCCCTTGATGCGCACGGTGACCTTCGCGTTGGTCATGTTCGTCGGGAAGCCGCCCTCCACGTACGGGTTCGGTCCCGCCACGTCGAGCATCGCCTTGGGGAAGTTGTGACCGTGATACGTGTGCAGCGCGAACAGGATGTGGAGATAGCCCTCCCCCGGATGACAGTGGTTGAAGTCCACCCACCACGGACTGCGTGAGATGGCCGCGCCATCGCGAACCTCCACCCGCGTCGCTCCAACCCCGCCCTCCCAGCCAATCCAGCCTCGCGGGCTGCTGTCGAACGTTTCGATGAATACCTTGCCCATGACGCGCGCGAAGTTAGCTACCGTCTTGCGACGCACAAGGGCAATCGAATGGCCTCTTTTTCGGAACACTCATCGTCAGCGGGGCGGCTCAATCACGTGCAGCGGGAGCAGTTTCCGCAGTGGCGGCACAGAGCCTTGCTCGAAATAGTGTACGGCGGCCTGACAGATCGTCTTCGCGAATTTCTCCATCGGGAATGGGTAATGAATCGGCAATGGAAACGTTCGCACTTCGAGCGACGTCGTGTTCACCGAAATCACCTCCACTTGTCCCGGCACGTCCACGCCCCGTTTCATCAACGCCATCATGATCAGCCCCGGCGGCACCGGCGAAATCGTGATCAGTCCCTGCCGTACCACCACGCGCGCTGCCAGTCGCTGCACGGCACGGTTCTGCTCGTACAGTTCATTCGGCAACCGGACCACGTCGCCCTGGATCGGCTGCGGCGCCGATGCGCAGATGCGCCGGAACTCTTCGTCAATCGGCTGACCGGCCGATTCATTGATGAGAAGGCTGACTCGGAGAAACCCGCGGCGCGCGAGCATGTACGTGGCGTGACGAAACGCGGGGATGACATCGTTGGAGATGAATGCCAGACCGATCCCGGGAAATGGAGGCCCGATCAACAGCACGCTCCGCCGAAAATCGGAGAACAGTTCCTGGTATTTCTTTGGCATGGACGAGAGCAACAACATCTCATGCGGACGTTCTCCCTGCCGGTGCAACGCGCGCAACCGGGCGTCGTTGCACATCTCCAGGCTGAATCGAATGCCATGCGGGGTCAACCGTTGGCTGATCGCTCCAATGATCTCGGTCAGGGTCGGCACGTCACGGTAATGTCGGCCGTAGAAAATGCAGCGCACGGTCGGTGGCTGCTGCAGGCGCCGGGCCCGTGCTGGCCCGCGGACGATGTGAACGCCTTTGCGTGGCCGGGTTCGGAGCACCCCTTCCCGCTTGAGAATGCCGATGGCGCTTTCGAGGGTACCGTGCGCCACGCCCAGTCGCTCGCTCCAGTCGCGGATGTTCGGCAGCGGTTCGACGATCTCGCCCCGCGCGATGCAGTCGCGCAGATGCTCGGCCAAATGCTCGGGTTTGGAACGGAGGAAGTTCATACTGACATTCTCATCATTACGGAATCGTCCGGTCGCGGGCTACAACAAACTGAGCGGGTCCACATCCAGCGTCAGCCGGATGTCCTCGGGCAGGCGCAGCGACTGGGTCACCTGCCGCACGGTCTCCGTCAACGCAAGGATGCGCTCCGATCGCAGCATGACCTGGAAGCGATAGAACGTTTTGATTTTGGCCAACGGCGCGGGGGCGGGCCCGGAGAGAAACACACCTTCGCCGACTCGCTGGCCGAGTTCCTTCGCGAGCGCTTCGGCGGAGAACTGCGCCTTTTGTTCGTTGCGTCCCTCGATGCCGATGCAAATCAGGTGCGTGAACGGCGGATAGGACAGTTCCTTCCGAAACTCGATCTCCCCCTCGTAGAATCCCTCGAAGTTGTGTTGCCGGGCGTATTGCACCGCGGGATGAAAGGGCGTGTATGTCTGCACAATCACTTCTCCCTCGACCTCGCCCCGCCCGGCGCGCCCGGCCACCTGCACAAGCAACTGGAACGTCCGCTCCCCGGCTCGGAAATCGGCAATGTGCAGCGCCATGTCGGCGAAGATGATCCCGACAAGCGTGACGCGCGGAAAGTGCAGTCCCTTCGCGATCATCTGCGTGCCGACGAGAATGTCGGTATCGCCGCACCGAAACGCGCCGAGGATTTTCTGGTAATCACCCTTGCGCGTCACGGTGTCCGAATCCATGCGCCGCACAACCGCTTTCGGGAAGATCGCCGCGATGGCGCGCTCGACTTTCTCGGTGCCGACGCCCGTGTAGCGGATCTTCGGGTCGTGACACTTCGGGCAATCGGTCGGAGCGGTCTCATTGTGGCCGCAGATGTGGCAGAGCAGCTTTTCGTCTCGCTTGTGATACGTGAGCGCGACGCTGCATTGCCCACATTTCGCCTCGAAACCGCACGCCGAACAGAGCAGCGTCGTCGCGAACCCGCGGCGATTCAGGAACAGGATCGTCTGCTCGCGTCGTTCGAGCCGCAGCGCGATGGCCGTTTTCAACCGCTCCGAGAAAATCTGCGGTCCCTTCTGCTTGTGCGCCTCCTGACGCATGTCCACCACGCGCATCAGCGGCATTTTGCGGTTGTCCACGCGCTGGGTGAGCTTCACGAGCGCATACTTGCCACAATGGAAGTTGTAGTATGACTCGAGCGACGGCGTGGCTGAGCCGAGGAGTACCGCCGCGCCGTGCATGTGGCCGCGCATCACGGCCACGTCGCGCGCGTTGTACCGGGGTGCTTCGTCCTGCTTGTAGCTGTGCTCGTGCTCCTCGTCCACGACGATCAGGCCGAGGTTCTGCACCGGCGCGAACACGGCCGAGCGGGCGCCGATCACGATCCGCGCTTTACCCTCCCGGATTTGCTGCCATTCATCGTGACGTTCGCCCGCCGACAGCGCGCTGTGCAGCACCGCGACGCGCGTCGGGATTTCGGCCGATTGGAATCGGGACTTGAATCGCTCGACCGTCTGCGGCGTGAGCGCGATCTCCGGCACGAGCACGATTGCGCCCTTGCCCTGTCGCAGCGTGAAATCAATCGCCTGCAGGTAAATCTCCGTCTTGCCGCTGCCGGTCACGCCGTGCAGCAACACCACCGAAGGTTTGTGCGTCGTGATGCTCTGCTGCGTCAGCGTGAGCGCCTTCTGCTGTTCGTCGGTGAGCACGAGCGGGGTGCTCGGCAGGAAGTGTTCGTCGCGAAACGGATCGCGCTCCACCACCTGGCCGCCGATCGTCACAATCCCTTCCTCTTCAAGTTTGCGGACGATTGGGTGCGTGGTCTTTGCCGCCTCGACCAGCTTCGCGAACAGCACCGGACCGTGCAGCAGGAGATACTCGACAACGCGCGCCTGCGCCTTGGCGCGTTTCTGGAGTTGCGGGAGTTCCTGCTTCGCCTTGGGTGGATCGGTCAACCGCACCTGCAGCTTTTCTTTCCAAGACATGTCGCCCTTGCGCACCACGTCCGGCAGCACTGCCTTGAATGCCAGTTCGCGCGGACAGCAATAGTAGCCGGCCATCCATTGCGCCAGTTCGATCAAGGGCCGATCCATTGCCGGCTGCTTGCCTTTGCCGACAACCTCGGCGACCTCCTTGCACTTCGGGTAATCGCTGGTGGGGCTGAGCGCGACGACCGTGCCCGTCAGATGCCGCCGCGCGAACGGCACCCGCACGCGCGAACCGACCTGGACGTTCGCGGCGAGCGCGTCGGGGACGAGGTAATCGAATTCCTTGTCCAGCGCGATGTCCACGGCGACTCGGGCGTAGGTCGGCATATCGGTGTTTGCCATCAGATAGCAGATTTGGTTGGGTGGGGAAAGCGTGAGAGCAAAGGCAAGATTGGAAGACTGGAAGGCTGGAATCCGATCATGCCTCCATTCCTCCAATCTTCCATCCTTCCATTCTCCTCAGCTTCCATTCTTGCACCTCTGACCCATGGAACGCCGACGCGTCGTCCGCTTCATCCTCATCGTGGTCGCGATCTTCGCCGTGATGTATCTGGTGCAGCAGAGTTGGTGGTTTGTGCGCCAGCATTCCTACGACAAGCAGATCGCGTTCGTCGCCGGGCAGTACGACATCAGCCCGTATCTCGTGAAGGCCGTCGTCTGGCGCGAGAGCCGGTTCAATCGCCTGAGCATCGGCAAAGCGGGCGAGGTCGGCCTGATGCAACTGATGCCCGGCGCGGCAAAGGAATGGGCCGACGCACACAATCTCCCGCCGCCGAGCCGCGCGGACCTGTTCGACGCCAAGACCAATCTCGAAGCCGGTTCGTGGTATCTCAAGCGCGCTCTCAACCGCTGGAAGGATTGCGACGATCCGGTGCCGTTCGCGCTGGCCGAATACAATGCCGGGCGCTCGAACGTAATCCAGTGGCGCGCGAAGATGCGTTCGCCCCACTCCGCGCGCGAGTTTGTGCCGAACATCGGCATTGCCTCGACGCGCCGCTACGTGCAGGATGTCATGGCGATCCAAACAAAACTGGAGCGACGTGGAAGGTTGTAGCCACCGAAACCGAAGATGCCCGATGCCAGATTCTTGCCCTGCTCGGATCAAACATCAAGTAGTGTCCTGACCCGAGGAAGCAAACGCAGTGGAAGGACTCTTGTAATGGCGTCCGTGCCGGCCTTCGGATGTTGTACGGCAGGCGCTCTTCGACCGGCGATGGCGGCTCTTTACTGGCAAAGAGCGGGGAGAGACTCCACAACCGATCTGTTGCCAATCGAGCCCATGAACCTGAAAGGAGCGCCTCCCTCCGAGGCGGCTCGGGGCAGGTTCTGCCGCCTCGGAGGCGTTCCAACCCGGCACTGTCGGGAGGTTCATGGGTAGGATGGGGTGAGAGGGTGCCGTTGCTTGCATTCTAAAACGGACTCGACGACGTCGTCCGATCTTCGGACGCCATTTTCCAGCCTCAACGTGTCGTTGGAGATCCAGTATCGAGGGAAGATTGATCCGTCATCGGCATATTGCCACCGCTACAGTCGTCTCGCGATATCGGCTCACCTGCGTCTTGGAACGTCCGAGGTGCCGCGCAATTTCTCGATGGCTGTAACCTTCTGTGAGAAATTGCACGATGCGCCACTCGGTTCTCGGAAGCCGAAGCCAGAGCCTGCAATTCTGGAGAAACCAGCTCTGTGTGTTGGACGGAGCCTGTTGTTCGACCTGCCAGAGGTGAATCCATACTTCCTGCGCTGCGTCGGCATCACGGCCAGCCCCTGCTCGCAGCGTTCGGTGAAGGGTTGGGTCCCCGTCGAGCACAGACAACCTCTCAACGGTTGGCTTTGCCGACAGTATCGGCTTTGCCACGCGAGACGGTTCTTGCAAAGCCACGACGAGAACCGGTTGAATCAAGACGCGAGAGTGAAACCGCGCGCGACAGCGTGGCGAAGGGCAAACTTCTCGCTCGACAGGATGTGGGAAGTGAATTGCGGACTCAGCGTAACGCCGGACTGCAAGTGCGGGGTGTGCAACAACTCCAAGAGCGATTTCCAGTGAGGTCTCGGAAAAGACCTGTTGAACGATGGGGGAGCCACCTTTGACTGCCACAGAAGTTTTTCCAAGCTTTGCCTTGACGCACTCTCTGTTCCTTGCTCAAGTAGCGTCCCTTTAACACGGAAACGGTTTTTCAGGAGATTTCGAATGGCATCAGTTCTCAGAGGCAATTGTGTGATCGCTCAATCAGGCGGCGCCAGCGCGGTCGCGAACGCCAGCCTGGCGGGCGTGCTCCAGGAGTCCCTCCAGTACGAAGAGATCGAGGAGGTGTACGGCGCGCTCAACGGTCTGCTCGGCGTCCTCAACGAGGACCTCGTGGACCTCACCGAGGAAAAGAACAAGACCGTTGACGGCTTGAAGCATACCCCGGCGGCCGCGCTCGGCTCGTGCCGGTTCAAACTCAAGGATGACAACAAGGAAGACCGTGACCGCGTCCTCGAGGTGTTCCAGAAACACAATGTCCGCTACTTCTTCTATATCGGCGGCAACGACTCGATGGACACCGCCGACAAGATCAACAAAGCTGCGCAGGAAGCCGGGTACGAGTTGCACACCATCGGCGTGCCCAAGGCGATTGACAATGACCTCACCCACACCGATCACTGCCCCGGCTACGGCAGCGCGATCAAGTTCCTCTCGACCCTCGTCCTCGAAAGCGGCCGGGACACCGAATCCCTTTCCTCGGCCGAGCCCGCGAACGTGATCGAGGTCATGGGACGCAACACCGGCTGGCTGGCCGCCGGCACCGCGCTCGCCCGACGCGCCGAAGGAGATGCGCCGCACATTGTGCTCGTGCCGGAGATTCCGTTCCACGAGGAGAATTTCATTGGCGAACTGGCGCAGTGCCTTACCAAGCACAACCGCGCCGTGATCGTCGTCGGCGAAGGTCTGCGCGACAAGAGCGGCAAGTACCTCTCGCAGGTTGGCGGCAGTTTCGTGAAAGATGTCTTCGACCGCACGCAGCTCGGCGGCATCTGCAACGTCATCCGCCGGATCGTCGAGGACAAGGTCGGCGTCAAATGCAAGACCACGCGCGTCGGGCTGCCGATGCGTTCGGCCGGACACCTCATCAGCCGCACCGATCGCGATGAGGCGGTCCTCGTCGGCCAGGCTGCGGTCAAGGCCGCCATCGAAGGCAAGAGCGGCTATATCGTCACGCTCGAACGCGAGTCGAATGCACCGTACAAGTGCAAGACGGGACTGGCGCCGCTGCTCGAGGTGGCCAGCCACGAGCGACCGATGCCGCGCGAGTTTTTGAACGAGAGCGGATTTTTTCCGAGCCAGGCGTTCCTCGATTATGCCCGTCCATTGATCCAGGGCGAAGTGGAAGTGCCGTTCGAGGACGGCCTGCCCCGGTTCGTCCGCCTCGATCGCGTGATGGTGGACAAGCAGTGTCTGCTGCGCGAAGTGCCGGTGGGGAGTTGAGGATGGAAGAATGGAAGGGTGGAAGGATGGAAGAGTGAAACCTCCTGCCCATTCCCCCGGCTTCCCAGCCATCCAACCCTCCAGTCTTCCATGAGACTCGTTCGTTTCTCCGCCCGCGAATTGGTGAAGTCCGAGACCGACGCCTTCTATCGGCTCGGGTTGTGGGAAGGCAAAACCATCTTCGATCTCACCGAGCAGGACCCCGAGGCGTTCGGCTCCGTCAGCCAGTTCCTGCAGCAGGATGATCCCGTCGCGGCGATCACGCGCGCGAAGGAAAACGCCCGGCCCGTTCACGCCGACCTCGCCGAGATTTACGCGCCGATCGATTTCCAGGAAGTGTGGGCTGCCGGTGTCACCTACTTCCGCAGCCGGGAGGCGCGCATGGAGGAGTCCAAAGACACCGGTGGCGGCACCCATTACGATCGTGTCTATAACGCCAGGCGACCCGAGTTGTTCTTCAAGGCCACGCCCGAGCGCGTCGTCGGCCCCGGCGGCGAGGTCCGCATCCGCCGCGACTCGAAGTGGACTGTGCCCGAGCCGGAGTTGACGCTCGTCATCAGTCCCGGCGCGAAGCTGGTCGGGTTCACCATCGGCAACGACATGTCAAGCCGCGACATCGAAGGCGAGAATCCGCTTTATCTTCCGCAGGCGAAAGTGTATCGCCAGGGGGCCGCGCTCGGGCCCGCGATTTTGATGGCCGCCGCGGTGCCCGATCCCAAGAAGCTCACGATCCAGCTCCGCATCAAGCGCGGCGTGGACGACGTGTTCGAGGCAGAGACCAGCACCTCGCAAATCAAGCGGTCGTTCGAGGAGTTGATTGACTACCTGACCCGCGAGAACGATTTCCTGAATGGTGTCTTCCTCATGACCGGCACCGGCATCGTCCCGCCGGACCATGTCTCGCTCCAACCCGGCGACGTCATCGAGATTACCATTCCCGAGATCGGCACCCTGTCGAACACCGTGGCCGCGGAGTAGTCCCATGTGGAACGTCGCCAATGTGGGAGGCGCCTCAGCGCGCCGACTCTTCGTGTGCTGGAGGATCCCCGAGCCGGTCGGCGCACTGAGGCGCCTCCCACATTCAGTTTTCGTGCAATGAAGCTCAACCTGTCCGATCTCCATCAGTTCGCCGTCGGACTCGACCATTGGGAGATCGTGGACGGCGCATGGCGGGCGCATCGGCTGCCGACGGCAATGGAGGAACGCTATCTCCAGCAGGACATCGAGAAGCGATTCCTCATTCGCTTTTCCTGCACAAGTTGTGTGCGTCTTCGGTTTGTGAGCGACACGCGGCGCCTCCGGGTCACGTTCCGGTACGGATTCGAAGCGCGGTCCAACTACCACGCCGCGTTGCTCGTTGACGGAAAGTCGGAATCGCCCGTTGGCCCTCATGAACGTCACGAGGAATGGGCCGGCGTCGCGTTCGAACAACCAACCGCGCAGCAACGACTGTTCGATCTCTGGTTGCCGCACCTGTGCCAGGCGGACGTCGTTTCCATCGAGGTGGATGATGGCTGTCGAATCGAGCGGGCCCCGCCTCTCGCATTGCGCTGGCTGGCATATGGCGATTCGATCACGCAAGGCATGACCGCAACGCTCCCAACGCGTACCGTTATCGCTCGTTGCGCGCTTGCGTTGAACGCGGCGGCGCAAAACGTTGCCCTTGGCAGCGCGGTATTCGATGAGTGGCTCGTGGAGGCCGCGCCGGCGGGTCCGTATGATCTGGTGTCCATCGCCTACGGCACGAACGACTACCACCGCAGCCTGCCCGTCGAACAGTTCCAGCAAAACGCGCATCGGCTCCTGGCCTCTCTCACAGACCAACAGCCCGGGCGCTCGATCGTCTTGCTGACGCCGTTGACGTGGGTCCGTCCCAGCGCCGCCGAGCCGTCCGGGCCGCCGCTCGCGGCGTATCGGCAATCGCTGGTATCACTGGCGACTGAGTTCCCACAGGTTCGCATCGTTGCCGGCGATCAGATGATCCCGGAAGCCGAGGAATGGTTCGTGGACGGCGTCCATCCCAACGACAGAGGCTTCGAGTTGTATGCGAAGAATCTGTTGCCGCATCTGAGAGGGGCGCTCGGAGGCTGAACTGCTGCCGTGGATGCCTTCGCGTACCGATTTGCCGAGGGTACGGTCTTCTTCATCGGCGCCGGGCTGGTCGCGCTCGCCGTGTTGATCCGCTGGGGGCCGGAGGTGTCCTGGACACGATGGGCGGGGAATCTGACGGCGGTCGTGGGCGTCGTACTCGCGGCGTTCTCTGCGGCGCCGCTCGGGATGGACTTTTCGTCGCTCTATCCCATTGGAGGCGTCCTGTTTCTGAGTTGGTTCGTCATCGAGAATTGGAAATCACGGCTGAGGTCGCCGCTCCGCATCGTCGCCCGGACTGCGTTGTTACTTGCCCTCTTGATGGCCGCTGCCGCCGAGTATCCGTATTACCGGCCACCCGCCCCGCCCGCCGGCTCCTACCCGATGCTTTGCGTGATCGGCGATTCGATCAGTGCAGAGCCGAGCGTACGGGGTGAAGCTCCCTGGCCGCGGGTGCTGGCGGGACGTCACGGCGTGGAGGTCATGAACCTCGCGGAGCCGGGCGCAAAGCTCGCTGACGGACAGAGACAGGTGGAGAGACTCGGGGCCGGTCGGGCCCTGGTATTGTTCGAGATCGGCGGCAATGACATGCTCGACAGGGCACCTGCCCCCGAGTTCGAGCGGCACCTCAGCGGGTTGCTCCGTCGCGCCAACGCTCCCGGACGGCAACTCGTGATGATGGAACTGCCGTTGCCGCCCTTCGCCAACTCCTATGGAAGCATCCAGCGTCGCCTGGCAAGGGAGTACGACGCCATCCTGATCCCGAAACGGTACTTCGCGAGGCTGCTTGCGAGACAGGGTAACACAACCGACGGTCTGCACCTCTCCACCCAGGGACACCGCGAAATGGCGGAGACGATCTGGAAGTTACTCGGTGGTTCTCTCGAAGTGAAATCGAGCACGCCTACTTCGGCTTTGTCATCATCGGGAAGTCATCCGAGCGGAACGGCGTCGCGGGGAGACCTTCCTTGTTGTAGAGGTTGACCGACGGACAGTCCGCCCAGCCAAACCGGACCGCCACCGGTTGTTTCACATCGGCACTCGACACCACGACGGTCTTGCCTTTGATCTCGGCTTTGGCCGGGAAGAAACGCTGGTCGGCACCGGCGACGATAAATCCCTTCAACTCGCCGTCTTTCGCCACCAATCCGCCGCCCGCGTTTTGGAACGTCAACGTCACGCGATCCCCCTCGATCTTGGCCGACTGATAGACGGGACCGCTGGACACGATGCGCTCGCCATGCGCCACCGTGCGAGCCGCCAGGGCCAGCCGCGCACCTACGGGTTCTTTCCGCTTCGGATGGATGTCGGCGCAATCACCGGCGTCGGTGATCACAGCCATCGCCGTTTTCGGCACCGTCTGGCTGGTGAACAGTTGCGCTTCGCGAAGCTCGGCCCACCGGCTGACTCCCTCGGCCGGACTGCCGCAGGGCGCGAGCTGCACGAACAGAAACGGGAAGTCGCCTTGTCCCCACGTTTCGCGCCACGCGCGAATCATCGTTGGGAACAACGTGCGATAACGCCAGGCATCGCCCGCGTTGGATTCGCCCTGATACCAGATCGCGCCGCGGATGGCGAACGGCTGCAAGGGCGCGATCATGGCGTTGTACAGCGCCGAGGGCCGGTGGGGGTTCATGGCAGGATCGCCGGGCGGCCGGGGCGGTGGCGGTGCCTGTTTGCCTTCCGCCTTCGCCTTGGCGACCGCCTCCTCGTGTTTCTTCAACAACTCGGCCTCGCCTTGCTTGTACTCGGTCCGTCGCTGCGGATAGCTCTGAACGATCCGATCGAATTCCAGAATGATCGGCTTCAGGATGGGATCACTTTCGAAAGAACCGCGGGGCGTCCACGTCTCGGCGGGCGAACCACCCCAGGAACTGTGGATCAGGCCGACGGGAGCTTTCCGCGCCTTGCGCAGGTCGCGGCCGAAGTAGTACGCGACGCCCGAGAAACCGCGCACGGTGTCCGGTCCGCAGGCAACCCAACTCGCTTTCACGTCGCGCTGCGGCGTGTCCGCGTGGAGGTTCGGTATCGTGATCAACCGCAGCATCGGATCGGCGGCATTGGTGATCGCCTCCTGCGCATTCTCGCAGCTCGTCAACGGCCACTGCATGTTCGATTGCCCACTGCAAACCCACACTTCACCGACGAGGATATTCGTGCGCGTGATTGTGGTTGCACCGCGCACTTCGAGCGAGAACGGCCCGCCCGGACGCAACGGCTTCAAGACGACTTTCCACTGCCCATTCGTGGCGATCGTCGAGACGGTCTGTTTCTGAAAGTGAACGGTCACATTCTCGCCGACGGCCGCCGTGCCCCAGATCGGCACTTTCATTTGCTGCTGCAGCACGGCGTTGTCGGAGAACAAGGCATGGAGAGCGACATCGGCGTGCGTTGTGACGCACACTGCCACGAGCAAGACAAGGCCGCCAAAGATGGATCGCGAGGTTCGGTTCATAAGGGTGCGCGCAGCCTAACGGCCCGAAGCGGGTGCTGCCAAGTGCAACCCGGCACTCGTTTGATCACTCCTGACACACTGAGTCTGGCTGGCGTGAAGTTGTGTCACAGCCATCGCCGACCCCTCCGCCGAGATATGGCCGAACTTACGCAGGTTGTGGGCATCTCCTGCTTTGGCACATCTCTTTCTGGGGCGCGATATTGGATCGTGTAAGGAGTCGCGGTCCGTCGGTCGGGCCGTCTAATGGCGGAGGACAGCCAGGCCGAACAACAAACACATCCGCCCGAAAGGAATGAACACGATGAACGCTTTGACTCGTTGGAATCCGTTTCAGGAGTTGGAGGAATTGGAGAATCGCCTCGGCTCGATGCTCGGTCGGTGGCCACGGGGGCGCGGCGATGGCGAAGAGAGCATGACCGTCGCCGAATGGGCGCCGCTGGTGGACATCATCGAGGACAACAATGAATACGTTATCCGCGCCGAGTTGCCCGGCCTGACCAAAAACGACGTCAAGGTCACAATGGAGCAGGGCGTGTTGACCGTCACCGGCGAGCGCAAGATCGAGAAGGAAGAGAAGGGGCGCCGGTATCATCGCGTGGAGCGCGCGTACGGCAATTTCGCGCGCAGCTTTACGCTGCCGGATGACGCGGACGCCAACAAGATCGACGCATGCTTCAAGGACGGCGTGCTGGAGATCCATGTGGCCAAGGGCGAACACGCCAAGCCGAAACAGATCGAAGTGAAGGTCAGTTGACGCCGGTGCGTGCGGCGCGAGGCGTGGCGCGATGCTGCGCTTCCGCCGCCCTCTCCCGGCAGGAAGGGGATGTCAGCGATGAAGAATTACTACGTCATTCTTGGCATCGCCTCGACTGCAAGCTCCGATGAAATCAAAGCCGCGTTTCGGCGCCGGGCGCTGGAATTGCATCCCGACCAATCCGGGCTGACAAGCGGCCCGTTCCTCGAGGCGCAGGAAGCCTACGCGACACTCAGCGATCCGGAACGCCGTCAGGCCTATGACCGGCAGCTGCGCCCGCTCCACACGAGGACGGGACGGGCTCCCGAGCCCATGGTGACGGCACGACCACAACCCGAGCCATTCCGTCCGTTTGAACCAGCCGGCCGCGTGCGCGACATCTCGCTCGATTCGTTCGAGAACTACCATCCGTCGTTCGACGAGTTGTTCGACCGCCTGTGGAGCAATTTTGAGCCGGTCAGCCGACCCAAGGCAGAGCATCTGGAGAGTCTCACCGTCGAGGTCGTTCTCAGGCCGGAGGAGACCCGCTCGGGCGGCCGGGTGCGGGTGGAAATCCCCGCGCGCGCCACATGTCCGACCTGCGTCGGGCACGGCCGCGTGGGCGGCTACGAATGCTGGCGCTGCGCGGGTCACGGTGCGCTGACAACAGAGTATCCCGTGGATGTGGAATACCCCGCTGGGATCCGCGACGGTACTGCGATGCGCTTGCCGCTCTCCCGGTTCGGCATCGAGAACTTCTATCTCACACTGCTGTTCCGCGTCAGCGGAGGCTGATGACGGCCCGTCGCTTGCAGTCGCTGCGGTCGCGAGGCATGCTTGGTCAGGCAAGACTGTGGTGATGTCGGATGCCCGTTGAGTTCAAAGATTACTACGAGACGCTCGGCGTGCCGAAAACGGCGACGCAGGAGCAGATCAAGAAGGCGTTCCGCAAGCTCGCCTTCCAACACCACCCCGACCGCGCCAGGGACAAGAAGGCCGCGGAGGAGAAGTTCAAGGACATCAATGAGGCCTATGAGGTCCTCGGCGATCCCGAGAAGCGCAAGAAGTATGATGAACTGGGCGCGAACTGGAACCGTCCCGGCGGATTCACACCGCCGCCAGGATGGGAAGACTTTGGCGGGACTCCCCACGGAGGCATGCGCGCTGGCGGCGAGTTCCATTTCAGCGGAACGGGCTTCAGCGATTTCTTCGAGCAATTCTTCGGCGGGCGTCGCGGCGGGTTTGGCGGCTTTCCCGGCTTTGAGTTCGGCGAGGTCCAAGGCGATGAACAGGCGTCCGAGCGGCGGGGCGCGGACATCGAGGGCGAGATCCTCGTCACGCTCGATGAGGCGATGCGCGGCTCGACGCGCCAGGTCAGCGTCCGTCACACCGACCCGCGCACGGGCGAGGTCGAGACGCAGACCTATCGCGTGCGCATCCCGGCAGGTGTCTCCGAAGGCCAGGTCATCCGGCTGTCAGGCCGAGGCCACGCAGCCATCGGCGGCGCGGCGGGCGATCTGAATCTGCGCGTCAAGTTTGCCAGACATCCCGATTTCCGCGCCCGCGAGTCGGACCTGTATTACGATCTCGAATTGTATCCGTGGCAAGCCGTCCTCGGCACGAAAACCACGATCCCGACCCTCGACGGTCCCGCCGCGCTCCGCATCCCTCCCGGCACCACCGCCGGGCAACAACTGCGTCTCCAGGGAAAGGGACTGCCGCGTCGCGACGGCGGACATGGCGACCTGTACGCCGTCGTTTCGATTCAGATCCCGTCGCGGGTTTCGAGCGAGGAACGTCGTCTCTGGGAGCAGCTTGCCCGGCAGGCAGACTTGAATTCGAAGAGCAAGTCTTGAGAGCGTGTTGAAAAAGTCTCTCACAGCGCGTCGGGGACGGAAGGAACGCCGCCCTTATTGCTGGTGAAGAGCGACGACCGCCTCGGAGGCATCTGAGGGGGGGCGGCGTTCCTTCCCGGCGACTTTTTCAACACGCTCTGAGGCGGGGCTTCCGTGCGTGGGGGCCGTGGTTCTGGCGCCGGAACTTTTCTTTTGCCAAGCCTTCCACCGCCCGGCACAGTACGCGGCCACAAATCGAACAAGAGAAACTCCCATGAAAGTCACCGCCACCGGCACCGCCAAACGTGTCGCACGACTCCAGGCCGAAGTGCGCGCCCAGGAACTGGATGTCATCTATCTCTACGATCCCAAAAACGTGGGGTGGACGACCGGCTTGTTCCGCGACCTCAACGCCACGGGCGAGATGAAACACCCGCTGCTCTGCGTGCCCGCACGCGGTGAGCCGGTGCTGTACGTCAACCACGGTCTGCGCGGCGCCGCGGCGGAAACGTTTCGCGGACCGATGGTGGATTACCTCTGCTACGACATCCACGTGAAGATGGTGACGTTCCCCGAGGACGCCGTGGCGGGGCTGCGCGCGCAACGCAAACGATTTCCCGGTCACGCTCATCGCGTCGGCGTGGATTTGCGGTACATGCCGGCGATATTCATGAACTTGCTCCGCGAATGGTATCCGAGCGCGGAGTTCGTGGATGTGAGCGCTACGCTCAACGAACTGCGCGCCGTAAAAGAGGCCGACGAAATCGCCGTGATCCGCGAGTGCATTCGTCTCGACGAGATCGCGTACAAGACCGCGCGCGCCGCCGCGCAGCCGGGCGTGACCGAGGCAGAACTCTACGGACTGTGCTACGCGGCAGTCGCGAAGGCGGCGGGCGAGCCGCTCTATTTCATGGGCGATTTTGTCACCGGCCCGAAACGCTGCCGCGTCGGAGGCGGTCCACCGACGAATTACCGCATCAAGAAAGGTGACACGATCATTCTCGATCTATGGGTGTACTACCACGGTTACTGGGCTGACATGAGCCGGACGTTCGTCATTGGACGCAAGCCGACAAGCGAAGAAACGAAAGTACACGATCTTCTGCGCAAGGCGATGGAGGCGTGCGTCAAGAAGCTCAAGACCGGCGTGACCGGCAAGGAAGTCTATCAAACCATGCACGAGACACTGGATGCCGCGGGCTGGGCGAAGTATTGGTTTCACCATGCCGGCCACGGCACCGGCTGTCATCCACACGAAGCGCCCTTTTTCATTCCCGCCTCCAACCAGCCGTTGGAAGCCGGGATGGTCGTCACGCTCGAGCCCGGCGTTTATTGCGACGGTTTGGGTGGCATGCGCATCGAGGACAACTTTCTCATCACCAAGACCGGCTGCGAGCGGTTGTCAAAGTTTCCGCACGGGCTTTGAACCCACGTCGCCTGCAACTGGGAAATGTGCGTATAAAATGAAACACCTGTTTCATTTAATAAGCACATTGGCGCACGGACCGTTTCCATCCCTGTTGTTTTGCTGCGTCATGCTATCACCGAATCTCATTCTCAGGAATTCCACGTGGATAAGGGAGCTAAGGCTTCGAGACACCGGTCAGGAGCAGCACGGGTGGCGTTCGAAGATGTGTTCATACTATGAAACACGTATTTCATTTCTTAAACATATTTACATCGGCTCTGAGGGTAGTCGGGGCCGCTTGACCATGAACACTCGAGCATCTAGCATCCGTCATCATGCTCAAACTCGGCGTCAACATTGACCACGTCGCCACGTTGCGACAGGCGCGGTACCGCCAAGCCGGCCACGATGGGGCGATTCCCGAGCCTGACCCGGTTTGGGCGGCGGCGGCAGTCGAACTGGCGGGCGCGCACGGGATCACCGTGCACCTCCGCGAGGATCGTCGCCACATGCAGGACCGTGACATCCGACTGCTGCGTCAGACGATTCGCACCAACCTCAATCTCGAAATGGCCGACTCGCCGGAGATCATCGCATTCGCCGAGGAAGTGAAACCCGATGAAGCCTGTCTCGTTCCCGAGAAACGCGAGGAGGTCACGACCGAAGGCGGGCTGAATGTCCGCGGTGCGATGAAGAGCCTGAGCAAGGCCGTGCCGCGATTGCAGCGGGCGGGGATCATGGTCAGCATGTTCATTGATGCCGACGAAACCCAGATCAAGGCAAGCGCAGACCTTGGCGCGGAGTTCATCGAACTGCACACGGGCCGCTACGCCAACGCCCGGGGTGAGAAGGCACAAGCCGCGGAGATCGAACGGCTCACGAAAGGCGCAAAGCTCGCACACAAGCTAGGGCTGCGGGTCAACGCGGGACACGGCCTCAATTATCAGAACACACCCGGCATCCTGGCGGTGCCGCATCTCGAAGTGCTCAACACCGGTCACAGCATCATCAGCCGGGCTATCTTCGTCGGGTTGCACCAGGCCGTGCGTGAGATGCTCGCGCTCATGGAAGGCTATGAAAGCCGCTGAGACAGCCAGCACTCAGCACCCCGCACTCAGCACTCAGCGCTCTGTCTTGGGCATCGGCATTGACATCGTCGAGACCGAACGCATCGAAGCTTCGCTAGAACGATTCGGCGACCGTTTCCTGAAACGCGTCTATCATCCTGGTGAAATCGAGTATGCAAAATCCATGAAGTTCCCAGCCTTGCATCTTGCCGCCCGGTTCGCCGCGAAGGAAGCGATCTCAAAAGCGTTCGGCACCGGTATCGGAAAACAACTTGGGTGGACCGACATGGAAATCCGCCGCAAAGCTAGCGGTGAGCCCTACGTGGTATTGCACGGTAAAGGTGCGGAGTTGGCGAAGAAGCGCAGCGTTGCAGAAGTGCTGGTGAGTCTCAGCCACTGCAAAGCCTATTCGGCTGCGAATGCAATTCTCCTTTCCGATTGTAGGGCGGGCATGCCCGAAGGGTTGCCCGCCATTGGAGGCAGCGGCGCGAAACCCTTGGGGTATTCGCGCCCTACAATACAGCCGCAATCATGAAGGTCGTCACCGCCGTCGAGATGCGCGAACTCGATCGCCGCACGATCGAGGCATGCACGCCGGGGAAGTTGCTGATGGAACGCGCCGGCGCGGGTGTGGCCTCGACCATTGTTCTGCGACGGTTGGACCGGCGTGGGTTGGTCTTGATTCTCGCCGGCAAGGGCAACAACGGCGGCGATGCGTTCGTTGTGGCGCGTCATCTGGCCCAAGCGGGTGCCCATGTCCGACTTTTTCTCGCGTGCAAGAAGTCGGAACTCAAAGGCGACGCGCTCCACCATTTCCGCAAATTGCCGAGGTCTGCAAAGTTTGTTTCCGCCGTTTCGGAGGTTTGCCACTCCGCGGGTCTCATCGTGGACGGTCTGCTTGGCACCGGCTTGCAGGGCGAAGTACGTTCGCCATACCGGGAGTTGATCGAGCAGATCAACGCTTGCGCTCGCGCGTTTGTCATCGCGATTGACATCCCGTCGGGCTTGCACGCCGACACGGGCGAACCGCTTGGCGCCGCCGTTCGGGCTGACCTCACCGTCACGATGGGTTTGCCGAAGATGGGACTCTTGAAACCGGCGGCCATGGATTACGTCGGCGAACTCGAAGTCGTGGACATCGGCATCCCTCCCCAGTTTGTGAACGAAACACCGAGCGACGTGGAACTCGTCGCGCCCAGCGACATCGCGCCGCTGCTTCCGCGACGAAAGCGTTCCGCGCACAAAGGTGACTTCGGGCATTTGCTCGTCCTTGCCGGCGCCGAGGGCTATCACGGTGCGGCGGTGCTCTGTGCCGAAGCGGCTGCCCGGGGCGGCGCGGGTCTGGTCACGCTCGGCGTGCCTCAGCGGATCTATCCCGTCGTGGCTGCGCAGTGCCGGGAAGTGATGGTGCGCCCGTTCTCGGATACCTCGGACGGCAGCTTTGCCTTGCGAGCCGCTGAGGAGATGCCGTCGTGGTTCGAAGTCTGCGATGCCGTCGCGCTGGGCCCGGGCCTTTCGCAGAACGAGGAGACGAAACAATTCGTCGGCAGAATCCTTCGCGACTGTCCGCGCCCGATGGTGGTGGACGCCGACGGGTTGAACGCGCTGGCTGGACACGCCGAATCGCTCGCGCAGCGCGAGTCGCCGACGATTCTCACACCGCACCCGGGCGAGATGGCGCGTCTCATCGCCCGCACGACCAAAGAAGTGCAATGGGATCGTTGGGGCGTGGCGCGGCGATTCGCCAAACAGACCGGCATGACCGTCGTGCTCAAGGGTGCCGGCACCGTGATCGCCTCGCCGCACGGTCCGCTTTGGGTCAACATGACCGGCGGTCCCGCGCTCGCCAAGGGCGGCAGCGGTGACATCCTCACAGGCATGATCGGTTCGTTCCTCGCGCAAGGCTTCGCTCCACTCGACGCCGCCCGGGCGGGAGTGTTCCTCCACGGTCGCGCCGCCGATCTCGCGGCGCGCGAACTGACCGACCGCGCCGTGCTGGCCCGGGATGTCCTGGCGCAACTCGGTGAAGCCTTCGCTGCGGTTGTGAAGTAGG
Source organism: uncultured Verrucomicrobiota bacterium (assembly GCA_964582645.1). Lineage (GTDB taxonomy): Bacteria > Verrucomicrobiota > Verrucomicrobiia > Palsa-1439 > CAZOTB01 > CAZOTB01. The sequence continues at coordinate 12,546 of CAZOTB010000069.1, read as the reverse complement.
TGGGCTGCTCTTGGCCCACCTGCCGTGCAACTTTTCACGGGTCGTGTTCATCCAAAGCCCCGTGATGAACTCGATGGACACGAGCGACGACATACTCCTCGACGCCTACTCCCAGGCCGTTGTTGCAGCGTCCGAGACCGTGATGCCCTCGGTAGTGAACCTCGAAGTGCAACACGATTCCAGCACGCACCGCCCGGCCGGCAGCGGCTCGGGGTTTGTGTTCACGCCCGACGGGTTCGTCTTGACGAACAGCCATGTGGTGCGAGGCGCGCGGAAGATTCGCGTGACGTTCGCCGATGGCGAAAGCTTCTCTGCGGAGCCTGTCGGAGACGACCCTGACACCGATGTCGGCGTCATCCGCACAGACGCGCCCGAGCTCGTCGCAGCGCAACTCGGCGATTCGCAATCGCTCCGCGTCGGCCAACTCGCCATCGCGGTCGGCAACCCGTTCGGTTTTCAGGCGACCGTCACCGCGGGCGTGGTGAGCGCGGTGGGTCGTTCGCTGCGGGCGCAGTCCGGGCGGTTGATTGACAACATCATCCAGACCGACGCCGCGTTGAACCCCGGCAACTCCGGCGGGCCGCTCGTGAACTCCCGCGGCGAGGTCATCGGCATCAATACGGCCACGATCCTGCCGGCTCAGGGCTTGTGTTTCGCCATCCCGATCAACACCGCCAAGTTCATCGCGGCGCTGCTGATCCGCGACGGCAAGGTGCGTCGCAGTTACATCGGCGTGGCGGGCCAGAACGTGCCGTTGCCCCGCCGGTTGGTGCGGTACTATCAGTTCCTCAAGGAAACCGGCGTGCTGGTGGTTTCCGTCGAACCGAACAGTCCCGCCCAGCGCAGTGGGTTGCGCGAAGGTGACGTCGTCGTGGCGTTCCAAGACCAGCCCGTGGCGAGCGTGGACGATCTTCACAAGCTGCTGACGTCGTATCCGCCCGGCGCGCAGTCTTCCATCACGGTCGTGCGCGATTTTGAGAAGAGCACGTTCGAAATCGTCCCGGAGGAATCCCCGGCATCGCGGGAGGAATCATGACCACGACCAAGCAGACAATCTCTCTGGTGACGGGCGCCTACCGGGGCATCGGCTTCGAGGTCACGCGCGTGCTTTCCGCGGCGGGACACAAGGTGTTTCTCGCGTCGCGGAATCGCGAGGCCGCAACCAGGTCCGCCGCGACGCTCCAGAACAAGGAATGCGCCGTTTCGTTCCTCGAACTCGACGTGACCGATGCCGGCAGCATCCGCAACGCGGTTCAGCAGGTGTCGGCGCAGGTGGATCATCTAGACGTCCTCGTCAACAACGCAGCGATCCTCGAAGACGCCAGCGCGTCGGTGTTCGATCTCGATCCTGCGGTGTTGGAGCGGACACTCATCACCAACGCGGTCGCGCCGCTGCAAGTGACGCAGGCGTTCCTGCCGCTGCTTCGTCGCAGCAAGGGCGGGCGGATCATCAACGTATCGAGCGGCGCGGGCCAATTGAGCGACATGGGCACGTGGGCGCCGGCGTACAGCATCTCGAAAGCGGCGCTGAACGCGGTGACCACCCAGTTCGCTGCGGCGCTGCAAAGCGAAGGCATCGCGGTGAACTCGGTCTGCCCGGGGTGGTGCCGCACCGAGATGGGCGGCCCGACGGCGCCACGCTCGGTCGAGCAGGGCGCGGACACGATCGTCTGGCTGGCGACCGAAGCGCCCCAGTCATTGACCGGGAAATTCCTGCGGGACCGGCAGGAGATCCCGTGGTGACGAACCATTCTCAAACGGGGAGTTTCTATGATCACGATCCGCAAATCTCAGGAACGCGGCCATGCCGATCACGGCTGGCTCGACTCGCGCCACACGTTCAGCTTCGCGGATTACTATGACCCGCAACACATGGGCTTCCGTTCGTTGCGGGTCATCAATGAAGATCGCGTCGCGCCCGGGATGGGGGTTCGGCACGCACCCGCACCGCGACATGGAGATCATTTCAATCAGGACGCCGACCTTTATGTGGGACACCTTCGTGCAGGGGACGAGGTTGTTCATGCGCTGAAGCCCGGGCGGCATGCCTGGGTGCAGGTCGCGGAAGGCGAGGTTAGGGTGAACGGAAACCTGCTGCTCGCGGGCGACGGTGCGGCGGCGAGCGAAGAGACGAAGGTCGAGTTGGCGGCGGTGCGGCCATCGCAGGTGCTTGTGTTCGACCTGAACTGAGGCCGTTGAGATTGTGAGTTGATCGGGCGCATTTCGTCGTCCACAATCGGCGTTCAAAGGAAAATCCCATGAAAGCGATTCAAGTACAGCAGTTCGGCGCGCCTGACGTGATGCGGCTCGAAGAGGTGCCGGACCCAAAGGCGGGACCGGGGCAGGTGCTTGTGCGCGTGAAAGCAGCGGGCGTCAACCCCGTGGACACGTACGTCCGTGCGGGCGCGTACACGATGGTCAAGATCGCGCTGCCGTACATCCCCGGCTCCGACGCGGGCGGCGTGGTCGAGGCCGTGGGCAGCGAGGTGAAAGGACTCAAGCCCGGCGACCGCGTGTACACACTCGGGACAGCCGGTGGCCGGCATGTGGGCGCGTACGCGGAACTGACCACATGCGAACCATGGCAGGTACATCGAATCCCGGATGAGATTACGTTTGCGCAAGCGGCTGCGGTGGGCGTTCCCTACGGCACGGCGTACCGGGCATTGTTCCAACGCGCGCATGCCCTACCGGGCGAGACAGTGCTTGTTCACGGCGGTAGCGGCGGCGTCGGCATCGCGGCGGTGCAGATGGCACGGGCACACGGCCTCAACGTGATAGCGACAGCCGGCACCGAGCGCGGGAAACAATTGGTGCGCGAGCAAGGGGCTCATCACGTGCTCGATCACACCACCTCGGACTATCTCGACCCGTTGACAAAACTGACGGACGGGCGCGGCGTGGATGTGATTCTCGAAATGCTCGCCAACGTCAACCTGGCGAAAGACCTCGGCGTACTGGCGCCACGCGGTCGGGTGGTCGTGATCGGCAGCCGCGGCAACATCGAGATCAGCCCGCGCCTGACCATGGCCCGCGACAGCGCGATCCTCGGCATGGCGCTCTGGAACAGCTCCCGCGAGGAGATGGCCTCCATGCATGCGGCGTTGGTCGCCGGGCTCGAAGCCGGTACCTTGCGACCCGTGGTCGGACGGGAGATGCCATTGAAGGACGCCGCTCGTGCGCACGAAGCAGTCATGGCCGCGGGAGCGTACGGCAAGATCGTGCTGATGTCCTGATGTTCCTTTGTCAAGGTGCGGGCGCAAGGCTTCGGTACAACACATCGTCAAATAGATAATTAACTATTTGACGATGTATTGGTCTCTGCCGAGTTGATTGGTTGAACGGGGCGATGATCGGCAGCGGCGTGGGTCACATTCTCCTTGCACTCAATCCACGGCTTCCTAGTGTAGCCACATGCCAGTCCAGTTCACCGTGCTCGGCAGCGGCAGCAGCGGTAATTGCACGTACGTCGAGACGCCGAGCACGAAAATCCTCGTGGATGCCGGGTTCAGCGGACGCCAGATCGCGCACCGGCTCGCAAGCATCGGCAAAAGGATCGAGGAGATCAACGCGATCATCCTGACGCACGAGCACACCGACCACACTGCCGGGTTGAGCGTGCTCTGCAACCGCTCTCAGGTGCCGCTCTACTGCAACCGGCTCACGGCGGAAGCGATCCAGCCGGGCCTGGCCAGCTTCAAGAACTGGAAATTGTTTGCGACCGGCGATTCGTTCGCCATCGGTGATCTGACAATCGCCTCGTTCACCGTCCCGCACGACGCCTATGACCCGGTCGGTTACCTTGTCGTTCATGAAGGCGTAAAGATCGGCTTTCTCACCGACCTCGGGCATTGCACGAAGATGGTCGTCGAACGGATGCGCGAAGCGAATGTGTTGTTGCTCGAGACAAACCACGACCTCAAGCTGTTGCAGAACGACACCCGCCGCCCGTGGTCCGTGAAACAGCGCATTGGCAGCCGGCACGGTCATTTGAGCAACATCGCCGCGGCGCGCGCGGCCTGCGACATCGCCAGCGAGCGGTTGCAACACGTGTATCTCGCGCACATGAGCCAGGATTGCAATCGTCCCGAGCTGGCGCATCAAACTGTCCGCACCGCGCTCGATGAACTGGGCGCAAAACACGTGACCACGCACATCACGTCGCAGGATTCACCTTGTCCAACGTTAAGTCTCTGACTTAGCGTCGTGTCGGCACACGATTAACCCACAACCAAGAACCGATAACTCTTCACTTTCCCCATGATCATCGGCGTCCCCAAGGAAATAAAGAATCACGAATACCGCGTCGCCTTGTTGCCTGTGAATGCGCAGGCGCTTGTGGCAGCGGGACACACCGTGCTTGTCGAGCACAACGCCGGCGTCGGCAGCGGGGCATTTGATCCCGAATATCGCGAGGCGGGTGCGCAACTCGTCGCTTCCGCGCGCGAAATCTGGCGTCGCGCGGACATGATCGTGAAAGTCAAAGAGCCGCAGCCGGAGGAGACGCGTCTGATCCAGCCGGGACAGATCGTGTTCACCTATTTTCACTTCGCCGCAGACAAGGTACTGACGCAGGGCGTGTTGAAATCGAAGGCCGTCGCGATCGCGTACGAAACCGTCCAACTCGATAACGGCATCCTGCCGCTTCTCACGCCAATGAGCGAGATTGCGGGACGGATGGCGGTGCACGAAGGAGCGCGATTTCTCGAAGAGCCGCTGAAGGGACGCGGCCTGTTGCTGGCGGGCGTGCCGGGCGTCGCGCCCGCGAAGGTCACGATTCTCGGGGGCGGCGTGGTCGGCGCCAACGCAGCCAAGATGGCGGCCGGCCTTGGCGCGGACGTAACGATCCTCGACGTCAATCTGGATCGAATGCGGTACCTGGACGACGTGATGCCGAAGAATGTCACCACGCTGATGTCGAACGCGTACAACATCCGCGATTCGGTGTTGCAGGCCGACCTGCTCATCGGCGCGGTGCTGGTGCCGGGGGCGCGCGCGCCGCACCTCGTTTCACGGAAGCTCGTGAAACAGATGAAATATGGCTCCGTGATTGTGGACGTGGCGGTGGACCAGGGCGGCTGCATTGAGACGACACGACCGACAACCCACGATGACCCGACCTACATCATCAACCACGTCGTGCATTACTGCGTGACCAACATGCCCGGCGCCGTGGCGCGGACGTCGAGTTACGCGCTGACCAACGCAACCTTCCCGTACGTGATGGAGATCGTGCGCAAAGGCTGGCGTCGCGCGGCGAAGGAAAACGCATCCCTGTCGCGCGGTCTCAACATGGTCGAAGGCCGCGTCGTGTACGGAAAGATTGCGGAGCAGTACGGGTTGCCGCTGGGCAAGGTGGAGTGAGTCTGGTTGCGACGGCTGCCGCGTTTGGCCGCGGCGTCAGGAGGGTTTGTTTTGCGGTCGCGCCAGGTCCTTGACGCTGAGCTTTGGTTTGCGCGGAGCCGACATGAGCTTCTTCTCGAGTTCCTCTTCCTGCTCATGGCGAAGCGTATCGAGGAACTTGGTCAACGATCCACCGATGGCGACACCGTTGCGCGGGCGTGTGAGTTCATCCCAGAGGATCTCGTGCCAGTTGTGGCTGCGTTTGGAGGACTCCAGTTCCTCCTCTTGCAACTGGAGGATGTCGGCCACGCGTCCCCGGAGACTCTTCGGCGAGAGGATGAACAACGTGTCGCCCACGTGGAAGAACTGGTCGAAGTGAAGAACCTGCTCGGTGATGGGTTTGCCTTCGACCTTTGTGCCGTTGCGGCTTTTCAGGTCCACGAGCTTGACGCTGCTTTCCCCCATCACCAGCTTGCAGTGCACCCGGGAAGCCTTGGGATCGTGAACGACGACGTGGTTGTTGGGCGAGCGTCCGATCTCGATATCAATCCCCGGCAACTCCCAGTCTTCGCCTTTGTCAGCCCCTTTCAAACAAATCAGAAACGGCATCGCAGTTCTCCCTCAAGTTAATGTTTGCGACGAGGATAGTCCGCGCCTCGGGAAATTCAATTCAATTTTGGTTTTCCAAAGCTGTTGCTTGTGCGGGCGGGGCTGTTACCATCCCGCGCTTGCACCATGAAACGGAATCTTGAGAAACTTCGGCTGGAACGACGCAGCGAGTACCCGCTTCGCATCGCGCGGTGGTGGCATGAGCACATGCGGGAACGCGTCAACGCCAGCCGGCAACTGTTCGGGAAATCCTTCTATCGGGGCGATTGTCATTGCCACACGATCTTCAGCGACGGCATCGGCACCGTAGCCGAGATGGACGCGATGAAAAACGCCGCCGGGCTGGATTTCCTCTTCATCACCGACCATTGGACGGTGGCGCAGAAGCGGGAGTGCGTGAAGTTTCAGAATTTATGGTGGGGGCAGGAGCCGGTGAGCCAGTTTCACCACATGGGCATCCTCGACAACCCGCGCACGTACAAGGTGAAGAAGAACCTGCACGCCGACGTCGCCGCCGCGCGCAAGCTCGGCAAGCTGGTGTTCATCCCGCACCCGAAAGGCTGGTATCCGGTCACACGCTACAAGCAGGATCAGGAGGACGTATTGTTCACGCTCGGCGACGAGTTCAACATGGAGATCATCAATGGCGCGAACCAGATGCTCGATTGCTTCGACGTGACCGACGAGCAATCCGTGGCGCTCTGGGACAAGTTGCTGTGTGCCGGCAGGCGCGTTCATGCCATGGGAAACACCGATGCTCATCTGCCGCATTGCATCGGCTCGGTGTGGAACGGCGTCTGGTGCGCGAAGCTTGCGAAGGATGCCGTGATCGCGGCGCTCGGGAAAGGCCGGCATTTCGTCAGCGAGGCGCCGTTGATTCATCTCGAAGTGAGCAGCGGCGGACGTCGCGCTGGCATGGGACAGAGTCTGCGAATTACCGGAGGAAAGGCGAAGTTGCAGTACCGCGGGGCGGATAGTCTGGGTCTCCAAGTGTTGCGCGTCGTGCAGGATGGACGAACGATTCGAGAGATCGAGCTGGGGCGGAAGCCGTTGGTGGACGGGACGCTTGTGCTTACGGTTGGCTCGCGCAGCCGGTATGTACGGATCGAGTGCAACGCGAAGGACTGGCGGCGGGCGTTTTCGAATCCCGTGTATTTCGAGGCAAAGTAGGACAGGCGGACGCCTGACCTGCTTCGATGAAAACCAAATCCATCAAACACGACCCGCGATACCTCGACTTCTTCGAGCGGTTCAATCGTCAGGAGTTTTTCGAGGCGCACGAAGTTCTCGAACAACTCTGGCTCGAATCGCGCGACAAACCGAACGGTCGCTACTATCAGGGTCTCATCATGGCTGCCGGCGCGTTCGTTCATTTCCAGAACGACCGGCCCAAGGCCGCTTCGAACCTGCTCAAGACAGCCATCGAACGTTTGAAACCATACGGTGCCATCCATGAAGCTTTCGGACTCGGCAAGTTTGTCGAGTGCCTGGAGTCGTGGCTCGATTTGGTAGAGGAACTGGAGTACAAGGAAAACCCGTTCAATCCGAGGCTCGCGCCGAAGTTGAAACTCTTGGCCAAATGAAACTGACCGTCGCCATCGCCCTGATCCTGGCGGAACTGGGAGCCGGCGTGTTGTTGCTGCTGCCGCTGGTGCCGATCGGCGAAGTCCGCAGGAGCTTCTTCACATTCCATAGCATGCTGGCTGCAATCGCGTTCGCCCTCGCCGGCGGACTTCACCTCGTGGAATTGCATTCGCCGATGATCGCAGCAGGGCTTGGTGCGGCCATGCTGGTCTCCGTCGCCAGTTTCGGCACTGTGGTGGCCGAGAAGCTCGCGGCGACCCGGCTGTTGCATCTGCTGGCGGCGCTTCTCGGTATTGGGTTTGGGTTGGTGGGAACGATTCACACTCTCGCGGAGCGCATGGAAGCTGTTCAGGGCGCGGGCGTGGTCACCGCGCCGCTCATTGGAGTCTGGGTAATCAGCGCGTTGATGGGAGCGGTGCTCCTGGGGAACGCCCACAACGCCATGACTCTGGGTCACTGGTATCTCATCTCGCGCAATCTTTCGTTCGGTTATTTGATTCGGATCACAAGATTTCTCATGGCGGCCATCGGGATTCGCGCGCTTCTGATGATCGTGTTCCTGGTTGTGTTGCCACAGATCGCACCGCTCTGCAGCCAGCAGTACCTGCCGCAACTGTGGAGCGTGAACGGCAACCTGATGTTTTTTCTGATGCGGGTCGCCTGGGGACTGGTTCTGCCGCTCATCCTCGCCTTTATGGCGTGGCGATGCGCCGTGGGCAAGGCGAACCAGGCGGCGACGGGGTTGTTGTACCTGTGTGAAGTCAGCGTGCTCTTCGGAGAGTTGTTCGCCGCGTACCTGATGGTGTAGCCGAAACAATTTGATTCAAGGCGACTCCGTCGCTACTGTTCCCGCGATTCATGCAGACGCTGGAACGCCTCGAGGCGATTTATCATCAACCGTTTTTCGACCTGATTTCCCAGGCCCGCGCGGTCTATCTTGACCACTGGAAGGACAACGAGGTGCAACTGTGCACGCTCCTGAGTATCAAGACCGGCGGCTGCAGCGAAGATTGCGCGTACTGCGCCCAGAGCGCCCATTACTCGACCGGCGTCGAGTCGGAGAAACTCATGACGACCGAGTCCATCGTCGAGGTCGCGCGCAACGCGCGGGCCAGTGGCACGACCCGGTTCTGCATGGGCGCCGCCTGGCGCGGAGTGCGCGAGGGCGAGGCGAAGTTCGAGTCCGTGCTCGAAACCGTCCGCGCGGTGAGCAAGCTCGGAATGGAAGTCTGCGTCACGCTCGGTCAACTCACCGAAATCGCCGCGCAGCAGTTGAAGGAAGCGGGCGTCACCGCGTACAACCACAATCTCGACACCAGCCCGGAGTTTTACCCGAACATCGTCAGCACACACTCGTTCGACGACCGCCTGCGAACGATTCGCCACGTCCAACAAGCCGGCATGTCGGTCTGTTGCGGCGGGATTATAGGAATGGGCGAAACGGAGACTGACCGGCTCAAAATGCTGCACGTGCTGACCACATTCGATCCGCCGCCCGAGAGCGTGCCGATCAATTGTCTCATGGGCATGCCCGGCACGCCGCTCGAAGCGCAACCGCCGGTGGACGTGTTCCAGTTGGTGCGCCTCATCGCCACGGCGCGCATTGTGTTTCCGCAAGCCCGCGTGCGTCTCTCAGCCGGGCGGACGCGTCTCTCCCGGGAGGCGCAGGCGCTTTGTTTTTTCGCGGGCGCGAACTCGATTTTTTACGGCAACAAGCTCCTGACCGCAAAGAATCCGGGCGCGGAGGAAGATCGGAAGTTGCTGAGCGACCTCGGTCTCATGCCGCAGTCGCCCCAGTGCGCCAAGTGTGAGGGCGTGGGAGTGTAGCCATGCCACAGCCCGTCGCCATTCACGTGTTCGACAATCTCATGCTCGGGATGGGAGTGAACACCAATCTCGAAAAACTCGGCTACCAGGTCACCCGACTCGACAACACCAGCGTCCTGGCGCACACAACCGCCGAGGTCAAGCCGTTCCTCGTGGTGGTGGACCTGACGACGAAGATGGGCGACGCCAACGCCGCCATCCGCGCGATCAAGACCGACGCGTCGTTGAAGCACATCCGCATCATCGCCTACGGCGATCACCAGAACGAAGCCTTGCTCGAAGCGGCGCGCCAGGCCGGTGCCGATGTCGTCACGAGCAACAGCGCCGTGGCGTCGCACCTGAACGAAGTCGTGCAGCAAGCGCTTGCCTGACGCGTATGGAGATCACCTTTCGCTGTCCGCACTGCAAGAGCGAGTTGCATTTCGACGATCTCTCGAAGGAAAGTTCCCCCTGCCCGATGTGCGACAAGGAGATTGCGCTTCGAATCACCGAACGGATGCGCAAGGAGAACGTCGTGGATCAGTGCGCGATCTGCGGTCTCGAGAAACTCTACGAGCAGAAGGATTTCAATCGTACGTTCGGGATCGTGCTGTTTCTCGTTGCCGCGATCGCATGCGTCATCCTGTGCTGGAAGAACAGGGTCGTCCTCGGTTACGGCGTGCTCATCGCCGCTGCGGCGTTTGATTTTGTTCTCTATCGTTACCTCTCGAATGTGGTCATCTGCTACCGTTGCCAATCGCAGTACCGCAAATACTCGCCCAAGACCGAGATCCCTGAGTTCGAGCTGGGTCTCCTCGAAAAATACGATCCGCTCGACAAGAAGGCCGGCGCCGACAATCCCGCCGCGGACTGGAAGCAACGTTAGTCGGCGGAGCGATTCTGCTCAACGTGTCCCGATTCGGATTTGCGTCTGTCTCGCGGTGGAGTAATCTTGCCTTGGGTTCTCACGGAGAGGAGGTGAGAACGAATGAGCATACCTGCGAAACTGAAGACGTTGCTGGACGAACAGCACGCGCATTACGAAGTCATTCCTCATCCCTACGCCGTCACGGCACAACGGGCCGCCCAGGTTGAGCATGTGCCCGGCAAGTTGCACGCCAAGGTCGTCATGGTGGACGCGGGTGGGAAACTGATCATGACCGTGTGCCCGTCCTGCTCCCGGCTCGACCTGATCAAGCTCGAGTCGGTCGTGGGCAAACCCGTGCGATTGGCTCGCGAGACCGAGTTCAAGGGATCGTTCCCGGATTGCGAGACGGGCGCGATGCCGCCGTTTGGCGAACTGTACGGCGTGCCGGTGTACGTGGACAAGGAACTGACCGAAAGCGGCGAGTTCGTGTTCGAAGCGGGCACGCATACCGACGCAGTGAAGATGCGTTACGCCGACTTCGAGAAGATCGCGCATCCGCGCGTGGCTGAGTTCGCACAGCATCTGTAGGACGAGGGAAGAATGGAAGGGTGGAAGATTGGGTGCCGCGTCTGGCCAGCCTTCCATTCTTCCAATCTTCCAACCTTCCGTTGCCGGCTTCGCCCGGCTCGGTTACATTTGCACCATGAAAGGCGAAGTGGTTTACCTCTACGCGTTCGATGTTGCGAACGAGATCGTCACCCAGCGGGTGCAGGAGATTCTTTCCGAGAAACCGTTCCCGTTCGAGATTCGCATGGACCGGACGCTGCCGAAGGACATGCCGCTCTACAAACCGCTCGCCATCGAACCCACGCCATTGATCTTGCCCATGCGCGGCCAGCCGGTGCGGCTGCTCCTGCGCGTGTACGACGTCGGCGTGGTCACGGTCGCCATGCGCGTTGCGTTCGAGGTGAAATCGCTCGCCGATCTGCTCCCGTTCCACGATACCAAGATCGAGACCGGCGTGACCCGGGACGATATCGCGCAGGACCTGTGCAGTCAGGTCTGCAAGAGCCTGCGCGAGTTCATGGTGGGACGCTCTGAACAACCGCTCGCGCCGGAAGCGTACACGGTGTTCTGTTTCACCGAGCTCGATGGCGCACCGGATGTGAACCACTGGCTGGCCGATCACCGACGCGCCGTGGCGGGTCTGCTCACCGAAACCAAGGCCGAGCAACTGAGCGAAGCCCAGGTCAATGAAGTTCTCCGCATCCAGCGCTCGTTCGAGAACAGCGACCTCGCGGTGATTGATTGGGACGCCGCGCTGGTGGTGGATCTGACCGGGTACGTGGACGACGTCCTCTACGCGCTTGAACTGGCAAATCTGCAACTCGAGGAATTTCGCGTCATGGATCAGCGGCTCGACGCCTACCTCGACCGCGCTTACGACGACCTGAGCCAGCACAGCCGGTTGCCTTTGTTCGGCGTGGGTGATTCCGTGTTGCGAACGCTGCGGCGGTTCCGCGTGGACGTCACGAAACTCAACGACGAAGTCACGCACATCACAAAGTTTTTCGGTGACTGGTATCTGGCGCGGGTATATCTCGGTGCGCGCGACCGCTTCTATCTCGACCAATGGCGCAACAGCGTCGAGCAGCGCCTTGCCCAGCTCGACCAGCTCTACAACGTCGTCCATTCCGAGCGGAATGAGCGTCGCATGCTCTGGCTCGAAGCGATCATCGTGATCTGCTTCGTCATTGATCTCATCGCGATCTTCCTGCTCAGACCCTGACATCCTCGGTGAAACCGCGGACAATTTTCCACGGTTCGTGAACAACTTTCTCTTGGCAGCGTTTGCGACCTGTTGTACACTGCCCGCATCGAAGTCGTATGTTAGTCTCAGTTGTCATTCCGACGTTGAACGAGGAGCGGTACATTGCCAACACGCTCCAGTTTCTCGCGGGCGTCCCCAACGTCGAAATCATCGTTGTGGACGGCGGCAGCACCGATAAGACCGTCGAGATCGCCCGGCACTTCACCGAGTACGTGTTCCTGACCCATACCGGCCGCGCCCACCAGATGAACTTCGGCGCGCGACACGCCACCGGTGACGTGCTGTTGTTTCTCCACGCCGACACGATGCTGCTCCCGGGCGCGATCGAGATGGTCCGCTACCAGATGCGCCGCGTCAACGTCGTGGGCGGCGCGTTCGACCTGCACCTCGACAGCGAGCATTACTTCGTTCGGTTCATCGCCCGGCTGGCCTCGATGCGCTCCCGGGCCACGCGTGTCCCCTACGGTGACCAGGCCATCTTCATTCGCCGCGGCATCTTTCACCA
>CAZOTB010000068.1:0-32682 GCA_964582645.1 uncultured Verrucomicrobiota bacterium | reverse complement strand
GCAGCGGCGAACCGCGCGGACGAAGCTCGGACAGAAACTTCGACTCGAATGAAGCTTTCATTGTCTTCCCCGTGTCACGCTTGGTCGAGAGCAGGAAGTAGCTTGCCAGTAAGATTGTGCTACCCACGAAGTGCAACCAGAACTGTAATGTGGCGGCCATACCAATTACCTATGGGGGGTGTCCTCGGGCGCGGCACCTGGATCACACGGTATCAACTCTCGCATGTGTTCCAACGTCGTTGCGAGATCATCTAAGTCTTCCGCCGCGTCGTAAATCCTCTGGATAGCAGAGGCTACGGCTGGCCCGGGTAGATTGCGATTGGCGAGAATGTCAGCCAGATCTGCTAACGCTTCGGCCTGTGCACGAGTCGCACCAGCTAGGTCCGCAGATCGATTAACGATCGCGCCGACAGCCGAACCCGGAACCCAAGTGTGATCGTCTTGAAATGCCTGAATGATCTTTGCAACGCCGAATCCGGTTGCGGTCACACCAACGTTAATCGCCGCGGCCCCGGCGATAACTGCGCCGACGGCTACGGGTCCTGTGGCTGGAGCAGCCAGAATCCCGGCCGACCCTGCTACCGTTGTCAGAATGCCTCCAACGGTTTGAGCAACTCCCGACCAAAATTTTCCGGAATCAAACAACCCGAACGGATCTATATAGTTAATGGGATCGTTACCCAAGCTGAGATACAGATGGAGACCACCGAGTTCCTGCAACGGATCCCTGCTCAGCCATCTCCCCTTGATCGGATCGTAAGCGCGGTACTCGTAGAGTATGGACCCGGTAGTGGCGTCAGTCCGCTTGGTCGAGAAGCGATACGGATTCTCGTTCGCCATCAAGCCGGTCGCGCGCAAGGTTTCGCCGAACGGCGAGTATTCGTAGCTGCCGCTCGCAGTTCCATCATTAGCACCGACGAGTGCCGTGACGTTCCCATTTCCGTCGTACGCAGCGAAGTGAACGCCGGCAGCGGCGCTGTTGACCAGCAGCAGCCCGCCCACGCCGCCAGCGCCAGCCGTCGTGCCGCTGAGATCGAGTTCCCAGACGTACGAGCGCAAGACGGCGTTGTTGGTGGCGTTGAGTTCGGCAAGATTTTGCCAGGCGTCATACACGAACTTCAGATCGCCCGTGACAACGTAACTGCCGCTGCTGCCCTCGTAGGTTATTTGCCGAATCCGTCTGCCTTGATGATCGTACGTCCATTCAACCTTGCGTTTGGAGGCGGTGGGCGCATTCGTCAGCGACTCAACGCTTGTCAGCCGGTTCTCTGCATCCCAAGTGTACAGCCAGCGGCTGTCGCCGGTGAGGTTGCCGTCGGCGTCGTAGGTGAACGGCTCGGGCGTTTTGGCCACGAACTCGTGGCCGGTCATCGTCGTCACCGCGTCCTCCCCGTTGGCGCCGACGTTGTTGCGCACGCCGACGATCGTGACCGGCTGATAGACGACGCTGGCGGTGTTGGTCACCCACAACTCGGCCCGGTAATACTCGCCCTTGCGGTCGGTCGGCTCGTTGTTGACGGTGACGGTGGCGTCGACGTGGGCGGCGCCGAGCACGTCGAAGGTGTTCGGCACGGTGCGCTCGGTGTATTGGTTGAGCGCGTTGGCGGTGTACGCCGAAGAACGGAGGCCCGAGCCGCCGCTGCCGCCGCCAGCGGCTACAGTAGCGCGGTTGCCGATGTCGTCGTAGGCGTAGCGGAATTGTTGGCCGGCCACGAGCGTGTTGTCGGACCATTTCTTCACCACGTTGGTGACCTGGCCGAGGCTGTCGTAGGCGTATTCCCAGTAGCTGCCGTCCTGGAGCGTGGCCCGGATCCGCTGGTTGACAGCGTTGTACTCGTAGGCGTGGGAACTGATCACGGCGCTGTCTGCTGACCTCTGACTTCTGATCTCGGTCAGTCGATTCAGATTGTCATAGACCTTGGTCGTCGTCATCACCGTGGAACCATTATTCTTGAAAATGGTGTTCGTCAACAGGCTGGAGTTGGCCAGATAGACGTACTCGACCGACTCGGGGCCGCTGGAAACGGTCGAGAGACGAGAAGCCGAATCGTAGCCGTAGGAGACCGCAGACACCAGACCGGAGACCGCAGACTCGACGGACAACGACGTGCGGCGGAAGAGGGAGTCGTAGCCGCTTTGGACGGTGATGCCGCTGAGCACGCCGGCGGTGTGATTCTCGTTGGTGAGTTGGCCGGCGGCGTTGTAGGAGTATTGCACCGCAGATGGCGCAGATGACGCAGATGCCTTTCTCCCGCGGCGGTCGAAGGTGTAGGTCACGTCGGGTGTGTTGTCGCTGTAATCTACGGAGACCAACTCGCCGGCGTTGTTGTAGGCGTACGTGGTGGTGACGCCGCGCGCCCAGGTGCGGGTCAGCAGCCGGCCGGCGGGGGTGTAGGTGTAGTCGGGGCCTTGATTGTCGTCGTAGCGTTTGCTGGTGAGGAGGCCGCGGTTGGGGTCGTAGTTCCAGGTCGTCACGGCGGTCCCGCTGTTGCCGGCGAAGTTGCGCCAGGTTTTCATGGTCTTCATCCGTCCGGCGTAATCGTAGGTGTGCTCGACCGGGTACGTCCGCGCGCCCCAACTCTTTTGCAGCTCGCCGGTCGGGAAGTAGATGTTTGTCACCACGCCGCCGTCGGGCAGGGTGATCGAGGTCTGGCGGCCCATGCTGTCGTGGCCGTAGGCTGTCGTCTGGCCGTTGCCGGAGACCGAGATGAGCCGGTCGCCGTCGTCGTAGGTGTAAGTGGTCGCGCCGGTGCGGGCGTCGGTGACGGTTTGTTGCCGGCCGTGCGAGTCATAAGCATAGCTGAGAGACGAGAGTTGAGAGCCGAGAGCGTCTTTGCGGACAACGGAAATGAGCCTGTCGTTCTGGTAGGCGCTGATGGTGGTCGAGCCATCGGCGGCGGTGACGATGTTACTTCGGACACCGCTCCCGGCGTAAATCGTCTGCGAATGCGTGGTCAACCCGAAGCTCGTGCTCCAGGACTGTAAACCGTCGGCGCTGGTCTCGCTGACGTTCACCGTCTCCGTGTCTCCTGTGCCCTCCGTGGTATAGACTGTCGCGGTTGTTCGTCGTTTCACTGTCCCCTGACTGCTGACCACTGACCGCTGCACTCTGGTGATCCGGTCGGTGCCGGCGAAATCAATCGTGCCGTTCCGGTTCATGTCCACGGCGACGTACTCCCGCTCGCCTGCGGCGTTGTACGCGAACAGCGTGGTGACGCCGTCGGGGTCGGTCTGTTTGATCAACTGGCCTTTGTTGTTGTGGAAACTGGCGCTGGACGCGCCGCCCGAATGCACAACCAGGGATGGTTGTGCTACCATGTCGGTGTACGTTTTGGTCCATTCGCTGGTGTCGGCGCCGTTGGCGTCGAGCTTGATTTCCTTCGTGTAGAACTGGTTGCTCTCGATGCCGTACTCGTAGCGGACGCCGTGGACGGCGGTGCCGGTGACGCTCTTAAGTTGTCCGTCCTGGAAGAATTCCTCGATCCGCGTGCTGCCGTCCGGGAAGGTGATCGTCTTGGACGTGGCCGTGTACGAATAGGTCGTGACGTGCCCGAGCGTGTTGGTGCTGGCGGTCAGGCGTCCGGCGAGATCGTAGCCGGCACCTTCGATGCGCAGGTCGTTGCGAAACGTGGCCAGCCGGCGTCCCTCGGGATCGAGCGTGAACTCGTTGGTGATGCCGGCGCGAATCTGGCCGGTCACCCGCTTGAGGCCGTCGAAGCTGTAGCCGGTGACGATGCCGTCCTTGTCGCGTTTCGAGGCCAAGCCGCAGCAGTCGTAGCTGAAGGTTTCGAACAGGCCCCCGAGATAATCAATGCGCTCGGGCCGGCCGTACTGGTCGCTCTCGCTGGCGACAGCGGAATGGGTCAGCAGCCCCGAGGCGATGTCATAGACGAGGTTCGAGAGGGTGTTGCCCTGGACATCAATGACGGTGATCGTTTTGGTGCCATCCACGACGTTGGCGCCGCCCGGGCCGGGCGCGCCCGAGAAGACGATGGTCGTCTTGCTGTTGGCGTTGGTCGAATACTCGTAGAGCCTGATGGCGCCGTTCTCGTGGGTGAGCTTCTGCACCTCGTTCGAGAACGCGCCGCTGGTGTAGCGCTTCGTGATCGTCACCAGGTTGTCCGAGGCGCTGACGCCCGCGCCCGCCGTTTGACAGCGATACTCTCGGATTTCATCGCCGGTGACCACGCGGTAGGTGCGGCTGACCTCGGTTCCGAGCAACGTCTCGATGGTGCGCCGCGGCAAGGTCACTTCGCGCGTGCCGTCGTCCGCGCCGTCCACCGGCTCGAAGCTGTGCTCGACCACGCGGTTGAGGTTGTCGGCAGAATCGGACGCGCTGTCCAGGAACTGCGACACCACCTTCGTCTGCCGCCCGAGCGCATCGTACTCGTAGCGTTCCCAGTTTCCGCCCGGGTGGATCGTCCGCTTCAGCCGCCGGTAGTTGTTGGTGTCCGCCAAATCGGTGTAATAGCTGTACTGCGTGGTCTGCGCCGCGCCGCCCGGGTCAACGACGTCCTCCACTCTCTCCAAGCCCCAGGGAAAAAGCTGGGAAGTCACCAGCCGCTTGGAGGCTGCGTTACCATCGGCACCACGGACCGTCACGGTCTCGACCCGGTTCGTCTGCTCCGCATACGTCCACGTTTCGCTGCGGCTCTCGCGGCGCAAGCCGCCGCCGGTCACCAGCAGCCATTCCGCCGCGCCCTCGTCGTACTCATACTTGGACACCTTCGTGCTTCCGTCCTGCGTCTCGGTGAACTTGAGCCGCTGGAAGCTCTCCGGGTCGGCTTCGGGGTTTTCGACCTTGATGGTTTTGAACGGGCTGCCGCTGACCGTGTAAAGGCCGTCCACCTTGACGCCCACCTGCGAGTCCCAATAGAACCGCTTTTCGTAGGCGTAATTGCCGAGCGTGACCACGTCGGCGAGCATATGAGCGGTCTTGAACTGGCGCGGAAATCTGTTCGTGTCGGTGATGTCCTCGACGCCGGGGTGGGCGGCATAGCTCAACCCTTCGGGCGTGGCCAGCGCCAGCGAAGGTTCTCTGGCCTTGATGTAGAGCGTGCCACCGGGTTCGCCGAAGCGCGAACCTCCAGCGCCGTTCAGGGCCCCGAGCGAGGCCGTGTAATCCATTCGACCGCCGCCCAGGCCGAACCCGGTCTGGCCGGGCTGCGCACAGGCGGAGCCGCAACAGCGGGCCTTGACCTTGATGTTGGCGCTCCAGGAGGCGTTGTCGGTGCAGTTGGTATCCACGCTCGCCGTGACCGAAACCGACACAGTGCGTTTGTCGGCGTTGATCGTGAAGGCGACCGGCGTGTCGGACAAGTCGGGCTTCGAGCAGCAGGACGAACCCGAGTCGGTCGCCACGCCGCCGATGCTGCCGTGGTTGATGCAGGTGCCCGAGCCGGTGACTTGGACGTTGCCGTAGCAGAGATCGAAATCGAATGCGTCGCTGGTGACGGTGCCGCTGGTGCCCGTGCCCGAACCGCTGCCTCCCTTTTCCACCCAATCCCCCGACTGGCTGCAGTTGCCTTGGGCCAGTGCTGGTTCGGCTTGGAGAATCAGCCACGCCAGCGCACCCGCCGCGAACCATCTTGTTACCGAGCGCCACTGCATCCATCCAATTGCACTCACGATTTTCTCCTCCTGTTTCCGGACCCAACCAAGATGGTTGCGCCACGCTTCATTCCAGCACCGTGAACACCACCAAGTTCACCGCGCCGCCCGGGTCAGCGACGGCGCCCTTGGTCGGATTCCGCCCGTGCAAGAACTCGATGAGATTGCTCACTCCGTCACCGTCCGGGTCGTCGTTCGCGCCCTGGCTCAAATCACCGAACCACTGGATCTCCCACGCATCGCCGAGACCGTCGTTGTCATTGTCGGGGTCAATCGAATCGTCAATGCCATCGCCGTCGGTGTCGCGATTCAGCGGGTGGGTGAAATGCTGATACTCCTCGAGATTGGTCCAGCCGTCGCCGTCGGGGTCATAGTGCGTGTTCGGCAGTTGCAGGATGTCGCTGCCGCTCAACGCCACGCGGTACAAGCGCACTTCGTCCAGCAGGAACGGCTCGTTCGGCGGCGGCGTCTCGATGATCCCCAGCGCGAAGTAATCCGCCTCGGCCGGCGCCCAGTTGGTGACCGCGGCCGTTGCCGCCACTGCGCCATCCACGTACAGCCAGGCGTTGCTGGTGAGGTGGTTGAACACGCCCGCCAGATGATGCCACTGGCCGTCGCGGATGTGGAACACCGCGTTGGTGTCCATCACCGTCTGGACGTTGGCGTCCGGGTCGGCGAACCGGAATCGGGCGACGCCGTTGGTGGCGATGCTCAACTCCCAGAGGTTGGTGTTGAGGCTGCCCCACTCGACGAGGGTGGTCTCCTCGGTGTTGTTGGTGCTCCAGAACCAGAGCGAGACGGTGAAGCTGTTGGTCAGATCGAGCGCGGCGGAGTTGGGATCGAAGCTGACGTACGAGTTGGTGGTGAACGCGAGGGCGTTGCTGAACAGCCCGGCCACGACGGGCGAGGTCTCGAAGTGGAAGCGTGCGCCCGTCAATTCATTGTCGCTGCGGTCGAGCACGTCGGCGGAATTGGCGTCCATCTGCCACCACCCCATGAGGGCCGAGGCCGGGAGGCCGGGGTTGGGCAGCCCGTTGGTGGAGAACCCGTACTGCGCCTCCCAGTCGTCCGGCAACCCGTCCGCGTCGAAGTCGTCGGCGTGGGCGGCAGGCAGGTTCAGACATGCGGCAGCGAGGAGGCTGATAAACAAAACAGGAGGTCTCATTGGAAAGCTCCTTTCGGAAGGGTCCGGCTGGGCGAATGACGGTGACGCGCGGAGAGAAAACTTCCGCGCGAGACGGGAAAGAGATTGCTTGCGAGCGACGACCGCGCTACATGAGGCTGAGGAGCGGTGTGTGCGTGCGTGCGTGCGTGGCCGGAGCGGTGGAACGTTCGCTGGAATTGGCTGGTGTCAGCGGCTTCATACGCAGCACGTGCAAGTGGCGCGCAGTGTAGGGAGACCACCAAGCAATGCAAGCAAAATCGTTCGGCCACTGCGCCCGTGGGCGCGTCCCGAAGTTGTTGTTATCGGCAATCATCTGCTCCCCGGGTTGTAGATGCCATGCGGCTTCGCCCATAGACAGCCCGATTCGGGCTTTGCCCCCGGGTGACCGCTCTACCGGGCGATCAGATGTTTCAGTTCCTCGACCGTCGGCACCTTGCCGGCACAGACGATCTTACCTTCGACAATCACGGCGGGAGTCAGCCGCACGCCGAGCTTGGCGTACTCGCGTACGTCGAACACGTGCGAGATGTCAGCGGCAAGGTTCAACTCGGCGCAGGCGGTGCGCACGTTTGCTTCGGTGGACTGACACCGGCCGCAGCCGGGTCCTGCTACCTGGATTTTCATAACGACTCCTTTCTGGTTTGGTTCATACAACCTCGAAAATGTACGCCAGCGCGTAATACACGCCGACCAGGATCAACACGACCCCGGTCACCTTCTTGGCGTAAAATTCCAGCTTCGTTGCGCCTCGGAACAGCTTCTCGACGTACGCCGATCCGACCGCCACAAGGATCGCAAAGACCAAGACCGGCAGCGCGGTGGCCACGCCATAGACCAACGGCAGACCCAGGCTCGATTGCGCCTTGAGCGTCAGCGGGATCAGGCTGCCGAAAAACAGCGCGGCGGAAACCGGACAGAACGCCAGCGCGAACAACGCGCCGAGCAGGAACGAACCGACCACGCCGAGCCGATCCAGTCGCGCCTGCGTTTTCTCGGACGGAACGAAGCTGGGGACTTTCAGTTTGAACAAATCGAGAAGGAACATGCCGACCAGAATCAACATGATGCCGAGTGCTTTGTTCATGTAGCGTTGGAGAAAATCGGACAACAGCGGCGTGTTGATGGCGGCTTCGACGATGAGGAAGCTGAGGACGAGGTAGGTAAAACTGCGTCCCGCCGTGTACAGCACGCCCGACCACAGCACCGTGCGGCGGTCGCTAATCCGATGCGCCACAAACGACACCGCCGCGATGTTGGTCGCCAGCGGGCACGGGCTGATCGCGGTCAAGATGCCGATCCAGAACGCGCCCATTGCCAGTAATGCCAGCTCTTGCATCAGTCGAGTTCCTGCAAGAAGTTGCCGACCTCTTTCGCGACGTACTCGTCAAAACGCCCGCGGTCCTGCACCAGCAGCCAGACCTCGCTGAGCGTCTTCCATTTCTGCTGCTGCCCGTCCTTGAACAGCGCTATCACGAGCGAACGAGTCTCCAACTTGTAGTCCTGCACGAAATGCCGGTTCTTCGATTCGTCCACGTTGACCGGGCGGAATTCCAGGCGCTGCTTCTGGATCGGGTCAGCGAAACGTTTCTCGATCGTCTCCTGCGAGTAGCGCTCGATGGTTCGGCACGTCACGCAACGCTGTGCGCCGTGAAAGTAGTACGCGACGACCCGGGAGCCGGTCGGGGTCGTCGCCACCGCGGCAGCATCAGCGGCAGGCTTCGAGCGCACTTCCTTGTAGATGAGTGCGGCGACGCTGACGCCGACGAAGATCAACAGCGCCCAGGTCGCCAGTTTCTTTGCCTTCATGGAAACGCTCGTTTCACAGAATGAAATTGCCGAAGAACCAACCGACCAGCGTACCCAGCACGATGATCAACGGCGCATACACCAACGCCTTCTTGACGCCGAACACCTTCGCGATCGCGAGCCAGTTGGGAAGACTCGACCCCGGTCCCGTCAGCAGCAACGCCAGCGCGGGGCCTTTGCCCATGCCGAGTTTCATCAGCGTGTCCACGAACGGCGCCTCCGTCATGGTGGCAAAATAGCTGACCGCACCGATCACCGTGGCGAGGAACGAGGCGAGCAATCCGTTGCCGCCGAGGTAGTGCCGGATCCAATCTTCGGGCAGCACTTTGCCGACGATCCCCACGACGAACACGCCGCCCAGCAACAGCGGAAAAATCGTCCTCACGAACCACCACGTCTCGCGCATCCACGCTTTGAGTTTGTCCGCGGGGATCGCTTTCCACGCGTACACACCCGCCACGACGCTTGCGACGGCCCAGATGATGACCTTGATGGAGAAGGCGCTGTTGCGTCCCAGGTAATTGGGCAACAGCAAGGACGCCAGGATCAGCAGAAGGAGGATCAGTTCTTTTCGCGTGACGATGCCGTTCTTCGGCGTGACGCCCGGTGGCGCGACCGCTTGCTCCTTGTCCCCACCGAACGCAGCGCTCATCACAAACCCGATCACGAACGCAATCAGGAGTGCGGCCACGATTCGTGCAATGACAAGTTCACCGCCGAGGATGTTGCCGGTGTAAATGAGGGAGAGAATGTTCGCCGCCGGCGCGACCCACAGCACGATGAACGCAACGCCGATCCCCGCGCCGCTGAAGAACAGCCCGCTCGCTACGGGGATGACCGTGCACGAGCACGCCGCGACGAAGAAGCTCGACACACTCGCCAGCGAGAACGACTTGAGCTTGTTTGCCTTCTCGCCGAGATGATCGAGGATCGCCTCGCGGTTCACGAACGTGACCAGCGCTCCCGCGAGCAGGAACGCCGGCACAAGACACGTCAACACGTGGAGCGCCACGTAGTGTTTCACGGCCAGCAAACCTGCTTGTGTCAGTTCCCAGATCATATTCGCCTAAGCGGATGCGTTACCGCGGTTCGGGGGAACGCATTGCTTGTGCCGGCGGGGGGAGGAGACAGGGATCGGTTGCCTATGCTGCTTCCGGCAAGCAGTTGCAGGCGAGAGCGAAGACGCGCACCGTGTTCGGAATACGGTCAATCTGTCCGACACGGGCCGACGAAGCGACGCCTTGTCGAGTCAGGGTTTGCGCGCGGAGACTTCGAGGCTCGTGATGTAATCGGGCGGCTTCGTGCCGGCGGGGAGCTGCTCGATGATCTTGCGGTACAGCGGATCGTTCCAGTCCGTCATCGTGTTGATGTAGTCGGGCTTGGACCGGAGTTGAATGTCCGCCAACCCCGCGGCTCGCGCCATCTGTTCTGTTTCCGAAACCAGTACGGCCCCGGCCACGCAGCCGACCAACGCTTCCACCATCTTCGCGATCTCGGGCGGGAGCGGCTTGAGCAACGCGAGGTCGGACACCGCGACGCGACCGCCCGGCTTGAGCACGCGGGCGATCTCGCGCCAGACCTGCGGTTTGTCGGGCGAGAGGTTGATGACGCAGTTGGAAATGATCACGTCCACGCTCGCGTCGGCCACGGGCAGATGCTCGATTTCGCCGAGACGGAATTCGACGTTGTCCACGTGCGATTGCTGGCGATACGACTCGATGTTGCGGCGCGCCTTGGCCAGCATCTCGGGCGTCATGTCCACCCCGATCGCCCGACCGGTCGGACCGACTTTGCCTCCCGCGATGAAAACGTCGAACCCGCCGCCGCTGCCGAGATCAAGAACGACCTCGCCCGGCTGGAGCGAGGCCAGCGCGGTTGGGTTGCCGCACGAAAGACCCAGGTTCGCGCCCTCGGGAAGCCTGGCGAGTTCGGCTTCGGAGTAACCGATCTCCTGCGCCAGCTTGTCGGAAGAGCAGCAGGTGGATGGTCCGCAGCACGAACCGCTGCTTTTAGCGATCTGGCCGTAGCCTTCGCGGACTTTCTGTCGAACTGATTCCTTGTCCAGATTGATGTCTGTGGCTTTCATACGTGGTTCCTTCTGCGACCTACGATGCCACACATATCGCAACAGATTCAACTCGCGCTGAACTGCCACTGATTATGAGCAAGAAAGTCCGAATCGAGTTGCAGCCGCTCGGCGTCGAGGTCCCGTGCAGAGGGACGTGAACTGGCTCTTACTAACCCGTATGAACGACGTGCGATCCACCGGAGAGCAGAACGACTTGGTAGCGCGAGTTGCCCCGCGCCAGTTCGGTTGGTTGGCGGATGACCTGGCTGTCACACCACAGTTGCTCTCCGCTACGAAGCGGCAAGCCTACCCGCGCGACGCATGACGGCGGCAGGTTGACCTCCATGTGCCAGAGGCCGTTGAATTCCCAGGAGACATCAATCGCGCCCTTCGGCGTCGCCACGCGACCGCGCGCCCACGTGAGGTCGCCGCGCTGCGGGAAGATCACGTAATCACACGACGGATCGTCCGACGGCGCGACGCCCAAGATGTATTTCGCAAGAAGGAACGCCGGCGCGCAGCCCCAGCCGTGTGAGTTGGAGCCGGATTCGCGATTCCACGTCTCCCACACGGTCGTCGCGCCCTGCCGGGAGAATTCGCCCCAGTGCAGGCGAATGAAATCGAGCGCCTCCCGCGTCAGGCCGAGCTTGCACATCGCTTCGAGCGCGAACCCGGCGAAGTACGGCGTGCCGAGCGACACCATCCTGGTGTCGTCCCAGCGATACTTGTTCAGGGCGATCGCAACCGTCCAGTTGGCATCCGTCTCGGGAATGACGGTGTCGTAATCCTTGCGATCGGGCACAAACACGGCGGTGAGGTCTTCCTGTTGCAATCGCTGGAGAATGGAAGCGCGTTGGCCGTCGGTGGCAATGTCGAAGAGGACCGCCAGGTAATTTTCATGGCAACCCCAACGCCGGAGTTGCTTCCCATTGTGCCAGCCGTTGACGAATACCCCGCGCGCGGCGTCCCAGAAAAGCCGCTGAAATTGCTCGCGCAGGGCCGCGGCTCGTTCATCGCAGGCGTGGGCCGCGACATGGTCGCCGGCGATCCTGGCCACGAAGGCGGCGGCCCGGAGACAGTTGTAGGCGTGCGCGTTCCAGGCGGCATTCGCGCCGCTTGTGTCCACCGGCGCCCAATCAATGAAATTGTAAATGTTGGTTTCCGCCGTCACGGTGAGCGGGAGGTTGCCATAGACGCCCTCGGGCAGCCGGTACGACTCGAGCCAGCGCAGGATGCGCTCGACGACCGGCCACAACTCCGCCGCCAACGCGTGGTCGCCGGTGTGCCGCACGTACTCGCGCAGGCTCACCGGGTACATCAACGTCCACGTTGAGATGTGCGAACTCTTGCAGCCCGGGTACTTGCCCTGCATCGCGCCCGAGGGAAGTTGGCCGCGCGCGTGTTGGAGTAGAAACCGGCGCATCAACACCGCGTCGCCGAACACGGCGTAATTCGCCAGCGCCTTCGGCAGATCGTCGCCGAGCCACGAGCCGCGTTCGCGCCAGGGCGTGTCCATGTAACTGTCTTCCATGCAGAGTTGGACCGTGTGGGCGCTGATCTCCCACGCCTGGTCGAGCGCGGGATCGCTGCAATGAAAACACCCTACCCACTGCACCGGGTACGTGCTGCGTTGCAACGCGAGCGATTCGATCACCCCTCGTCCGCCGTGCACGTCCACTTGCAGATACCGGCAACACTTCGGCCAGGTGATCCGATGCGTCAGCTTGCCGTCGCCCAGGATGATGCGGTCGAAATAATGCAGCCCGTTCTTGGTCGGATCAATCGTCCCCTTTCGCAGATGCTCGGCGTAACTCAAGTCCACGACCGTGCCAGGCGTGCCGCTCAACTCGATCACGGGATAGCCGGTCCAAATTCGACCGAAGTCCCAGAGCGCATAGCAACCTTCGCCAGCGGGCAATCCGGTCGCGTCCAATGCCACCGGCGCTTCGATCCGGACGCGCCCCTGGTAATCGGGCCGCCGCGGCGCATGAGCAATGGCCGCCGCCAGCTTGGTGATATCGCCCCGCTCGAACGTGGCCAACCCGGTCGCGATGCATCGGTCCGGCGCATGCGTTTCCCAACCAAACAACGGGATGTCGCGCAGCTCGAAAGTTGGCGTCGGCTTCAACTCCGGCAATTCCGTCGCCGGCTGCCACGGTTCGCTCAGCGCCTGGCGCGCGTCGAACACTTCGACCGGCGGCTGACATTCACCGCGTCGGACCGTGTCGGCAGCGTACGCCCGTTCCCGGCAAACCTCCCAAGTGCGGTCGGTGACGATCTCGCGCCCGTCACAAGCCAGACAAGCGCGCAACGCGCCGCGTTGGGGCATCACCGAACTCAGCTTGCCGTCGCCGCCGTAGCTGTACACGAGCACCGTGATGGTGTTCGTTCCCGGCGTAAGAAACGATTCGATGGGGTACCGGTCCACCGTCGGCGTTGCCGCATGAAACTTGGGCGGGCCGAACCCGACCGGCTGGCCGTTGATCCAGACGAAGTAGCGGAGATCGGCGGTGATGTCGAGGAACGCGCCCGCCGGCTGCTGGACTTCAAAGCGCCGGCACGCGCGCACCCAAACGTGCAGCGCCACCGGGTCGTCGGCCGTCCAGATCCATTTCGCTCGGGCGATGCCGGTCACGCGGTTGTCATTCCTCCGTCATTTGGCGCATCGTAGCCGCGACCATTTACATTTGCCAGCGGAACTTGGGTCAGCGGCGATTCCATTCCGATTCCGAGCCGAGAAAAAACAGCGCGGTGTCCCTGGCCGGCATCTCCACGGTGAACTGCTTCACGTCACGCGCGATTTCCTTCCCGGCGAACACGTCGTACACATCCGACGCGGCGCGCAGATGAATGGTCTTGCGCCCGGCAGTCGAGGTGTGGAGGCCGACGAAACGGTCCGACGCATAAATCGAATCGCTCGTGTCGTTGTCGTAGATGTGGACGCCCGCCAGTCGCAGGGCGTTCTGCAACAGTTCGGCGTCCCAGTGCGGACTGCAATTGAGGATCGAAGTCCAGCCGGACATTTTCTTTTCGGCCAATGCGCAGCCGCTGCCGTCGGTGAACTCGCCCCGCCGGGTGACGTGGGGATCGGTGATCGCGAACCCTTCCGTACCGTAGTAGCAAGGCTGGGTCGGGTTGTAGGGGTCTATGCCGTAGGGATACGGTTGGCAGGTCACGCGCCCGGCAACCTGGACGGCCTTGCCGCACCAGTTGTTGGTGTTTGGTACGACCTGGATGCCGGTGATGTCGGCGATGTGGGCCGGTGATCTGGTTGCGCCATCAAGGTAGCCGGGCGCAAACGTCCAGCACGCGACGCGTCCGTCCCGGCAGACTTTGCGGCGGATGATCTGTCGGTCTTCGGGCGTCAGCAGGAATGTGTTGAGAAAGATGACGCACTTGTACTGTTTGAGGTCGGCCCGCTTCAGATCGGAGAGCAGGTAGTGATCGTACGGCGTGCCCATGCGGCCGAGGCAGGTGCGCTGGAAGTTGACCACATTGCCGTTGAGGCAAAGATCGAACAATGGTTGATACTCGTAGGAACGATCGTCCACGATGACGGCGACCTCGTGCCGGGCACGGTTGCCGAGCGCGAGTGATTTGCGGGCGATGTCGTGAAACTGGCGGAACATCCGCTGGAGTTCGGGATGATGGTAGTGGCCGCCGTAGATGTCGTAGTACCACGCGGAAACCGGCCGGGTGATCACGCCGCAGAAGTCGCGTTTGAACATCGCGACGGTTTCCGGCAGGGTCGGCACGTAGCCGTGGACGGCGACTTTTTCGTGAGCGGCCTTGGCGAGGAAGGTGCGGTGGTCCAGTTCTTCGATGAGCAGCTTGCCGTGGAGCGCCATCGAGCCGTTGAGGTTGGTGAAGTTGCCGGGGAATCCGAGAAACCGTTGCGAATAACCCACGGAGACAAGGAAATCGAGATCCGGCGACGTCAGCAGACGCGCCAACTCGCTGCGGCCACGGATGCCCATGCCGTTGGCGAAATCGGAGCAAGCGATCGCCCCGTACACGCCCACCATGAAGCGGTTGCGAAACCCGGCCTTGACCGCGTGGGCCAACGCCAGGATCACGTCGGACTGCACGCCGTAGAAGCAGTGCGTGTAGTCAATCAAGCGGCGCTCGGTCTGCGGATTCCAGAACACCGTCTGGCCCGGCAGCGCGGAGAGCCGTTCCTTTACCGTCGGAATTTGAGCCGTATCGAAGCGCACGGACGGATCGTTCCAGGCCTTCTGCAGCGCGGCATCGGTTTTGTAGGTTGTGCGCAGGTACTTGCGGAAGTAGTCGAGCATGCGCGGGCTGTAATCAGCAATGAACGTCTGCTTCACGTTGTCCTGATTGAACGGGTGCGGGATGGACGCGCCGTTGTCGCCGAAGTGAAACCATTGCCCGTCCTGTCCGCCGCACAACGTCACGCCGATCACGCTCGCGCCGAACTCGCTGTCGCGGATGTGAGCCAGCGTGTCGGTGAGCATTTGCGCCGTGTCGCGTCGCCAGAGTTCCGAGGCATAGGACGGCGCAATCAACGAATCAATAAAACCGACGCGGCGTGGGGCGTCGGGCAGACCGGACTCGAAGTGCATCAGTTCGGATTCATGGGATTTCACCCACCAGGCCGGCGGGTTGAGTTCCATGTAGAGGATCAGCGCCGCGCGCGGGGCGGCGCGCAAGGTGGCGCGCAGGCGTGCGTCCACGGCCGCCCAATCGTACCGGCCCGGCCCCTGCCACCAGTGATCACGATCTTTGTGGAGAGAAACCGTGAAGACCTCGAAGCCGCCCGCCTCGGCCATCTCCCGAGTGTAGGTGGCGAATGGCTCGGCGGCGGGGTTCTGGTAGAAGTACGGATTGGAGAAAAGCGGGCTGGTCGGTTTTCCATTCAGACTCAACGTCGGGGTTCTGCCCACCGGCTTGATCTGCCAACGGATCGCTGAGGGATTGGATTTCATTGTATCTGCTCCGAGGGCGACTGCGCCAAGCCATGAGACCAACCCGATCCAAAGTCCCCATCGGCGCAAGCGGCAATGGTGCGCTCGAATCGGATGTGGATGGATCGGCATGAAGTCCGGGTGGGCGGCGGACCGATTATTTCGTCAACTTCGCGATCTGTTCTGCCGGCAACGCCTGCGGCCAAATGGTCAACTCGTCGAAATCCGCGTTGGTTTCGTTGCCGAAGACTGTGCCGACCGTCATCGCGCCGTCAATTTCCACACGATCCTTTGGCTGGCGGGCGGTGCCGGCCAGCGCGCCGTCCAGATACAAGGAAAGGCTCTCCGCGTCCCAGGTGACGGCAATGTGATGCCAGGCATCGCGCGCCCAATCGAGACGCTTCGACACGACTCGCGCATCGCCGTTGGCCTGATAAACCGCCTGCAGCTCGTTGTACGGCGGCTTGTCGGTATCGAAGCGGATGTTGAACTGGTTGTTGGCCGGGTCGGTCATGGTCGTTGCGTACAGCAACCCGCGACGCACGGCGTTTGTGCCTACTGCGAAGCCAGGCCGGTACCAGAGCGCGACCGTGCCTTGCTCTTTCGGCCACCGTCCGGCGGTGGCGTAGGCGACGTAAGCGCCGGGGCGCCGGGCGGCGAGCCCGGCCTTGCCTTGCTTCGCGGCCTGCGCGGCGGTTTCCGCGTGAAAGGACTCCAATGGGGTGGGCTGGGAGTCGTCCAGGGCCTGATCCCATGCAGCGCGGAACACGGGCGACGGATCGTCTGCGGCGTTGACTCCGACCACACAGGCAAACGCCAGGCTACCGGTCAGCAGCCATGCACAACGGAAGGAAATGGATGTCATTTGAATCCCCTAGGGAAAAGCCGGCCAATTTACTTGAGCCGAGCCAACGTTGGTCTTGCTGACCCCCGATGCGTGCCCGTCGCACCAGAGCACGTTCATCATTCGCAAGTGGTGTTCGCCGTCCACGACGTTCCAGCCCAGTCCCGCAGTGATGTCAATGAAGCCCATGCCCCACGTGTCGTTCTTCACTCCATCGGCCATCAGGATGACGTTATCGGAACGACGCACCTCCGTGCGTTTTCGGATCGGCATGCCACTCGCGCGCATGACGGTGTAGTTGCAAACGTAAGGATACCCATGTTTGTTGCCCACCACGCCGGAGAGGCTCGGCGGGCCATTCGGTTCGGTGTACTGGGCGCTGTTCGGGCAGATCGCGGTTTTCTGCAGCAGGTCCACCCCGCTGAGATAGGTTCGCAGCGGCGATCCGACCGCGTACCACTGTCCCCAGTCGCCGATATAGTTCGGAGGCGTCTCCAAAGGACCAACAAAGGCGGGCAGCCACCACTCTTGATAATCGTCGGCGTACATGGACAGGGCGATGCCGATTTGCCTCAACTGGGAAATGCACAGGGCCGATCTCCCCTTTTCGCGTGCGCCGCGCAGAGCGGGCAGCAGCAATGCCGCGAGAATCGCGATGATCGCGATCACCACAAGCAACTCGATCAGCGTGAACGAAGCACGATGCGCGCGCCGCTGCAGCGCCCCGGCCATTTCCCGTTCAAGCATCTTTCGCATGTCTCCGCAGACGTGCCAACACGACCGCACCAAGACCAAAGAGCATCGAAACGCCAGGCTCGGGAGCGAACTCATGGTCGCGGTTGAAATCCGCGAGAATCTGCGTGGCACTGCGTTGATCGGCGCTGATCAGCAGTTCATCAAACGTCGCGCTGGCCTGATTGCCGAAGATCGTGCCCAACTGCAGGTCTGCACCCGCCGGAGAGAAACCCGTGAAGGGGTTGCTGGCGACATTGACGCCGTCCGCGTACAATTGAATCCCACCGCTGCCCCACGTGACCGCGACGTGATGCCACGTATCCTTGGCCCACGGCGAGAGCGCCGGGGCGGCGAAATACGGCGTGCCGCTCTCCTGCAAAACAAACTGCAGCCCGCCGCCTGCGACGCGCAAGTTCCACTGGTTCGCGCCATCGGGTGAAGTGCGGAAAATGCCGTGGGCCGCCGCGGTCAGGTAATTGTCCACGGACGGCTTGATCCACAACTCGACCGTGCCGTTCGTCGGGTTGAAGTTCCCGGCGCTGTTGTACGACAGGTAATCGCCCGAATTCGTCAGGCTCAATCCGCCCAGCCCGAACTTGGGGCTGACGGTGGAGATCGAGGCCTGCGACGCCGTCGGGGTCGGGCTTCCCGCCGAATAGTCCGCGCTCAGCCCGCTGTTCCAGTGCGCAACGAACAGGTCGTTCGGCGACAACGGATCGCTCCCCAAAGCGGGGATCGTGAATGCCATCCACGCCGCCGCCACAATGCTTCTGATGTTACTTTTGATGTTCATGTCATGCTCCGTTCAACTTGGTTTGCTTCCATACGGCCCGCCTTGTCCTCGCTGGGCAACGCCAGCGGGCACGGCAGCACCACTTCCGTCGGTTCAAAGTTTCGCGAACTGATCCGCTCAATCAGCATCTCTGTCGCGCGCTCCCCCATCCGCACAAAATCCGGTTGCGTGGTCGGAAACCGCTCGCTCCACGGCTCGTTCTGCAAATCGTCAAACCCGACCACCACCACGTCCTCCGGCGCCGCCACGCCCTTGCGCTGCAACCACGCAATGCTGCCATGCGCATACGGGTCTTGGGGTGTGATCAACGCCGTGGGCCGAGGCTTGAGCGTCAGGAATTGTTCCATCGCCTTGGAGTGGTCCTTCGTGAGCGGCCCGGTACCCTCGAACGTAATCACCCGCTCCGGCACAAACGGCACACCGGCATCCTCCAGCGCCCGGCGATAGCCCGCCACGCGATCGTCCACCGAGCGGTAGGGAATCGCGTCCGGGAACTTCAGGAACGCAATCTCCCGACGACCCTGTTCGAGCAGATGCTCGGTCATCTCCCGGCCCGCCTGGTAGTTGTCGAAGATGAAATGCGGGCGCTTCATCGTCGGCTGGTACAGGTCCACCACGACGATGGGATAGTCGCGGAACTCGTGCGCCAGGTATTCACGGTCGGGTGCTCGTGCGGCGACCGGATACAACACGACGCCATGCACGCCGCGTTGGCGCATCGCTTCCATCTGGCTTCGTTCCGCCGCGTAGTCCCAGTTGGTGCTCGCCACCTCGACCCCGTACCCCTGTTTGCGGGCGACCGACTCGACGCCTTCGAACACGCGATGACACAGCACGGCCTGCAAGCTTTGCGTGACGAAACCGATTCGGGGCCGCGCTTTGCCGTCGTCCGACTTCGCAGGGGGAGCGACCGCCGCGACATAGATCCCGCTGCCCTGCCGCTTGGTCACCCAACCTTCCGCAGCCAGTGCCGCAATGGCTTTGCTGATGGTGGGCCGGCTGACCTGGTAGCGTTTCTCCAATTCGCGTTCGGTGGGCAGCTTGAAGCCCACCTGGATGCTCTGCCTTTTCCAGAAATCCTCAAGAATTCTGTCGCGCAGATGTTGATAGGCCGGCTTCATTATGATTGGCTTGTGTTATTTATCTGGCTTTACCATTATCAGGGTCGCCATGAGTCTGTCAACACAGAAAACACTGAATTTTCGTCGCCCGTCACCGCACGCTCGAAAGGCTGTCCCCCTGTTGCCTCCACGCTCGACGCGGATGCGCCCAACAGTCAAGCCACCGTTCCGCCTGCGATGCGAGTATTTCGACAGCCCGCTCGGCATGGATGAACCGCGGCCCCGGTTGTCCTGGCAACTCGACGATCCGCGCCGGGGCGCGCGGCAAACCGGCTACCGGATCATGGTCGCTTCTTCGCCCGAGCGGCTGGCCAGAGACCATGCGGACGTGTGGGATAGCGGCCAGGTTTTCTCCGACCAATGCGTTCACGTCGAATACGCTGGCGTGCCACTCCGCTCCCGGCAGCGGTGCTTCTGGAAGGTCCGCTACTGGAACGACGTGGCCCAAGGCTCACCGTGGAGCGAGACGGCGCGTTGGGAGATGGGGTTGCTGAGACGTGCCGACTGGACGGCGCAATGGATTTCCGGCAGCTCGCCTCGCGCGGGTGACAAGAGCGAGCCGTGTCCGCAGTTGCGCAAACCATTCGCACTGCGCGGGCCGGTCGCGCGCGCGCGCCTCTACGTCACCGCGCTTGGGTTGTATGAGCTCTGGCTCAACGGCGAGCGCGTCGGCACGGACTACTTCACGCCCGGCTGGACCGATTACCGGGTGCGCGTCCAGTACCAAACTTATGATGTCACGGCGTTGCTCCGTGAAGGCGACAACGCCCTCGGGGCGATCCTCGGCGATGGCTGGTATCGCGGTTACCTCGTCTGGGAAAACCATCGCAACACATACGGCGACACGCTCCGCCTGCTCGCGCAACTGGAGATCGAGTATCCCGACGGCCAGACCGAGTGGATCGTCAGCGACAACTCGTGGAAGAGTGCCACCGGTCCAATCCTGGCGTCCGACATCTACCACGGCGAGACGTACGACGCGCGGTGGGAGTTGCCGGGGTGGAGTGAGCCGGGGTTCGACGACCGCGAGTGGCAATCCGTCCGAGTCGCCAAACCTCCGCGGCTCACGCTCAACGCCTCCGCTTCGCCGCGGGTACGCAAGATTCAGGAGCTTCAGCCAACCGCTGTGACCGAGCCGAAGCCCGGCGTCTTCGTGTTCGATCTCGGCCAGAACATGGTCGGCTGGGCGCGGCTGACGGTGACCGGCTCCACCGGCACGGCGGTGACGTTGCGCTTCGCCGAAGTGTTGAATCCCGACGGCACGGTCTATACCGCGAACCTGCGGAGCGCGCGCTGCACCGACCAATACACGTTGAAGGGCGGCGAACCGGAAATCTACGAACCGCGGTTCACGTTTCACGGCTTCCGCTACGTCGAGGTGACCGGCTATCCCGGAAGGCCGACCGCAGACGCGATCACCGGTGTCGTCGTTCACTCGGATATGCGTCCGACCGGCACGTTCGCGTGTTCGCACCCGATGCTGAATCAACTCCAGCACAACATCGTGTGGGGGCAGAAGGGCAACTTCCTCGATGTGCCCACCGATTGTCCGCAGCGCGACGAACGGCTCGGCTGGACCGGAGACGCGCAGGTGTTCATCCGCACCGCCGCCTTCAACGCCGACGTGGCCGGCTTCTTCACCAAGTGGCTGACGGACCTGACCGATGCGCAGTCGCCGCTGGGCACATTCCCGCGCGTCGCGCCCGACGTGCTCCGGGGCGCAGGCATGACGGGCGCGTACAAAGAGGACGGGGGCGCGGCCTGGGCCGATGCCGGCGTCATCTGTCCGTGGATGCTCTACCTCTGTTACGGCGACCAACGGATTCTCGAACGCCATTACCCCGCGATGAAACGCTACCTCGCGTTCCTGCAGAAAGCGGATCATCGCGCCCGGCATGGGTTCGGCGACTGGCTCAACATCGAGGATCACACGCCGAAGGATCTCATCAGCATTGCGTTCACGGCGTACAGCACGCAACTCATGACCCAGATCGCCGCCCGGCTCGGCCAACGCCGCGACGCGGCCAACTTCCGCCGCCAACTCCAGCAGGTGAAAACCCGATTCCAACGGGAGTTCCTGACCGCGACCGGCCGGCTGGTCGGTGACTCGCAAACCGCGCTGGTGTTGGCACTGCAATTCGACCTCCTGCCGGCGGCGGTCCGCGCTCGGACGGTGGAGCGGTTGGTGGAACGCATCCGGGAACGCAACGACCATCTCACCACCGGGTTCGTCGGCGCGCCGCACCTGTTGTTTGTGCTGGCGCAGTCCGGCCACCTCGATCTCGCCTACAAACTTCTGCTCAACGACGATTTCCCGTCGTGGGGCTACCCGATCAAACACGGCGCGACGACGATGTGGGAACGCTGGGATGGCTGGCGGCACGACACCGGCTTTCAAGACCCGCACATGAACAGTTTCAACCACTACGCTTACGGCGCGGTCGGCGAGTGGTTGTACCGTTGCGTGGCTGGCTTGGAGATTGACCCCGTCGAGCCGGGTTACAAACACATCCTCATCCGCCCGTGTCCCGGCGGTGGTTTGACCCGGGCCCGCGCCCGGCACGAATCACTTTATGGCCGGATCGCGGTCGAATGGAAACTGACCAGGGAGGCGTTCACCCTGTCGCTCGAACTCCCTGCCAACACCCGGGCCACCGTCAGTCTGCCGTCCCCCTCGCCTGCCGGGGTCACCGAGAACGGGCAACCACTGGCCAAAGCCAAAGGCATCTCCCGTCTGCGGCGGCTTGACGGTCGCGTGGTCTGCGATGTGGGCTCCGGCCGCTACCAGTTCCAGATGCCCGCCGCGCAAGTGCGCCCTTGACGCGCGGGCAGGCCGTCGGATGAATCGTTCTTCACGGAAGAAACTGGAACGCCGGGTACAATGGCGATGGGTCGGACTCGGTGTGGCCGTCGGCCATGAGGACGTTGGCGCGGCGGAGATGCCGGTAGGCGACATAAACGGTCGGGAAATTGCCCGCCGAATCCCAACTGATGTTGTAGTTGCTCGCGTCGGTGATCAATATCGTGCGATCGGGTTTCGTCAGTTCGGCCCGCTTGTGGAACGGCAGGCCCACGATCGAGCTGTCGCCGCCGAGACCGTTGTTCTGGCCGTAGGCGAGCCGGCAGTTTCTGCCGTGGAGGAAAATGCTGTCCACATAGTAGGGCAGATCGGCGGGACGCACGGAGCTGCATTCGAACACGGTCGTGTTCTTGCCCAGGTACGAAGAAAGGAAATAGAACCAGCGGTTGGTGACGTAGCCGAGGAACACGGTCTCGGTGTATTTGGGCGGAATGTAATCACTGTAATCCTCGCCGTACAGCGTGGCGGCGACAAACATCTGGTGCAGGTTGTTCAGGCAGGCGGCGCTGCGGCCCTTCTCCTTCGCACTCTGCAATGCGGGGAGCAGAAGCGCGGCAAGGATCGCGATGATCGCGATGACCACCAATAGCTCGATCAGCGTGAACGCCTTCCTCTTCACGGTTGCTTGCTCCGATGAAACACTGTGCCCGCCAGCCCCTGCTTCTCGAACCACGCCCGGCCGTCGAGCACACCGCAGAACGGGAAACGCTGATCCTGTGTTTCCAGAAACGCGAGAATCAACTCCGCTTCGCTCTGTCCGCGTGTCGGCTCGAAGCTGATCCGCAGTTGAGAGCCGTCCCGGTCGCCCTGCAAGATGCCTGCATCCGCACCGCGAGAGCCGGTTGGGAAAATGGCGCGACGCGCCTGCTCTCCCAGCACGAACACAGTCTTTGCCTTTTTCACTTCGGGCGCGCGAAAGTTGGCGACGACCGGTAGCCGCAGGTCGGATCGCAGCTTGTTGTCCATGTCCCACAGGCGCGGGTCGGGATTCGAGCGGCGGGTCTGATAGTATTCCCAGTAGGTTTGCAGATGCGTCAGCGCCGGTTCGAGCGCGGCGCGGTCGGCTTCCTCGGCAACGATCACCGCGCGCACTTCTTTGTCCGTGCCGAAATCCACCCGCCCCAGCCACGTGCGATCGGGAAGGACGAAATAAGGTGGCGCATCTTCGATGACAAGAGGCTCGCTTCCCTTCGATGTCTTCAACCGCGTCGCGCGGTTCGCGAACTGGATCGTCGCCCCCTTCGGCCATGCGGTCTTTGGCGTGAAGGTGTACGCGATGTTTTGCGACGGGAGAACGGTTCGCTCCACGGTCAACGTCACCGGCGACGAAGCGCGGAGAGTGGCGATTCTCCTGACAACCAGCGGATCGCGATTTTTCAAGGAAAGCGGAATCCCCGTCTCGTTCTGCGCCACCTCGTTGGTTGTCGCCGTGCCGTCCCATTCGAGGTAGATCGCTCCACCGGCGCCGAAACGCCCGGTCTCGATGCGGGCGTGTCCCGCAAAACCTTTCGGGTCGGGCGCGGAGAATGTCAAATAGCTCTGCTCCGCATCGCCATACCGGGCGCCCCAGACGCTCGCCGATTCCGCACACGGCTCGGCAGGATCGGGCGCGCCCGGGCCTTCGATGCGCGTGTACGACGCGGCGCGCCAGCCCGCGCGCTGGAGTTCGCGCAGCACGGGAATCCAGCGGCGCATGTCGGCGTAGCCATCCACGAAAAAGATCGGCGGCACCGCGCCGTAGCGGAGGCTGGCCAGGATCACGTAGTCCACGATGCCGCTCAGGCCGCGCTGGAATTGCTCGGGCGTGAGCCGCTGCCAGTCGAGAATCTGTTCCTCCTTGTAACCTTTCCACCAGGACATCGGTTTCTGTCCCGCGAGCAGACGGCGGGCGGGCACGATGTCGCCGCGATCGTACGGCGGCATCTCGTGCATGATCGCGTCGGCGTGGAAGATGGGCAGCCAGGTGATGGGTTCGTTTGCAATGGACGCAGCGCGCCGACCGTCGGCGTGCGGCGGAAGGCGCTTCGTATATTCCATGCACTGCGCCACGGCGACACCTTCGGTCATGAACACACGCCCCTGATCGTCGAACGCCTTGCCCGTCTCGCGCGGCAACGCATCGCCCGCGTAGGGCATGTCGCCGAGCGTCATGTCCATCGCGAAGCCGGCAATGGGGAAATGCGACCACAAAGCGGCGAGATCACTGCGGAGATGTTTGCCGTAGCTCGTCTGGCCCGGCCACGCGTACTGGGCGTGCGCGCCGGATTTGATCCAGCCGTGGATGGGCTTGAGCGTCTGGCCGTCGGGCTTGCGCCAGATCGAATCGGGGAAATCGCTCTTCACCATCCCGACATCGCAGTATTGCGGCAGGTAGTAATAGAACATCGCCGTGGCGCGGTCGCCGGCCTGAAACCGGCGTTGGTTGTAGGCGAGCCAGTCGGACACGGTGCCGGGGTGGTTGCTTTCGTTTTGCGTGCGCTCGATGCTGTAGCCCGACTTCGCGTCCCAATGCTTTTTGTCGGGCCAGATGTCACCCGGCTTCTGGAAGGGCGCGTAACACCACTCCCAATTCAGACCGAGCCGCCGCGATTCTTCGAGTTGGTAGAGGCGCGTCGCTTCGGAGGCGAAGTGATAACCGCCTTCGCCGAAGATGCGCGGGTCAGCGCCCGTTACCGGGCGGAACGACGCGGGATAGGCGAGATACACCTCCTCAATCGCCTCGGTGAACGTTCGAGCGGCGGACAATTCCGCGCTCAGGAAAAACTGCGCCTCCCGCTGCCCGGGATGCAAGGCGAGGAATCCATCCCATTCCAGCACCGTCTTGCCGTCGGCGATGCGGCACGTGCGCTCGAATCGGCTGGAGATCGTTTGCGGCGCGTAACCGAGCAACGCGGTATGTCCATCGCGCGAGTAGGTGGCGACGGGAAAGACGTAGCGGTTGGTGGATGCCGCTGTGTCCGCCTGCGCGCGCCGGGTCAGCGCGAACCCGTCCCAGTAATCACCGCCCGCCGCGCCCGCTTCGAGTTGCCAGCGCAGTCGCAGCCGGCAGAGTTCGCTGCTCCGGTTTACGGCCGTCACGCGCCATTCGGTGAACTTCCCCTTGCGCTGCGAATGAAACTCGATCTTCACCTCTTCCGACGGCGCGACGTAACCCGACTCAGTCCACTCGCCGACCTCGCAGGTGAGTCGGGGACTTTTCTGCAATTCCCTCGCAGCGGTCGGAGTCGAAAGCGTTGCGATCATAAGGAGCGAGAAGAATCGAGGGATCATTCGGGCGCGGGCCGGTCGAGTTTGATGAGGCTCACCTGGCTGATCCATAGCTGGGACACGGAAAAGTAACAGCCGATGTTGACTTTGGCGAACGCGATCGGCGGTGCGTTGGTGTCGCTCGAGCGCGTGAAGAATTCGAGGCTTTGCTCGCGCCATTCGTCGCTGTCCGAGCCGCGCATCAGTTCCTTGGACACAAACCGCGGCACGAGCGGATGACCGACGAACGAGATGACATACTCGCGCGCGTCGAACGTGACCGGCTTCTGCGCGGCGTCCTTCGCGTTCACCCAGAGCAGGCCGCGCCCGCCGTTCTGCCGCAACGTGACGGTAAGCCGGTACCACGCGCCGGGTTCGACCGCGACGACCTGCACGAGGTAGCCCGACGTGTCCGCGCCGAGCGAGCGAAGCTCCATCGCGTTGGCGACGCGCCGCACCTCGAAGGTCTCGGCCGCGCCGCTTTCGAATTTCCAGCCCGACGGGAAGGCATCGCCCGCTCGGAAGTCGCCGTTCTGGATCAGGTTTGTCTGTGCGTGCGCCGTCATAAGCCAAAGCAATCCGAGACCACAGCCTGCAGCGAACGTTCTCACGGTGCAACCACTACCACGGCGGGGCTGGCGAAGCCGGCATGGTCCACGCCCCGGTAGGCGACGCGCGTTCCCTTGGTGATCCACCATGAATCGGTCGCCCCTTTCAGCGCGGTCCATGCGCCGCCTGCAGTTTGCTTTTCGTAGTGATCGAAATGCGGGATACAATTCTCCAACTCGATCTCGGCCATGCTGCCTTTCTCCTTCGCGCTCGCCACGCGCACCAGGCCAAGCGGGAAATCCACGTCCTCCCGGCGCGTCGTCTTCGGGTACGGCTTGAAGAACGCGATGTCGCTGTCGCCGAACACGATCATGTTGGGTTTGGGGTTGGTCTTTGATTTCTGGTCGAAGTTCGCCTCCCACATCAACGGCGAGTACAGCACGGCGAATCCCCTGGGGTAAAGCTGGATGTAGTTCTTCGTGCCCGGCCCGCACTTGACGGGGACAAGACTCGATTCCTTCCCGGCCAGGATCAGGTCTCTGGCTTCGAGAACCGACAAAGGAATGCCGGGAGCGCCGGCTTTTTCGTACACCTCGTTGAACGAGGTATCCACGTGAACCCACTTGCGCAGGCTCGGAGAATAATACTCGGAGGCCACGTGCCCCTGGATGTTGTGTACCCGCCCGTGGTAGCCGAGCGTGTTCATCAGCCCCACAAACACGTCCGCCTGCATCGTGCATTCGGGGGACGGCCACGTCTCGGGATTCACGGGGAGTGACTTCTCGGTGTACTCCAGGATCATCACCGGGTCGTGCGCCATCGTGTCGTAGATCGGATCGTGGACGCGCCGTTTGAATTCCGGGTGAAAGTACGGATGGATCATCGTCTTGTTGACGATCCAGTCGCAGAGGGCCCTGGCTTGCTGGACATCGTTCGTAGGCTTGCCGGCCGCGGCAAGGATCGAGTCAGCCTTTTCCCGGAATTTGCGCACTGATGGGGCGCTGAGATCCTGTGCTACGTAATACGCCGGAGGCTCCGGCTGGACGAAGGGGGCGGGGTTGTTTTCGACGCGAAGTTCCCCGAGTGTAACCGTCGCGACTGACCACACGCAGATGAAAACGATGCGGCTGTGCATCAACGCCGCCTCATCGTCCACGCCACCACGCACGCCGCGAACGCGGACAGCAACGCCGCGCTTGGCTCGGGAATGCCGACGTTGAACTCCGCGATCTGAATCCCCGCGCCAAGGCCGGAGACGTTGCCGATCCAGTTGAACTCGACGTAGCGCTTGGCGGGGTTGCTGAAATAGATGTTGTTCGTGCCGCCCGCGGTGACGTCGGCCAGGAAGAAGTTCGTCGTCGCCAGGATCGTGTCGAAGCTGGCCGGGTTGTCGGTCGAGCTGACCCGGAGTGTGATGTTGCTGGGCATGAAGTTGGCCGAGACGTCGCGCGCGACGATCGAGAGATTGGTGAACCCGCCGAGGCCGTACTCGCCGAGATCGAGCGTCAACGAGCCGCTCGCGGGCGATATGTTCGCAAAGGTGAGCCGATTGCCGTCCGCACCCTGCGCCAGCGGGAACGACGCATCGTTGATCGCCGTCGAAGACCCGGCGATGATCGCCACCCGGGGATTGGCTCGCATTTCGGCGAACTGCACCGCGCCGGGAGTCGCGCCGAGTTCGAGAAAGCGGAAGTAGCGGTTCGTCACGGTCGAGGGCAACAGCAGCCGGGCGCTGGCCGAGGAGACGTTGATGCTGAACGAACTCGAAGCGAGGGTCGTCCAGCCCGAGACGGCGTTGGGATCGTCGCTGGCCTGGGTCTGGATGGCTGCGAAGTTTCCGCTCGCGCCCGGGAACACGGCCGAGTCGGTGGCGAAGAACCCGCTGTTACGCGAACTGAACGCGATGCTGCGCAACGGCTGCACCGAGCCGAGATCATAGGTGATGTAGCTTCCCGCGCTCGGAAAATCGTCCATGTTGACGAATGTGGATTGCGAGCCATCCACGCTGTTCACGGCGGGGAACGACGGATCAACGGCCGCCGAGTTGGTGACTGTGAGCGCGTGCGCCGACAAAGCCGTTGCCAGCGCGACGATACCGATACTGATGGATGTGAATTTCATATTGTTACTCCTTTGCTTCGGGGGCGGTCCCCCACGATTGACCTTCCTTGATCTGCATCGGGAACACCGTGCGGTGCGCCGGCACCGCCGTGCTTCCCAACGATTCCAACAAATTGTTCACCGCCGCGCGTCCCATCGCCACGCTGTCGCCTCCCACCAGTGCCAAGGTCGGTCGGTAATGATAGAAATGTCCGCCACTACCGAACGCAACGACCGAGCAATCCTGCGGGATGCGCAGGCGCAGTTCGCCGCAGACATCGTACGCGGCGGTGCCCAGGCGCTCCGTCGCCAGCACCAGCGCGGTGGGGCGGTGCTTCAAGGCAAGCGCGTTGCGCGCAGCTTCGTATCCGCCTTCATAGACGGCGCCCTTCATCTGGATCAGGTCGGGATCGAACGCCCCCCATAGCCGGGTCGCTTCACTTTCGTAGGCCCGCACCAGCAACTTGTAGGCGTGGATTCCCACGTTCTCAGAGAGGAACGCCACGCGTCGGTGCCCGAGCGAATGGAGGCGATCGAGGACGGCGCGCATGCCCTGAGCCAAGTCCACCTCGACCACCAGGGTTGGCTCCCGCACTTCATAGATGCCGAGCAGAATTCTCGGAATGGCGAGGTCCTTCAGTGCGCGGTGCTCCGATTCCTCGTACACGCCGGAGACGACCAGTCCGTCCACCTCGTGGTCGCGGATCAATTGCGGCAAGCGTCCCGCATGAAGGTCCTCGCGTCGAATCGAGTGATAAAAGAGGTGCAGGTTGCTCTTGCTGGCGGCGTCGAACACGCCGTGAAAGAGCGGCGCGTAGGCAGGGTCTTCGAAGGTTCGATCCACCAACAGGAACGCGATGTTCCCGGCTTGGATCCGCGGATGAGCGGGCGAATGCGGGTGCCTTCGCAACAGGCGGGCGTGACGATTCGGCCGGTAGCCAAGCCGCCGCTGGACCTCCCAGACGCGTGCTTTCGTTGCGGAGGCAATGGAGGGATGGTCGTTGATCGCCATGGAAACGGCGGCGACAGACACGCCCACTTCCTCCGCAATTTGTCTCAGGGTTGCCATGTTGAAATTTAACTGAAGCGATTCAATACAGGGTTGCTTGCGGAAAAGCAAGCACTTTTTTTGGTCATAGATTTCAAAAGAACTTGCGTGGAATTGACCCTTCCTCTATCTCGAACGGCAGATGAGCAAAGTACGCATTGAACTCCAGCCAATGGGCGCCTCGTTCGAGGTCGAGCGGGGAACGCCATTGCAGGACGTGCTGTTTGCGCACGGGGTCGAGTTCCCCTGCGGCGGGAAGGCGCGCTGCAAGGGATGCCGCGTCAGGGTGCTCACGGGGAACCTGCCGGCCACGCCCGAGATGGGGCACGTGCTCAAGCCGGAGGAACTCAAGGCGGGGTGGCGATTGTCCTGCCAGGGCAAGGCGCTCGAAGACCTCACCCTCGAATTCGCCCAGTGGGAGGCCAAGATCCTCACCGACGACACGCAGTTCGACTTCAAGCCGCGCGAGGGACTCGGCGTCGCGGTGGACCTCGGCACCACCACCGTCGTCGCGCAGTTGCTCGACCTCAGCACAGCCAACGTGCTCGCGGTGCGCACGGGACTCAACACCCAGGCCCGCCACGGTGCGGACATCATGAGCCGGGTCGGGTTCGCCGTGGCGGAGAAGGGCCAAAAGAAGCTCGAAGACCTGATTCGCAAGCAGATTGGCAAACTCATTGACGAACTCCTCGCCGCCGCCAAGGTGCCGCGCCACCACATCCGCGACGTAACCATCGTCGGCAACTCGGTCATGCATCATTTGTTCTGCGGCATCAGCATCGAGCCGTTATCCCACTACCCGTTCGAGCCGACCAACGACGGACTCCAGGTGTTCCGCGCGGGCGACATTGGATGGAAACTCGACTCGGGTTGCACTGTACGCTTCCTGCCGTGTCTCGGCAGCTTCGTCGGCAGCGACATCCTCGCGGGCGTGCTGGCAACCCGATTGCACGAGAGCGAGGCTTTGGTCGGGTTGGTGGATTTGGGAACGAATGGCGAGATCGTCATCGGCAATCGGGAGCAAATGCTCTGTGCGTCCACCGCGGCGGGACCGGCTTTCGAAGGGGCTCGCATCTGGATGGGCATGCGCGCGGCGACGGGCGCGATCAGCGAAGTCACCATCGCGGAAGGCAAACTCCAATGCCACGTCCTTGGCAACGTCGAGCCGCGTGGGATTTGCGGCAGTGGACTCGTGGACGCGGTGGCGTGCAGTCTCGAACTGGGGCTCATCAAACCCACCGGCCG
The DNA here is from genome assembly GCA_964582645.1 of uncultured Verrucomicrobiota bacterium. Classification (GTDB taxonomy): domain Bacteria; phylum Verrucomicrobiota; class Verrucomicrobiia; order Palsa-1439; family CAZOTB01; genus CAZOTB01. The sequence goes on along the minus strand of CAZOTB010000068.1, from coordinate 2,564 downwards.
CCTCGCGGATGGAGGCGACGAGATGATGCTGGCCGCACCTGTCAAGCTGTCGCAAACCGACATCCGCGAACTCCAACTTGCCAAGGGAGCGATTGCCGCCGGCATACGCATCCTGCTCGAACAATGGGGGGCGAAGTTGGACGACCTGACGCATCTGTACCTGGCGGGCGCCTTCGGCAACTACATCAACCGCACCAGCGCGCGCAAGATCGGCTTGCTCCCGTTCCCGCGCGAGAAGGTTACGCCCTCGGGCAACACCGCATTGCTCGGCTCGAAGCTGGCGCTGTTCAGCGTGGATGGCGAGGACGGATCGTATGCGACGATTCGCAAAAGGATTCGGCACGTTTCCTTGAGCGAGGACCCGCAGTTCCAAGATATCTACGTTGATGAGATGAGCTTCCCGTCGCCGACGTAAAATGACCGCCAGGGAGCGAGTGCTGGCCGCGATCCGATTCGAGCGGCCTGACAAAGTGCCGGTGTGGACGCCCGTCTTCGATGCCGGCTTCGTGCGACGCTGGCGGGAATGGAAGAACGTCGGGAGCGGTGCGCATCCGCTCACGCACTATCGTCACGACACGGCCATCTTGATCGGCGACGAACTCTTCTTTCCCTCTCAAGCCGGATTTCTCCGCAACGAGGGCGGCTACGAAATTTCCGACAACGGCTGGGGCTGCATCGTGCGCTCGAAAGGCGACGCGTATTTCGCCGAGGAGATTGACCGCGCGTTGAAAGAACCAGGCGATCTCGACAAGCTTGAGTTCGAGCCCGCGGCGCTGCCGGCACGCTACGTCGGCCTGGAGGAGCGGGCACGCAAGGTTCGCGACGAAGGCGCGTGTGCGTTCACCAACATAGGCGGGCTCTACATTCGCAGCCATTTCCTGCGCGGCGAGGACAGGCTTCTCATGGACCTGGCGAGCGACGAGTCATTCTGCAATGCGCTCTTCGACAAGGTCACCAATCATTTCGAACAGATGGCTCTGGAGACGTTGCCGCGGACGCAGACGTACGACACCGGGCTCTTCGTGTACGACGACATCGCTGGGCGGAAAGGGCCGATGTTCAGCCCGCGCATGTTCGAGCGCTACTTCCTCCCGCGTTATCAGCGGATCATCGCAAGCTGCCGCGCAGCAGGCTGCCGGCATTTCTTCTTTCACAGCGACGGAAATATCGAGCCGTTGCTGGATTTACTGATCACCGCCGGCTTCGAGGGCATCAACCCGATCGAACCGCGGTGCAATCCATCGTTGGTTGATTTGCGGAAGCGTTGCCGGAAAAAGCTCGTCCTCCTCGGCGGCATCTGCAACACGCAGATTCTGCCGCGCAACAATCCGGGCGAGATCGAAGCTCACCTGCGTCCGCTGATCGAATTGGCCCGCGAGGGAGGCGTGGTGCTCGGCATGGCGTCCGTGCCCGACGAGATGCCGCCCGAGGCTTACGAGGGCGCGATGAAGTTGATCCAGAACACACAGAGTTCCCGTTAGGGACGTGTTCTCCAACTAATCCCGTGCGTTTCCAGAGTGCCGCGTCGCGCGGATCACTTGCTCAACGGGGTGAACTTGAACTGCTGGCCGCCGACGCTCGCCTCATACATCAAACCCTCTTTTGCGAGCGTGAACACCAGAACGCCTTGCTGATATTTGGCATTTGCCGAGGCGCCTTCCGCTGCGGCCACAGCGCTGACCTGTGCGCTGAGGGCGAGCTTGCTGGCTTTGAAATCCTCGAGCGCCTCTGTCGTCTCGAAGAAGATCACCTCAGAATAAGTCTGCCCGCCCAATTGCAGTCCGATGGTCACCTGGGTCAGTGACGCGGTTCCAATCAGCTTGCCTTTCGCAAAGACCTGGCCGTTGCCCTGCGCGGCGCCGATCCCAGCGGCACCCTTGGCCACCTTGGGAAACACAGCATAGCCGGCCGCGTCAGAGAACAACTTGGCGATCTTGGAGTCCGTCTTCTTGAACAGCTCGATTGCTGCTTCGGTTTTGGCTGCGAGCGTCTTCTTCTCTTCGGCTCGACCTGGTACGGGCGAGAGCAGCATCAGCGGCAGCACAACCAGCATCACAACAGCAAAGCAACGGTTCATTGTCGTTTTCATGTCTTGCCGGCCAGTATGAACGAAGCGCCGCGGAAGACAAGACGTTGTCATGCCCGCAACTTCGGTTCTGCTCGGGCTCATGGCGACGATACTGGCGCCTTCGCCCTCGGTCGGAACTCGTAACCGTGAAGCGCATCGCGCATCGCGTAGAAATTCTCGACCGGCACCGCCTCGGTGATGTTGTGACTGGAGGCGCACACGTAACCGCCGCCCGCGAAGAGTCGTTCGAGGTGCTTGACCGTGTCGTGGCGCACATCTTCGGGCGTTCTCTGGTCAACGAGTTCTGAGAAAGCAACAGGAAGTTCGGGTGATTGCAAACCGGCCACTCGCTTCCGCTCGCGGCTACGCGGTCTTGGTAGCCGCGAGCGTAGCGAGTGGCAAGGGCTGGTTTTACTGAGACCTGCGTTGTGACCCAAACTCACTGTCCCGTTGCTCCTCGATTCTCGACAATCCGTCGCGCATCGCATACATCTTC
>CAZOTB010000067.1:0-32954 GCA_964582645.1 uncultured Verrucomicrobiota bacterium | reverse complement strand
TTGCCGGCTGTGCCGGCGTTGAAGATCGCCGCGATTTCCTCGGCGGACAGGGCGCGATCGAAGATTTCGATTTCGTCAGCGCAGAACGGCGCGAAGCCGGTCACCACCACCGGCTCGTCCGGTGCGCTGAGCAGATTGCCGGTGAAGGCGCGCGTGTAGCGCAGCGCGCCGTCCACGTATAGCTTCACGTGGGCGCCGTCGTAGGTCATGGCGAAGTGATGGTAGAGATCGTCCACCGTGAGGATGACGCCCGTGGTCTGGTCGTGAAGCCGCGTTGCGCCGTCGTTGGTCAACACGAATTCCATTTGCCATTGGTTGGTCGGAATCGTGTTGGCGGGGTTGCCGGCGAGGGGGCCGCTCTCGAAAACGATCTGGTAGGTCTGCGCGTTCGGGAAGCCATTCTTGCCGATCACGCCGGTAAAGGTCTGGGCGGTCGTCGGGCTGTTTTCCAGCTTGATCCAAGCGTCCACCGTGACGTGCTGGCTGGTAATGTTGAGTGAGCCGCTGCCGGCGGCGCTGAGTGCGTTACCGGGCAGGAATCGGCGCGCCCGGCCGACCGGACCGTCCACAACGCTGGTGCCCGTAAGTGCGCCGTGGTTGGCACCGGCCATGTCGCGCGCGGTGGGGCCGCAGAGTTCGTCCAGCGGCCACCACGTCACCAGACCCGCGGGCGGAGCCACGCAGCAGGGATTGAAGTCATCGTCAACGAACGTGGGTGCCGTGGCGCTTTCGAATCCGACGCCCAACGCACCGGTCCGTCCCAGCGGGCTTTCATCCACGACGTTTGTGCTGCCGGGCGCTTCGTTGAAATTGTAGAGCAACACCGTGTCGGCATCGCTGGTCAGATCGCCGGTGGGCGGCGTGAACGCATTGCCGGCATAGCGCGCCACGCGGCTGAGCCGGACCGCGTCCAGAATTCCGACAAACGAGCTCTGCACGCCGCCATCGCGGAAGATCGCGCCGATCCGACCTGGCCCTTCGCTGTTACCGACGCTGCCGGACATGGCGCGTTGCGCGACCTGTTGGCCATCCAAGTACAACCGTTCTTCGCTGCCGTCGTACACGAAGGCGACATGATGAAAGCTGTCGGCGGTCAGATTGGTGTTCACGCAGAGCACCGTGCCGCCGCCCAACGGATGGTTGTACCCGCACAACCCCGTCGGGCCAACAGATAGAAGCTTGTCCTCCGCAAAAGCCTGCCATTCGTTGAATACGCGTCCCGTGCCGCGATTACAGGGGGGGAATTTGATCACGACCTCGTAGGTAGCGGCCGTGGTGATCTCCGATTGTCCGGAGATGGCGATGGTGTCTGTCGGGTTGGCAAAATAAATCCCACCGGCCCCAGCGGACACCGCGCCGCACAGCACTGCCACGAGGATTGCGAGACTTGTTTGTGGATGTTTCATGGTTGATCTCCTGTTGGTGAATTACTGTTTCAGAAATACGTCGGTGCGGACTTCGAGGCCCGTGGCGCAGCCTTTGTCGCCGGTGGCGGGGTTGGGCGGGCGCGGGCAAATGTCGTTGGCCGGCACCGTGTCGGCCTGGCCGTCGAGCGCGGCGTGGTTGAGGGTCACCGTGGTCCGGCAATCTTCATGACCCAGGTCGCTGAGCGGATCGTTCGGGCAATCAATCGTGGCGGTGTATGACACGTTCAGCTTCTTCTTCGGCGCGAGCGTGATGGGGAAGATGGTCGGCGAGACGAGAGTCGGCACGGGGCCATGGTTTGCGGAAGGCGCAGCGGGGGAGACGCTCAATCCCGCCAGAATGACGCCGAAGATAGAGAGACACGTTTTCACAGGAGTTCCCATTGGTTTGTTCCTATTGGTTTGTTCCCATTGATTGGCGTTCGTCGCAGGAGGAGGTGGTTTGGCAGACGATGGGCGACAGTTCATGGCACAACTCATGCCCAGCATTGTTTCCAGATCCTTCCATTGTCTCCCGCCTGCCTTGACAGCGAGTCTCTAACACAGGTGTCCGGGGATCGCAAAGGGAAAATAGCGTCCCCCAATCGCAGCGCGAGCATCCAATGTGAAGGTGAATCGTGGTTGAGGTGGGCGAACCGATGGAGAGAGCGGGTCCGGATTTCCCGATCATCTGCCGCAATGGCAAACCGCTCAAGCCCACCGCCCCTCGGAAGCGTCCAGCCAAAGGGGTCGCGCGGGAGTTGAGAGTTCCCGGTTTTCGATGGACGCTTACGGCAACGGCCCGAACGCGGCAGTGTTGTTGGTTTCGTCCGACTCCGTGACGGCATCCGTGCCGGTCTTGGGATCGGTCGCGTCCACCTCGATGATCAGGTGCTTGCCGGTCAGGTCCACGCCTTTCGGAACCCCAAGCTTCACTTTCACGGCCTTGCCCTTCGCAATCGCCGCCTCGAGCGCCGCCGTGCTTACCGGCTTCTTGAGCAGCGGAGTGTCGGCCCCGTCCAGCGTGGCGTCGTCGGACAGATGCACCTGCACGAGCGAGGCCGGATTGGCGCCGTGACTGAACGAGTTCACATTCAACGATCCCGCCAACTTCCACTTGGGCGGCTTGCCGGGTTTTTCCTGCTTGGTGGTGGTCAGGTTGAAGGTCGCCGAGCCGTACTCGGTGGCATTGTTGGAGAACGTCCACGTCCCGGCGCTGGTGCAGATCGTTCCCTTGGTGGTGTTGGTGCAGGTGAAGTCGGCGTTGGTGATCGCCACGGTCAGGTCGGGCAGAGGTGGTCCCGAGTCGAACAACGCAATGGCAAAGGGGCTGAGCGACGACACGCGCGCGCACAGGGTCTTCGTGGCGAAATCGGGCGCGGGGGAGTCGGGCGGCAGAATCGTGCGATCCACGAGTATCCCGCCTTCGTTGTGCAACACGCGCAGCATCGCGAAGGTGTTCGAGCTGATCGAGCCGGTCAGGGTGAAACACACGTCCACATCCCCCGTGATGGAGGCGGTGGTGGAGAGGTCGAAGACCAGGTTGCTGAAGATGGAGTAGCTGCCAGGCACGGTGCCGGCTTCGCTCGGATCAAGCGGCATCACGCTGGTGCTGCCAGCCGCGGTCACGTTGGAAAACGTGAGTGTGATCGGGTTGACGCCCAACGGAGTGGCATCGAGTTCGACAACGACGACGCTCCCGGTGGCCGTGGCCGCGCCCACGCTGAGATAGACTGTCGCGAGGGCGCTGACGTCGGTCCCGTCATCGGCGCGGTAGGTGAACGAGTCGATCCCCGCAAACCCGATCGACGGGGTGTAATCGAACGAACCATTGGAATACAACGTGAAACTGGAGGAGTGACCGGGATTGTCGACGAGAACGGCATTGAGCGGATCGGACTCAGGATCGGTGTCGTTGCCGAGGACGCCGGGGGCGGAGACGTTGAGCGGGGTGTTCTGGGCGGTGGAATAAACGTCGTTGCTTGCGACAGGAGCGAGGTTGGGCGGCGTGAAAACGGTGAGGCTGAAATTGTCAAACGCACTCTGGGCGGAGGAGACCTCCGAGTTGGCGATGGCGAGCAGGGCAATCGAGAACGTGCTCGTGGAGGTCAATCCCCAGTTCACGTTGGCGCTTCCCCCGCCGCTGCCGGCCAGTCCGTACGAAGCGAGCGGGGTAAAATTCAGGTTGTTCGTGACGCCAAGGTCGGGGGTGGTGGACACGGTGAGCACTTTGGTGGCGCTGTCGAATGACAAGTTCACCCACGACGTGTTGGTGATGCCGGTATCGAATTGCGCGAAGCCGTTCGTAATGCCCCCCGTGATGATGTACGAGAAGACATGTCGTTCCGACGTGAAAAAGCCGGTGCGCGAGCCCGCTTGCCCCGCTTCGATCATATCGGACGCATTCTCGTCGCTCGTCAGGCGCAGGCCGACGGCGATGGATTCGCCGATGAAGTTGCAGGTGCAGGCCGCACTAGCCGAGACCAAGGCTTCCCAGTCGGTGTCGTAAGGCAGATGCGTGAGAATCCAGGGGCGCGTGGCGGGTCCCTTGACCGGATTACTGATCACCTCCACGCGGTAAATCACAGACTGGTTCTCTTCCGTGAACTCGCCGGGCGGCGTGGTGTCCGTCCCCCATTTCGTGGTATCCTTGGAATTGTCGTCGAAGTTGTCGCCGACCGTCGCGGCGCCGATGGCGGTCGTAAGGCCGAAGACGGCCAAGGCACCGAGGATGGGGATTCTGCATTGGATGATTGATTTCATAATGATTTTGGTCGTTGAGGAGTTCCTGGTTGACTGCTTGCTTTACGGCAACCGTCCCTGCACGGCGGGGTTGTTGACTTCGTCGGTCTCGGTCATGTGATTGTCATCGGGGTCAACTCTTTACTCTTTACACTTTGCATTTCCCAACACCCTACTGCTTTGAACTGCTTGATGCCTTCCGCGTTTGTTTTCGGGCGCGAGTATATCGCGCGCACCGGTTTTGGATTCATCGCCTGGTTGGCCACTGACTACCTCTTACGTCGTCCGTTGGCTTGAATTTTCAAAACGCTGATGAGCAATGCCGGAAGGATGTATTCCGTCTCGTCGTCCATCCAAATGCTCACGCGGCCACCCTGCGGCGACACATGAGCATGATCCGGTGTCGGCACTTTGTACTCTCGTCCATCTGCCGTGTGTATGACAAAAGGCAGGAACGGCTGTGCCGCGAGTCTCTGACGAATATCGTTTGTCATGTTGTTATCTTACCGGAGCCTCAACGGAGATACAACTTCATTCCCCGCGGTCATACACTTCGTATCCCGTACCCACTATCTAATTGGGGTCAACTCTTTACTATTTACATTTTGCAGTTCCGTTCCCTACCGTGTCGAACTGTCTGTCGCCTTCCGCGTTCGCTTCGGGCGTCAGCAGGCTGTGAGCAGGGGCTTTGAAACCATTCCGCGAAGATCAGGCCAGGTCGAAGCGGTCGAGGTTCATGACCTTGGCCCACGCGGCCGCGAAGTCCTGCACGAACTTCTTCTGCGCGTCGTCGCACGCATAGACCTCCGCGAGGGCGCGAAGCTCCGAGTTCGAGCCGAAGACGAGGTCCACGCGGCTGCCGGTCCACTTGAGCGCGCCCGTTTTCCGGTCGCGACCCTCGAAGACGTCGCCGGCTTCGGATTTGGGCTTCCACTCCGTGCCCATGTCGAGCAGGTTCACGAAGAAGTCGTTGGTCAACGTCTCGGGCCGTTTGGTGAAGACGCCGAGCGGGGACTTCTTGTAGTTCGCGTTCAGGACCCGCAGGCCGCCGATGAGCACGGTCATCTCCGGCGCGGTCAGCGTCAACAGGGCCGCCCGATCCACCAGCAGATGCTCCGCCGGACACTTCGGGCCGTGGGCGGAATAGTTGCGGAACCCGTCCGCCGTCGGTTCGAGCACGGCGAACGATTCGACGTCGGTCTGCTTCTGCGACGCATCGGTGCGGCCGGGCGCGAAGGGGACCTTCACGTTGAACCCGGCATTCTTCGCGGCTTGCTCGACGGCCGCGCAGCCGGCCAGCACAATCACGTCGGCCAGCGAGACCGGCTTCTTGAAGTCCTTGCGGACCTTTTCCAGCGTCTTGAGCACCTTCGCCAACTCGGCGGGATTGTTCACTTCCCAATCCTTTTGCGGCGCGAGGCGAATGCGAGCGCCGTTGGCGCCACCGCGCTTGTCGGTGCCGCGGAACGTGGCCGCCGACGCCCAGGCGGTCGAGACAAGTTGTGCGATAGACAGTCCCGACGCGAGGATCTTTTTCTTGAGGGCTTCAATGTCTTTTGCGCCGATCAGTTTGTGCGTCACCGGCGGGACGGGGTCCTGCCACAAGAGTTGCTCCTTCGGCACCAGCGGGCCGAGATACCGCGAGACCGGGCCCATGTCACGGTGCGTGAGTTTGAACCACGCGCGGGCGAACGCGTCGGCGAACTGATCCGGGTTCTCCATGAAGCGCCGGGAAATCTTCTCGTAGGCTGGATCGAACCGGAGCGAGAGGTCGGTGGTCAGCATGGACGGCGCGTGACGCTTGGACGGGTCGTGCGCGTCCGGCACGGTCCCGGCGCCTGCGTCACCCTTTGGCTTCCACTGGTTCGCGCCGGCCGGGCTCTTCGTCAGTTCCCACTCAAAGCTGAACAGATTCCAGAAGAAGTTATTGCTCCACTTCGTCGGCGTCGTGGTCCAGGTGACCTCGAGACCGCTGGTGATGGCATCGCCACCTTTTCCGCTGCGGTAGCTGCTCTTCCAGCCGAGGCCTTGCTGCTCGAGCGGCGCCGCCTCAGGTTCGGGGCCGACATGGCTTGCCGGGCCCGCACCATGGGTCTTGCCGAATGTGTGTCCGCCGGCGATGAGCGCCACCGTCTCCTCGTCGTTCATCGCCATGCGGCGGAACGTCTCGCGAATGTCTTTGGCGGCGGCGACGGGATCCGGGTTGCCGTTTGGTCCTTCCGGATTCACGTAAATGAGGCCCATCTGAACGGCCGCGAAAGGCTTGTCGAGCTCGCGGTCACCCCTGTAGCGCTCGTCGGCGAGCCACTTGCGCTCGGGACCCCAGTACACCTCTTCGGGCTCCCAGACATCCGCGCGTCCGCCGGCAAAGCCGAAAGTCTTGAAGCCCATTGATTCGAGGGCGACGTTGCCGGCAAAGATCATCAGGTCGGCCCACGAGATTTTCCTGCCGTACTTCTGCTTGACCGGCCAGAGGAGACGGCGTGCTTTGTCGAGGTTCGCGTTGTCGGGCCAACTGTTGAGGGGCGCGAAACGTTGCATCCCCGTCCCCGCGCCGCCGCGACCATCGTGGATGCGGTACGTGCCGGCGGCGTGCCAGGCCATGCGAATGAACAGCGGCCCGTAGTGGCCGAAGTCGGCCGGCCACCAGTCTTGCGACGTCGTCATTACCTTCTCGATGTCCTTCTTCAGCGCATCGAGGTCGAGCTTTTTGAACTCCTCGGCGTAGTTGAACTCCGCCCCCATGGGGTCGGACGCGGGAGAGTTTGAACGAAGCAGCTTCAGGTTCACCTGGTTCGGCCACCAGTCTTGATTCGACGGAGCCGCCGCCGCCGTGTGTTGGTGAGTCCCGTTCATTACCGGGCATTTACTTTCGGTCGTCATAATTCCTCCCATCGCGTGCTGCAGTTGAACTGTTTGGAAATCGTTTTTTCAAAATGTTGAGTTCGGTTCCGGGAGCGGAAATTTAGGACAGCCCGGATTGATTGCAAGTGAAAAGCCGGGCTCTAGAAAACGATCGAGAGTCCGCCATCCACGGTGAGCACGTGACCGGTCATGTAGGTGTTGCGCGGATTCGCGAGGAACAAGGCCGCCTCGGCAATTTCCTCGGGACGACCCGCCCGTGCGAGCGGGATTTTGCGGCGTTTCACGTAGATGTCCTTGAACCAATCCGTTTCCAGTTCATTGACGCCCGAGACGCGGCTCATCGGCGTGTCCACGAAGCCGGGGGCGATGACGTTGACGAGAATGCCGTGCGGCGCCCATTCGTTGGCCAGCGCTCGGGACATCTGGTTGACCGCCGCTTTCGCCATCCCGTAATGGACGCTGCCGACTTCGGCGAGGTTGCCGTGGATCGAGGTGACGTTGATGATCCGACCGCCGCCGCCCTGCGCGACCATCTTCCGCGCGGCGGCCCGGCAACCGTAAAGCGGCCCCATCATGTTCGTGTCGAGCATCTCTTTCCACTTCGCGATGTCGTCCCTGAGCGCGTCGAGCCCAAACGCGGCGGCGGCGTTGTTGACCAGAATGTCCAGCCGGGGCAACGCATGGATGGCAGCCTCGAACTCAGCCTGGTGCGAGATGTCGCATCGCTGCCAAGTGCAGGCGCGGCCGATGAGCCGGGCGGTTTCGCGCAACGGCTCTTCGCGTCGCCCCACGACACAGACGCTCGCGCCTTCCTCGGCGAACCGCACCGCGATGGCGCGGCCGATGCCCGTGCCGCCGCCGGTAACGAGTGCCGAATTGCCTGCAAGCATTCCACTCATCGGCCCGATTCTGAATGCAGATACTTCTTCACGAACTTCTCGTTCAACGTCACACCGAGGCCGGGGGCGTCGGGCACGCGGATGAAGCCATCTTTGTCGGCCTGCATGCGTTCGTTCGTGAGGTCGTGCCGCAACGGCGAGTCCTCGACGCAATCCTCGAATAGGAACGCATCCCGGCAGGTGCTCAACCAGTGGAGACAGGCGGCGACGCTGATCGGCGTCTTGTAGCAGTGATTGCACAAACGCGCGCCGCTTTCCTCGACGCGTTGGCGGACATAGTCCGAGTCGGTGAATCCATTGCGCGCCAGGTCCACCTGGTAGATGTCCAGCGCGTGCCGATCGATCCACGGTTTCCACGCAGCGCGTCCGCACTCGCCTTCCCCCGCGGCGATGGGAACGGGCGACCGGTCGCGCAGCCAGATGTAACCGTCGAGGTCGTCCTGGTGGAGCGGTTCTTCGAGCCAGCCGATGTTGGATTGATGGAATTTCTCTGCGCGGAGCAACGCGGTGCGGGCGTCCCACACGCAGCCGGCATCAATCAAGACGGTGCCGTCGCCGAACCCGTCGCGCGCTCCTTTCACCAACTCGATGTCGAGCGCCTCGGATTGGCCCATCGGCTCCCAACCGAACTTGATCGCGGTGTAGCCGGCTTTGCTCCAGCGTTGTCCGATCTTCGCGGTCTCGCTGCCGTTTTTTCCAAAGAGGATGGAAGCATACGCCCGAATCTTGTCGTGACGCTTCCCGCCGAGCAGCCGGTGAATCGGTTGGCCATAGACCTTGCCCTTGATGTCCCACAGCGCCATGTCAATGCCCGCGATGGCCGCGACGCCTGCCATGCGTCGCCCGAAATACATCGAACGCCGGTACATCTTCGCCCAGAGCCGGTCGGTTTCGAGCGGGTTCTCGCCGACCACCAGCTCGCGCAGACCAGAGGCGATGTTGTGACTGAACGGGGCGTCAATGATGGATTTGATCACCTCGGGCGACGCGTCCGCCTCGCCGATCCCCTCGACGCCTTCATCGGTCTGGACGCGAATGACGATGGTGTCCTGCGTGCCGGCCGTCTTTGCTTCGACGGTGGGGATGCGGAGGATCTGGCAGATGACTTTGGTGACTTTCATGGTCGGCGCATGATACGGCTCGAAGGCGAGAAGCCAAGCTTGTTGAAGAACGTGGAGAGGAGGTTGTGGAGGTCGCCGTACCGGCGGCAAATCTGAAAGATCGAGCGGGCATAGCCGCCGTGGACGGCGGCCTCTACAACTTGCCTTGTGCGCCGCTCGACGCTCCCCTACATTGGTCAGGGCGAATGACAGAACACGTCTTTCTCCAACTCGGACTCGCGCTGCTGCTGGGGTTGCTCGTCGGTCTGCAACGCGAACGCACCGAAGCTTCGGTGGCGGGCATCCGTACCTTTCCCCTCATCACGCTGCTCGGAACAATCTGTGGCCAGCTTTCACTCGATCTCGGCGGATGGGTGCTGGCGGCGGGACTCGTCGCCGTCGCCGGGTTGTTCGTCATCGCCAATCTCGCCCGGGTGAAAGCAGGCGATCTCGATCCCGGCCTCACCACTGAGATGGCAGCGCTGCTGATGTTCGGTGTCGGCGCATACCTGGTTGTCGGACACATGGGCGCCGCAGTCGCGGTCGGCGGCGCGGTGGCGGTGTTGCTCCAGCTCAAGCGACCGATGCATCGCTTTGTCGCCACGATCGGCGAGACCGACGTCGAGGCGATCATGCAGTTCACGTTGATCACGCTGGTGATCTTACCGGTGCTGCCGAATCGAACCTATGGTCCGTACGACGTGCTCAACCCGTTCAAGGTCTGGCTGATGGTCGTGCTGATTGTGGGGATCGGTCTTTCCGGTTACGTGGCTCAGAAATGGCTCGGCGCGCGTGCGGGAACGTTGCTCGGAGGATTGCTCGGCGGGCTGGTCTCCAGCACGGCGACGACGGTCAGCTATGCGCGTCGAACGAAGGACACTCCCGACATCGTGAACCTGGCTGCGCTGGTCATAATGCTTGCGTCCACGGTGGTGTTCGTACGTGTGCTGATCGAGATCGGGGCGGTGGCACCCACGAGCTTCGCGCGACTCGCGCCGCCGTTGTGTGCCATGCTCCTCGTGAGCGTCTCGGTTGCGGCGGGCATCTATCGGTTCACGCATCACCAGAAAGCGGGGGCAAATACGCACGGCAACCCGGCGGAGTTGAAGTCGGCGCTGATCTTCGGTGCGCTCTACGCGGTCGTGGTTCTCGCCGCCGCCGCCGCGAAAGAACACTTCGGCGCGAGCGGTTTGTTCGTCGTCGCGGTGCTGTCGGGATTGACGGACATGGACGCCATCACGCTTTCCACGGCGCAGTTGGTGGAGAGCGGTCGCCTGAGCGTGGACAACGGTTGGCGCGTGATCCTCGTGGCTTCGATGGCGAATCTTATCTTCAAAGCCGGCATCGTGGCGTTTCTGGGGCGGCGCGCTTTGTTCGCGCGCATGGCGTTGTTGTTCGGTCTGGCGCTGGCGGGAGGGGTGTTGATTTTGTGGTGGTGGCCCGCCGCTTTGTAGGAGGGCTTCCCCGAAGCGCGATCTCGCATGGTCGCCGTTCGGGGAGCGGCTCCTCCAAGAGTGCTCGCTTGGGACGGTACGCTCTCAGAACTTTTGCGCGAGGATGGTGTTCAAGAAGGAAACTCTATGGAGCATTGCCTCGACGCAACGCTTCCCGTACAAGGGGTGCCCATGACCGACCTCGACGCGGAGCTCATGCTGCGTGTGCGCGACGGCGACCGCGACGCGTTCCGCCAGCTCATCGAGCGTCATCAGCGGGCGGTGATCCGCTTCTGCCATCAGAGCATCGGCGATTCGTGGGAAGCGGAGGACCTCGCGCAGAAGGTGTTCCTGCAGGTGTACCGATCGGCGGGTCGTTACAAGGCGACGGCGAAGTTCTCGACCTGGCTCTTCACCATCGCGCGCAACACCACGCTCAACGAACTGCGCCGACGCCAGCGTCACCACGCCGAGTCCATTGAGAAGTTGGGCGAAGAGACCGATGAATCCCACGGACAGCAATTTGCCGATGCGCGCGCGAAGTCTCCGTCGGACGAACTGGAGCAGCGCGAACTGGAGGCGAAGGTGCAGGAGGCGATCCGCGCATTGCCCGAGAACCAGCGCACGGCGTTGACGTTGCTCCGGCACGAGGAGATGTCGTACGAGGAAATTTCGGAGGTGATCGGTTGCTCGGTCTCAGCGACGAAATCGTTGCTCCACCGGGCACGGCAGACGTTGAAGGAGAAACTGCGTGATTATCTGGGCTCGTAGCGACGCCGTAAGGCGCTCTCCAAGACACGCAACTTTTCGATGATGTCAGTGTTGAATCAGGAGAAGCCATGAATTGCAGCGAATACCAACAGCACTTCGAAGCCGCGTTGAGCGGACAATTGGACGACCGCATCCGCGCTGATCTCGAAGCGCACCTGGCGCGCTGTGCCGCCTGTGCGTCGGCGTTTGCCGGGGAACGCGCTCTGTGGACGCTGCTGGGTCGCGCGAGCAAGATCGAACCCTCGCATGGATTCGCCGACCGCGTGCTGCGTCAACTCGATGAAACGCCGCAACGCCAGTCGCTCTGGGGAACGGACGCCCGGTACTGGCTGCGGTGGGCGCTCGGCGTCACCACCATCGCGCTCCTGTGCGTTGCCGCGCTCGGCGTTCGCCATCATAATCGCGTCGAGCAAGAGAAGCGCGCCAAGGCGGAGTATTTCTCCGAGCTGTTCAGCGTGGCACAGGCCGATGATCCCGACCTGATCCTGATGAGCACCCCGATTCTTTCCAACGGAGACACTCTATGAACGCTCGCACTCTGTTCATTACTGCCGCGTGCATTGGTTCGCTCGTCGGAGTGGGTCGCTCCGAAGAATCGTCGCCTCCTCCCGCTCCACCGACGGCGGAGCCAACCGAGCCGGGCAAAGGCCCGCCTGCCGGGCGTCCACACGCGCGCGGGAAGTTTTTCCACTCGCTCGAGCCGGAGCAACAGGAGCGATTCCTGAAATTGCTCGAGGAATGGTCGCGGCTTTCGCCGGCAGAGCGCGACGAGATTCTGTCGAAGTTCGAGCGCTATCGCAACCTGACACCCGAGCAACGGGACCGGCTGCGCGAAGGGCTGGATCGGTTTCAAAAGATGCCGCCCGAGCAGCGCGACCAGATGCGGGAACGCATGAAGGAATCGCGGCAGAAATGGGAGCAGATGCCTCCCGAGGAACGCGAGAAGGTGCGTGCCCGACAGCAGGAGATGCGGCAAAAGGCCGAGCAGGATCTGACCCGGCGGCTCAAGGAGCTCGGTCTCCAACCCGAGCCGGAGAAGTTGCGCTGGATTCGGCAGTTCTATTTCGAGAAACGCCGGGAGATCGAACAGCAGGTCTTTCGTCGCCAGCGCGAATTGAAGTCCCAGTTGAAGCCCGACGCAACCGACGAGGAACGCGGCAAACTCCGCGAGCAACTCCAGGCCTATCGCAAGGAGCTTGAGGAGAAAGCCATGACGATGTTCAACGAATTCGCCCGCGACCCGCACCCGTTGCCGCCATCCAAAGACGCCGGCGGCGAGGCACGCCCGTTCCGCGGCGATCGTCCCCACAACCGTCCCGGCCCTCCACCTGAGAGCGGCGAAACTGCACCGCCATCGTCAGGCGAGCGGTCGCCAGCGCCACCGGGCGAAGCGCTGTAAGAAGGAATGAATCTCGCAACCCCAAAACCGTCTCAAAACCCAAACCCCAAACCATGAAAGGAATCGGAATGAAAAACAAAGTCGTATTGCTCGCAATCAGTGGTTCGTTGCTGCTGGCGTCGCCAGCGCTACGGGCCGAAGGCCCGCCCGCCAAGAAACCGGGCGGAGGTCCGCCGCACGGGCAGCGGGCGCCGCGTGGTGAAAACCTCCTGCCCAAGTCGGTGACCGCGAAGCTGAATCTCAGCGACGATCAATCGAAGAAGATCGAGGCCATCGAGGAGAGTTGGGACAAGGCCCGCAAGGAGTACATGGACTCGCATAAGGCCGAGGCCGAAGCCGCCAAAGCCGCCCGGGAAGAGGCGCGCAAATCCGACGATCCCGAGAAGAAGAAGGTTGCCGCCGAGAAAAGCCGACAGGTGTACGCCGGTCTCAAGCCGATCCGCGATCAGTATATGGATCAGGTCAGGTCCGTACTCAGTGACGAGCAGAAGAAGATCCTGGAAGAGGAGCGAAAGAGTCGGGGCGGTCCCCCCGGCGCACGCGGCCCGAAGCCCGACAAGGACAAGCCGAAGACCGAAGAAGCCAAGCCGTAATTGCTAACACGGTCCAGGGATCGAACCGCAGGAGTGTGTCTGGGGTGGACACGCTCTTGCTCGTTTTTGGGGTTGTTGTCGTGGACGCCGTCCCAGCGTCGGTCGGAAGCACGTTGCCGCCCGGGACGGCGTCCACAACTTCGTGTTTGGTGTCTTTGGTCGCGGTTACGCATCAATACCGCGGCACGCTCGGGTCAATCTGCGCCGACCACTCGTCTATGCCGCCGGCGAGATTCTTGCAGTTGGTATAACCCTGTTGCCGGAGGAACTGGACGGCCTTCATGCTGCGGCCGCCGTGATGACAATGGATGACCACCGGCTTGTCTTTGGGGATTTCGGTCATCCGTTGCGGTACCTGCGCGAGCGGGATCAGCTTTGAGCCGTCAATCTTGCAGATGTTGTATTCGTCGGGCTCGCGCACATCAATCAGCACCGGCCTCTCGCCGCGGTCGAGCATCTGCTTGAAAGCCTTCACGTCAATCTCAATGTCGGCCCCGGCCGCAGGCTCGGGTTCGCCGCGAGTGAGTCCGCAGAATTGCTCGTAATCAATCAGCTTCGTGATCGTGCGGTTCGTGCCGCAGATGGGGCAGCTTGGGTCTTTGCGCAGCTTGAGTTCTTTGAACTTCATCTCCATCGCGTTGAACAGCACGAGCCGGCCGATCAACGGATTGCCGCGCCCGAGCAGGAGCTTGATGGCTTCGTTGACCTGGATGCAGCCGATGATGCCACAGATCACGCCCAGCACGCCGCCCTCGGCGCAACTCGGCACCAGCCCGGGGGGAGGAGGCTCGGGATAGAGGCAGCGGTAGCACGGCCCTTTCTCGGCCCAGAACACCGTGGCCTGTCCCTCGAATCGGAAGATGCTGCCATAGACGTTCGGTTTGCCGAGCAGCACGCACACGTCGTTGACGAGGTACCGCGTCGGGAAATTGTCCGTGCCATCAATGATCAAATCCCAATCCTGATCCTGGGCGATCTCCATCGCGTTCTCGCTGGTGAACCGTGCGGGGTAGGGGATGAACTTCACGTTCGGATTGATGCCCTTGATCTTTTCCTCTGCGCTCTGGAGCTTGGGTTTGCCCACGTCCGGGGTGAAGTGCATGATCTGGCGCTGGAGATTCGAGAAGTCCACCACGTCGAAGTCCACCATGCCGATGGTGCCGATGCCCGCCGCTGCGAGATACAACCCGAGCGGCGAACCGAGTCCGCCCGAGCCGATGAGCAGCACCTTGGCCGCCTTGAGCCGCTGCTGTCCCTCCAGCCCGACCTCGGGCAGGATCAGATGCCGGCTGTACCGTTTGATTTCGTCCGGGGTGAGTGTTGGGAGTGGGTGCATAAAAGTCCTCAGAGTGTTAGCCTGTTGGTCCGAGTCAAAGGAAGAAATGGCCGATCAAAATCACCACACCAATGAACGTGCAACAAAACCCAATCTTTTTTCCTGTCCGGGTATTTGCGCTCCTTATACCACAGGAACAAGAAACCCAACCCTGAAGCCGTTAGACCAACCCCAGCTATCAGATCGAGAACTTGCAACGTCTTTTCCATCGCCTACTCGATTTCAAAATGGGATTGCGTTCTGCCACTTGCAATCGACGGCACGGTGGTCACCGTGTCGCCGCTCCTTGAGCGGGGCGCTTTTGCTACCCATAGCTTCGCTTCCTTTGCTGTCTTCTCTCTGATGTCGGAGGTGCTCAAAACTTCGGCTGGCACGGCTTGCGCGAGAGGGCGTGGCTGTGATAGGTTCGGGCGCATGAGCGGAGCAGAAATTCGCCAGATGCCGCGCCGGGAGAAATTGCGCCTGATGGAAGCGTTGTGGGACGACCTCAGCCGGGACGAGGCCGAGGTGGAGTCGCCGGCTTGGCACGAGACCGCTCTGGCCGAAACGGAACAACGGTTGGCCAAGGGCGAAGAGCAGGTGCTCGACTGGGAGCAGGCCAAAGCCGAGTTGCGGAAACGACCGGCGTGAAGGTTCGCATCCTCACGTCGGCCGCCCGCGACCTGGCGGCAGGACGACGGTTCTAAGACCGGCAAGGCGAGGAGGTGGGAGATTATTTTCTGGATTCGTTGTTTGCGGACATTGACTCGCTGGCGCTGTACGCCGGTGTGCATCGGAAGGTCTTTGGATTTCATCGCCTGCTGGCCAAGCGCTTTCCTTACGCGATCTATTATCGGCTCGACCCGGAAGACGTAGCCATCGTGTACCGGGTGTTGGATTGCCGGCAAGACCCAGCCAAGACGCGCAGGGCTTTGCAGCGTGCCTCGGCTTGAAGCATCCTTCAGCGGGGCGGCCGTGCCGCTGGAGCTGAGCTGGATCTGGATCTCGTTCGCGGTCATTTCTGCCATCCGTGTTTCATCTCTGGCCTTAATCAGACGCTACCACATCCAACGTCGTTTCATCAAAGTCCGTTCCGTCCTCCCGCAGTGTCCAGCACCGAAGCTGGTCCGCGGTTCCGTCGCGCACCGAAACGATGACGTAGAGGTAGCCCGGCCAGGCGTGTTCCCGGTCGTACGCCGACGGGGAAGGTGGGTTGTCCGGGTGGGAGTGATACACGCCAATCACGCTCCCACCGTACGCTCGTGCTTCCCGTTCAACCCGCAAATGCTCTGCCGGATCAATCCGGTAGCGATGCCGTGTGTCTCCGTCATGGGCGTTTCGGGCCGGGCACACCGCCCGCACGGCGAACGCAGGATACTCCCCCACGATCAATCCGTTGCACTCCGCCGGATACGCTTCGACCGCATGGGCCTTGATCCGCTCCAGCAGCGAGGCGGCGATGGTCAGCATGGTTGCTCGCCGCGCGCCGGCAGGGCTACTTTTTTACCGGCGCCGTGCGCTCGATGGGCGCGCCGACGAGGTTGCCCCACTCGGTCCACGAACCGTCGTAGTTGCGGACGTTCGGGTAGCCGAGCAGATACTTGAGCACATACCAGGTGTGCGACGAACGCTCCCCGATCCGGCAATAGGCGATCGTGTCCTTCTTCGAGTCCACGCCCACGCTGTCGTAGAGCGCCTTGAGTTCCTCGACGGACTTGAACGAACCGTCCTCGTTGACGGTCTTGCTCCACGGCATGCTCTTCGCGCCGGGAATGTGTCCGCCGCGTTGCGCCGTCTCGGTCATGCCGGGAGGCGCGATCACTTCTCCACTGAACTCCTGCGGGCTGCGGACGTCCACGAGGTTCTGCTTGCCGGTCTTCGACGCCTCGGCCACGAGATCGCGGAACGCGCGGATGCTGAGGTCGGGGTCCTTCGCCGTGTACTTCGTCGCTGCGGGCTTCGGTTCGTCCTTGGTCAGCTCGCGGTTCTCGCCGAGCCATTTCTTGCGTCCGCCGTTCATGAGCCGCACGTCCTTGTGGCCGTAGAGTTTGAACTGCCAGAACGCCCACGCGGCGAACCAGTTGTTGTTGTCGCCGTAAAGAATCACCGTGGTGTCGTTGGCGATGCCGCTCGCGCCGCAGAGCTTTTCGAAATCGCCCTTGGGCGTGATGTCGCGGCGGACGCCGTCGCAGAGTTGGGACGTCCAGTTCCAGCCCACCGCGCCGGGGATGTGTCCCTGCGCGTAGGCGGTGGTGTCCACGTCCACCTCGACGAGCCGAACGTTCTTGTCGTTTTTGTGTTGCGCCACCCACTCAGTCGAGACAAGCGTCTCGGGGTAAGCATAGCTGGAAGTCATGGCAGGCTCCTGTGATTAGGGTTATTCGTCCATCGCCAAATTAGTAAGTGCGGGCGGCTTTGCAAGCGCAATGTGGTTTGGTACAACCGCCTCATCAGCGATCAGCCATCAGCGATCAGCAGGACAACCAACCCCGACCACGACCGGATGCATCGCGTGGCGCGGGGCGACGAAGCCGCGTTCACCGAGCTGGTGTCGAAATACAAGTCGCCCGTGCACGCGTTCGTCTATCGCATGCTCGGCGACGCCGACGAGGCGGACGACGTCGCGCAGGAAGTGTTCATCAAACTCTACCGCACCGCCGATCTCTACCGGCCGCAGGCGAAGTTCACGACCTGGCTGTTCGCCATCGCCCGCAACCTCGCCGTGGACCGACTACGAAAGCGGCGACCCGTGGTGACGGGGGAAGAAGCGGACCGGGAACTGGAATCGGCGTTGGACGCGAAGGCGGACCCGTCGAAGGCAGCCGGGATCGCGGATCAGGCCGTCGCGGTGCAGCGGGCGATTGAGCAGTTGCCGCCCGACCAGAAGACGGTATTGCTGTTGTGTGAGTATGAAGAGATGTCGCATGCCGAGATCGGCGAGGTGATGGGGTGCTCGGTGAAATCCGTCGAGTCGCGGTTGTACCGGGCGAAGGAGTTTCTGCGGAGGAAGTTGGCGCGGTGGCTGTAAGGAACAGAGTTCATGGTCGGCGTTCGGGGAACGCCTCCGACAATCTTGGGTCAGTTTGCTCCTCTGATCTGATCGGGGTAGGGAGAGAGGTTTGATTCTGCTGCGGAACCCCTACCGCTGCGAAGATCGCCCGCAGGCGCGCGGGGGCGGTGGCCAGCGACGAGGCCGGGCCCGTGAAAGCGATCGGTTCGAGTGGAGCACGCATCGTCATGCGTGTGCGCGGCGGGAGAAATGCGTTGGAAAAGACCAGCGGCATCGGACGTTGGTGGTGGGCGAACATCACGAGTTGCTGCCAGCGCGGCGTCGGGAGCAGCAGACGGAGGCGTTTGCGGCGGAGAAGAACAAGCGCAACGCGGTCGAAGGGACGCAGAGCGAGATGGGTCGCGGGCACGGGGCGCGGCAGGCGCGGTATCGTGGTTTGGGGAAGATGCGTTTGCAGAATTACTTTGTGGGGGCGGCGTGCAACGCCACGCGGTGGATCCGGCGGATGCAATGGGAGATGTGCCCCAAGAGGTCGGCCCTCGATAGCGGAATCGGGGTCAGGTCCGCGGAATCGGAATCGGGGTCAGGTCTAAATATTCAAGATTCTTGGGGGCTGGCTTCTGGCAGGCGGAGGCTAAATTATTGAAAATGGAGACCTGCCCCCGATGGCTTCGAGACCCCGATGGCTTCGACATTCAGCAGGCGATCCACCACTTGCCCTGGGTGACCGTGCCCCGCGGAAACGAGACCCGATAACTGGCCTGGATGGGCCGACGACCCACCCGGAGGATACGGCTCTGCAGGGATGCAACCGGAGCGCCGCGGTGGGGCTGTCAGACCGTAGCCTCGCGCCGAGGCGGTCGGCCAGAAAAGCCCCCTCGGCGGTTCCCGCAAATGGGGACCGCCGGGTGGGTCGCGACCCATCGGAAACCGGCCTCGAAGGAGAGGAGAAAATCGTCACCCTCACTCGCGGGAAGAATCCATCGCCCCGAGAAAACCCATCGATCAATCCGCAGAAAACGTGAGAGCGCACAGGACGAGGGCGTGTGGAATCAGCTCAAGAAGCGGTTGGCCAACGGGCGACCCGAGAGCAAAGCCGAGTTGAGGGACGTGCTCGGGGAAGAAATCCGCCGGTTGGCCTCGTCGCCGCAACTGCTGCGCGGGTGCATCGAGCAGTCCGAGTTGCCTGCTTCTTTGCCCTGATTGTTGCATTACTTATGCGGAGTTCAATAACGTCAAAGTTGCCCTGCATGAAATTGAGTTGCCCCTCGGAATGCTTGCCGCCCCAGGCGAGGTGGGCCACGGCCTCGATTGCCTCCATCGCCTTCAACACGGCGTTGCCGTCGGCGAGGTCGAGCTGAAGGCTCTGGCCTTCGGGATGGTCAATCGGGACAACGTCGGCCAGCCGGAGGTGATGGCCTGCGGCGGCCAGTTCCTTGCGCACAGCTTTGCCCAGTCGGCCTGCGGCGCCGGTGATCCGGATTTTCATCCGGACTACTGTTTGGAGCGTGGGATTAGATGAGGATGGGCAAGATTAGTCCGACGAACACTGATCAGGCGGGCGGGCGCACTGCCTACAGAGTGGCCACACGCCGTTCAGTGACTCTGGAAGATCGAGTGAGTGGAGACCAGATCAGGTCAGGAGTCCTTCTTTGAGTCCGATGGTGCGGCGTTGCATCCACGACCGCTCGCACGCGATCGTGGCGTGCAATGCGCGGAGCCCATCGGCGATTGTCGCGCCGGTGACTCGTCCCGTGTCCACGGCCTCGGCGAATCGGTCCAACTGGCTGGCCCATGCCTGGGCGTAGGGTTGCGTTTGAATCGGCTTCGCTGAGCCGCCGATCGCGAGATGTCCGGTGCCGCGAAACAACTCCAAGTCGAGCAGGCCGCCGCGACCGAGGATGCGCATCGAACACGGCGGCAGGTCTTCGACGAGCCATCCGATGGTGAGGTCGAGCACCGTTCCGTCGGCGTACTGGAATTGCGCGAGCCAGAAGTTTGGCCCGGCAAACTCGGGCGACGTCTGGATCGCGCTGGCTTTCACAGTGCGGAGCGGCGACGGATTGAGCAAACCCATCCAATCCACGATGTGCGATCCTTCGTGCGTGATCGCCGAGGAACGTCGGAGCAGGTTCTGGATCATCGCCTGACCGTCGGTGAGGTGCTGGCTGGGGCGTTCGTCGTAGATCGCCACCTGATAGAGGCGCGGACTGCCGAAGCCACGCGTCCATTCCGCTACGTCGCGCAGAAGCGGGCAATAGCGAAACACAAACCCCACCTGATAGGGCGCTTTGGATGCGCGGACAGCTTTGGCAAGTCTCGTCCCGTCTTCGAGGGTCGCCGCGAGCGGTTTCTCGTCGAGAACGGAGATACCGCGCTGGAGAAGGTCTATCGCGATGTTGACGCTGTGCTCGGGGTGGAGGGCGAGGATGCAGGCGACTGGGTGGTGATTGGTGATTAGTGATTGGTAATTGGTTTCGGACGGCAAGTCGCGGCCGCACGCTTTCCGCGCCAGATCGAGTCGTTCAGGTCGAACATCGCAGAGTGCGACGAGATCGAAGCGCGGGTGGGCGAGGAGCGCGGGGATGTGTCCCGCGAGGGCGATGTTGCCGCAGCCGATCAGGACGACGCGATGGCGTTTCATCTGTGTCGCCCCTTCGGGGCTACCGTGTCACAAGCGATTGGGGTGACACCAAAGCCGAGGCCGGTGGGGATGTGCAGTTCGCCGTTCTCGAAACGCAACGGCGGCGTGGTGGCCGACTTCCCGTAATACATCGCCGAGCCGAGATCGTTCGTCAGTTTCGGGATGGGGAACGCGCCCAAGCCGGCGGCCAGCATCGCCATTGCGGCCTGGCCAAGATCGCTTTCGAGGTTCGAACCGATCACGCACGGCTTGCCGTTTTCCGCGGCGGTGCGCGCCATGTCGAGCGAGCGTGTGAAGCCGCCGTTCTTGCCGGGATAGATCGAGAGAATGTCGAAGGCGTCGAGCATGATCGCCTCGGCGAGATGCTCGGGCGTGAAAATGGATTCGTCGGCAAGCATGGGGACATCAACGCGTCTCTTCACCTCGGCCATCAGAGCGATGCGATCGCGATGGGTCGGTTGTTCGACGAGCGCGAGCCGAAATGGAAGCAGCGACTCGATGTGCTTGACCGCCGCCGTGGCATCGTGAAATGCGCCGTTGGAATCAATCGTGAATACCGGCTCATCGCCCAACGCCTCGCGCACCGCCCGGAGTCGCGCAACGTCATCCATGCCGGCCACGCCCGTCTTGAACTTCAGCGCGCGGATGCCCGCGTCCCAGAACTCGCGCGCCAATGCGACGGTTCGCTCCACGGGATACGCCCCGATGCTGGCCCGGCTTGGGATCGTGCGCACTGGTTCGCGGTCGGCGAAGAGCTTCCACGCGGGCACGCCCTGCTGCTTCGCCCACAAATCCCACAGCGCGCAGTCCACGGCGGACTTTGCAAACGGGTTACCATGCGTTGCCACGTCCATCAAGGCCAGCGCCTCGCGTGGATGATCGAAATTCGCGCCGACCAATCGCGGCGCGAACACGGAATCCACCAGCCATTTCGCCGTGTGCGCCGACTCGCCGCTCCAGAGCAACGTCGTGGCCGCCTCGCCGTAACCGCGTAGCCCGGTATCGTCTTCGATGGCGACAGTCAGGAAAACCGACTCGCTGTGCCGTCCCGCCGCCGAGACCACGATGCGCTCCTCGCGGACAGGATGCGCGACAACAATCGACTCAATTTGTCCGATCTTCATCGTTCCTTCACAGAGAGGTTCGCCGCCGCGATCGGGCGTCGTTCACCCACTTGCCGTTGTGATACGAGTGGAAAATCACCTGCGCACCGCAGCGTTTCGTCTCGCGCATCTGACGTTCGACGTGGCGCAGGGTTTGACGGATGTCGCCATCAACGGGGAACTGGCCCGTGGCGATGATGGGTTTCACGGCGTGAACGGTAATCGTTTCCACGTGACGAATCCACGCCGAAAATGCTCTTGCCACTGCGACGCCCGGAACTGGAGGGCGCGTCGGAGAGAGCCACGCCGAAACCCGACGACGACGTGGGTGAACGGAAAATCTGCTTGCGCGTTGCCCATTTTCCACGCAGGTTTGAGGCGTGAGCGACAGCGTTGACCTTCGCAGACTTCTGGACGGTTGGCCGTACGAACCCGAGAACAACGTCCGCATCGTCCCCGGTGCCGACGGGCGCGAGATCATGCAGGTGCGCGAACCGCTCGGCATCCAACAGTACGAACTCGAAGGCCGACCCGATGGCTTGCGTCCGTACGGCAGGGAGTCGGCGCTCGAATACCAAATGGAACGGTTGACCAAGGCCCGCGCCGTCGGCAAGGAGGTTGATTTCACCCTCGATCCCGAGGAGTGCGCCGAGCTGTTCGCCGAGGGAGTGCTGTTCTATTACCGGTATTTCCACCTGTTCCAGGTCAAAGACTGGAAGCGCGTCATCCGCGACACCACCCGCAACCTGCGGCTCTTCGACTTTGTCAACCGCTACGCCGACCGTGAGGAAGACCAGATGAACCTCGAGCCGTGGCGTCCGTACATCACCCGCATGAACGCCGTCGCGCGCGCGATGCTCGAACTCGAACATCAGAAACCCGACAGCGCACTCAAGATCATCCGCGACGCGATTCGCAAAATCGAAGCGCTGCCCGAAATGGACAACCCGACGTTCAAGTTCGAGCGGGAACGTTCGCTCGAAGCGCTCGGAGAAATCGAGTCGCAGATCCAGAAGGCGCGTCCGGTGCCCGAACTCGATCGGCTCCAACAGCAACTCCGCAAAGCGATCGAGACGCAGGAGTTCGAGCGCGCCGCCGTGCTCCGCGACCGCATCCGCGAGCTGAAACAGAAAGAAGCGAGTACGTAGGTCTGAAGTCGAGCGCTTCAGCGCGGTCTGCATGTATCTCCATCAATTCCAGTCCGCGCTAAAGCGCTCGACCACAAACGGCATCATGCTGGTTGCGGCAGCGAGCGCATGTGCCGCCGACTCCTACACCGGCCCGCCACCGAAATTCGATCCCCGCCCGCGTGTCGCGATCAGCGCGGATGAACTGAAGGAACTCAAAGCCTCGCCCGAGTTTGCGGCCAAACGCGATTCCGCGATCAACGCCGCGCAGCCGCTCATCACGAGCCCGATCAGCGTCCCGGACGGCTATGGCGGTTGGGTGTTCGATTACGCCTGCCGGGACGACGGCACGTCGCTGCATGCGATTTCGCCCAAGGAGCATGAATGCCCGAAGTGCAAGAAGCGCTACACGGGCGAGCGAGAAGTGATTGCGTATCGGTGCCTGCAGCACCATGAACTGGAACGGGCCATCACCAAACTTGCGTGGGCATACACGTTAAGCGGCGACGATCCGTTTGCGAAAGAAACCAAACGCATCTTGCTCAAGCTGGCGGATGATTACCACACCTACCCGGCCCGACGCGACCGCTGGGGACGCACCGGTTGGCTCGCGATGCTCGGAGGACGCCGGTATGTCCAAAGCCTCGACGAGTCGGTGGGCGTGATCGAGCTTGCCAAAGCGTACGACGCGACCCGCGATTCGAGCGTGTGGACCGATGCCGAGCGAGCGCATGTAGAAAAGGATTTCTTCCGCGCCACCGCCGAGTCGCTGCTGAAATTCACCCAGCCTCACAATCACCAGACCTGGTACAACGCTGGCCTGGTGGCGATCGCGTCCGCGCTGGCCGACGAGGAGTTGCTGCTCCGCGTGATCAACATGAACCGCGGCGTCCTCGATCAACTCGCGAACAACGTCGGCTCGGACGGATTGTGGAACGAAGGCACGATGGCTTACCACAACTACGCGCTCCAGCCGCTCGTGCAAACCGCCGACATGACGCGTCGGCTCGGGATGAATCTGTACGAGCATCCCAAGCTGAAGCTGATGATCACCGGCCCGCTCCACGCGGCCTATCCCAACGGCCAGTTCCCCGCCATCAACGATTCCGACCGCGGTGACGTGCGGATGTTCGACTGGGCGTTCGCGTGGGCGAAGAAAACCTACGGTGCCGCGCTCGACACGAGCCTGCCAAAAACGTCGGAGGCGCTGGAGGACGCCGGGCTCGCCATCCTGCGCGCGGGCGAGGGAACGAATGCGGCGTGTGCGTTCCTCGACTACGGCCCGCACGGAGGCGGACACGGTCATTACGACAAGCTCAACCTGATGTTGTACGCCAACGGTCGAGAATGGTTGCTCGATCCCGGACGGATCACCTATTCGCACAAGGAGTACAAGACCTGGGTGAAAGAAACCGCCGCGCACAACACCGTAACGCTCGGCGGCGCGAGCCAGACCGCGACAACAGGCCGCCTTCTCTGGCTCAAACAAGGGGATGGCTGGGCGGCGTGCGCTGCGGAGAGCGATGGAGCGTACCAGGGAGTGACGTTGCGCCGGTTCTTGTTCCTAACACCAGACTTCCTGGTGGACGTGTTCGACGTGAAAGCAGAACGCAACGTGCAGATGGATTGGTTTGCCCATGCGGTTTCGGACAAGCTGACGAACTCGCTGGGGATTCGCGGCAAACCCAAATCCCCCGGCAATGCAAACGGGTATCAGCACTTGAAGGACGGGATCGCTTACTCGGTGCGGGAATCCAGCCGCTGGGAATTTGTCGCGGACAAGACCCGGCTGTGCGTCTGGCTCGACACATCCCATCCCGAGGAGATTTTCACCACCGTCGGCATCGGCTACACCGTGGACCAGAAGGTGCCGTGTCTGATTCGCCGCCGGCACGCGCGCCAGGCGAGGTTCGTTGCTGTGTACGATCTCCGCGGCAGCGGCGATCAAATCCGAGCGGTGCGCACCGAGCGCGACCCGCTGCGCGAGCCGAAGGTCGAAGTGGAAACTGCAGCCGGGAGCTATGCCATTCGATTAAGCCCGAAAGAACCGCGCGTCGAACGTCCCTGCGCGTTCGACTGCTTCCGACTTGACCACCTAGGACTGAAGTCCGATTGTGCCGGCAATGAAGATCGCATTGATCGGTCTGCCGCAGGTCGGAAAGAAGACGTTGTTCTCGCTACTGACCGGCGTGACCTATGATCATCTCGTGAGCCGACCGAGCGACTATGCGGTCGGCACCGTAAAGGTGGCGGATTCACGGATTGACCGGCTCTCTGCCCTCTACAAACCGAAAAAGACCCGCTACGCCGAGATCGAGTGCACACTCGCCCCCGCGCCGCCCAAGGACGCCAAGCCGCGCGAACAATGGCTTGGCAAACTCAAGGACATGGACGCGCTGTGCCACGTTGTGCGCGCGTTCGAGGACCCGGCGGTGTTTCACGCCAGCGGCTCGGTGGACCCGCTGCGCGACATCGAGGCGATGAGCCTCGAACTCGCCATCACCGATCTCACCCTCGTGGATACCCGGCTCGACCGCATCGCGCACGAGGAAAAGAAGAAACACGACCCCGAGCGCGCGGAGGAGGCGACGCTGCTGGGAACGCTCAAGCCATACTTGGAGAGCGGGAAGGCGTTGCGCGAGCATCCCATGAAGGAGGCCGAGCTCAAGAAGATCCGCTCGCTCCAGTTCCTCACGCTCAAAAGCACGGTGACGGCGCTCAATCTCGGCGAATCCAATTTTCCCAATCCGCAGTTGCTCGAAGCCGCTCGGGCAAAGTTTACCGATCCGCACAGCGAAGTCTGCGCGCTCTGCGCCAAGCTCGAAGCGGAGGTCGCGCAACTGGAGAATCCGAACGAGCGCGCGGATTTTCTCAAAGAGCTTGGCATCGAAGAGCCGGCGATCCACCTGCTTACGCGCCTGCTCTACAAGGCGCTCGGCTACATCAGCTTTTTCACCGTCGGCGAAGATGAGGTGCGCGCGTGGACGATCCGCCGCGGCGGCACGGCGGTGGATGCGGCGTATGCGATTCACAGCGATCTCGCCCGGGGGTTCATCCGGGCCGAGGTCATGAAGCACGAGGAACTGCTTGCGGCCGGAGCCGAACGCGGTTCCGGTCACGCCGCCGAGGTTCACCTCAAGGAAACGGCGCGGCTGCACCTCAAGGGCAAGGATTACATCGTCGAGGACGGCGACATCGTCCACATCCGGCATAGCGGCTGAAGAAGGTTGCGATCAGCCGCTCCGCACTTCCCGTTCGCGATCTGCCCCTCGAAGCGGCAGTTCAAGCCATGCGGCGTGGCGTGCATGGGATGCGTGAAAGGCGACGATCACCTCGAGTGTTTGCACCGCTTCGGCCGCGGCATAGGGGAACGAACCAATTCCATCCAGCCACTCCACGATCTCCGCCACGGCACAATCCATGGACGTAGCCACTTTGCGCTGGCTTGCCCAGTGCTCGGATTTGCCGCCGATAAATTCAAGCGTCACAGTGTCACCGACGACGGCGGCTTTTCCTTTTGAGCCGTAGAGAATGATCTGCGCGCTGCCCTTGCCGTGGTTGGCGTTATCGACGGTGGCCATCAGTCCACCAGTGAGACGCATGACGCCCCAACCGCCGGGGTCGTGGAAGTCGGGCCCGCGGCAATCGGCCATGGGAGAGAGATCCAGCGTCGCGGAAACCGCCTCAACGCGCCGACTCGTGAGCATGCAGAGCGCATCGATCAGATGCGTGCCCACGTTGCCGAGCCTCCCGCTGCCCCAACGAAGTGACGCGGAGGTCAGATCGCCCAGCAGACCCTGTGCGATTTCGTCGCGCAAGCGGCGGTGGTTCGCGTTGAACCGCCGATTATGATTGATGACCAACAACGCACCCGCCTTCTCGCACGCGGCCAGCATTCGTTCGGCGTCGGTGACCCGAGTTGCAATCGGCTTCTCACAGTAAATGGCTCGCACGCCCCGTTCGGCGCAGGCGACTGTGATCTCGGCGTGCTGGGGTGCGTAGGTGGCAACGCTGACGATCGCGGGCCGTTCCCTGTCGAGCATTTCTCGCCAGTCGGCGTAAGTCTTGACGCCCGTCCGTTGTGTGAAGCGCTCCCGGCGTCCCGCATCGCGACTGCTGCCGGCCACGAGTTGGATGCGGGGATTCTTTGACAACGCTTCGGCGTGGGTGCCGTCGAGTGCACTGACTTGTTGCCCGCCGATGGCATCCCCCGAAACTTGATCGCCTCCGCCGATAAAGCCCAGGCCGATGATCGCGGCGCGATAGATTGGCTGCCGATCAGCCATATTTGGCCCTGCGATACTCGATGGCGAACACGGCACCGTCGTAGCCGCCATCGGCCTCGGTCAATTCGTCGAGACGCACTTCGCGGTCGCCGTTGAGCCAGGACTTTCGCGCGGCGAGAGCGGTCAACTCCGGCTCGATCAGTTCCTGCATCGGCACGGGCGGTATGTCGGTTTGGCCGGCAAGATAAGGTAGTGTCGCCTCCAACAGCGCGCGATAGAGTTTGTTGGAGTCCACTACGAACGCGGTCGCCGCCTTCTCTGTCACGATCGTTGCGTGAAATGGAATCCAACCGGCTGTCCTGCCGATGAGGAGCAAACCCATTCGTCCATCGTTCCTGTTGACCTAGATGCGCCGCTGCACGCCCAGACCGAGATGACGCATGTCGCGGATGCCCGCGCCCATGATGCCGCTCAACAACGAATTGGCGTGGATGCCATAGTTGAACTCGTCCACCGCGCAGCCGGCGACGGCGGTGTGTGGCGTGCCACGCTCGGTTACCGGCTTGGCAAGCCAGTCCCGCGTCTCGTACGCGAACCGCAGCGACGACCCGCCGGCAATGCGCGCGCCTTGCTTCGCCCACGCGGTGAACTGCCTCAAGTCGCGCAGGTTGCCGGCGATCGGTTTGTCCACCAAGACCGCCTTGCCGGCCTCCACGAACGACCGCGCCTTCGCGACGTGCGTGTCCCAGTCGCAGCCGTGGATGATCGCGCAATCCACCTCGCGCGCCATCGCTTCGAGCGAATCAAACACGCGCGGCACGTGGTGTTCCGCGGCGAACTTCTCCGCGTAGCCCTTCGCATGCACCGAGCCGCCGTCCCACAGGCCGACGACTTCGTGGCCGAGTTCGCGTTCGAGGGGAATCCAGTTCTGCGGATGCGACGTGTCGAGATCAACAATGCCGAGTTTCATGGCGGGGGAAGTCGAAACAATGCGCGCGCATTTCCCTGCATCAACGGCAACACAAGATCGAGCGCCTCGCGTTCGCCGAGCCAGCTTTCCGCGACGAGTTCGCTCAACGCTTGTGCCAATCCCTGCCGGGCGATATGGGCGTGGCCGACAACGTTCTCGACCACGATGTAGTCGCCGCCGAAGGTGAGCAGCTTCGTGGCGGGCGCGGCCATCAGGAACTCTTTCACGAATCGCGTGCTCGCTGCCGGGTTGATGATCCACGCCCAACACAGGTCCACGAAGGCGTTGCTGAAATGTTTCGCAAGCGCGATCATCTCGTGCTCGTACGGATAGCCGATGTGCATCAGCACAAACTGCGTTCTTGGAAAATCGATCAGCAACTGACACACATCCGCCGCGTTGTGTTTGAGCCGGTGGAGAGGCATGTAGTTGTGGCCAACATAGTAGCCGGTGTGCAGTTTTACCGGCAGCCGAAAATCCGTCGCGCGCTCGACGCAGGCGCGGAAGAGGTGGTCCTCGAGCGCCTTCGCTTCGGTGGGCGACAGCGCCTCGCCTTTCGCGTGGCGGGCAAACAGCCGCTCAGCGGCCGCGCGCGGTACATTCTCGTAGTCAAGTCGCCGCCCGTATGCCCGCTGGCTTTTCACCGCCACCGCGCGCGGAGCGTGACGCTCGAACAACTCATCGCGCACCGCGTACCACTCCGTAAGTGTTGCCGGGCGCTTGCCGGTGGCGCGTTCCAACGGATCGAGGTCGGGCACGCTCAACGCCACGATGCTCAGGTCTTGCAGGAGCAACTTGGGATACTCGGTCTCACGGAAAATGTGTTCAAGGCAGTTCACCTGACATGATTCGACCTTGGCGAAGTCGCGCAACACGGTTTGGTAGTAGCCCTTCTTGGTCAACTTCCTCATCTTCTCCGTGATCCGCCCAACGTTGTGTGGACCGAGATCGTCCTCGTCGAACAGCAGCTTCAACGAGCGGCGCGCCGCCTGAAAATAGCCGGTATGCTTGCACGCGGGCCAGTAGGGCGCGAACAGTTCCCACTTTTCCTTCGGCGAGAGTTTCTGGCTGTACAACCTCTGCTGGTTCTCGACCGGCATCCCCGCCGAGGCAAGGTCGCTCACCGAGTAGTGAAAGAACAGGTAGCTCCAATCGTCGCACGGGAAGTTCACGCCCCCGGCGGCGGGCCCCGCCAGCCGCTGCGATTCCTCGATGAGATGCTCGTGCGTGTCGAGGAAACGAGTCTGGTTGACCGCTTGAATGAGAAGAGGATTTACCGGGTTCACCGAACGGGACGATACCGGTTGGCGGGCGCCGCCTTCAACAAAATTCTTACGTTGATCGGTTCGCGAAGCCAGGCGGTGGTTTCAAGTTGCGCCTTCGCTTCTCTCGACGAATCACTGCATTGCCAATCAGCCTTCGCGATTTGTGGTCAGGATAATCATTGCAGACTTCCCGAAGTATGCAATCATCCTCCCGTCAGACGTTTTGCTACCGATCCGTTGTCCATTGTCAGCGGCGACCGTGGTTTCGACGATGAATCAGCGCGGCCAGGATTGTGTCCAGAACGTGATCCAGTTGCTTGCCGATGTCCTCCGCCAGAAATCGCAACACGAAATAGCCGTTCTGTTGCAGCAACAGATCCTTGCGCCGATCACGCCGGTACGCATCCGCGTCCGCCAGATGTTGCGCGCCATCCAGTTCGATCACCACGCCGCAGTCGGCGCAGAACAAATCCGCCTCCAGTTGCCCACGCCCGTCAAATGGGATCGGAAGGGCGACATTCAGATGGAAGCGACCGGCGGTTTCCGTCAGCGTTTCCAGCCGGCGATACAAGAATGCCTCGCTTGCGCTGCGTGCGCGGGCGATTCCCTCCGCGTCCGGCGAGGGAGCATGGGTCGCGTGAACAAACAGCTTCGCGAGCGGTGTATCCAACCCGTCGCGAATCAGGCGGCGGACGCTCGCGGCGTAGTCCGTCTTCCAACCCGGGTCCACCGGCAATGGCACCTCGACGGGCCAACCCGGCATCGCGCTTGCGGGCAGCAAGATGGTGTAACCGAGCGACTCGTACCCACGACAACGTCGGTCGAACATTCTCGCCAGCATGGGAACATTCAAGTCGGCGTAATCATAGACCCGCACCTCGCGTTTGGCGTCGTGCAGCCGATGGAGCCGTCCCACATATTGCGCCACCGTACCGCGCCACGAAACCGGTAACGTCAGGAACAATGTGTCCAACCGCGGATCGTCGAACCCTTCGCCGATGAAACCGCCCGTCGCCAGAATTACGCGTGGCTCGCTCTGCGGCATCTGCGCCACCGAGGCGAGCGCGTGTTGTAGAGCTTTCCGACCCATGCCGCCCCGCAACGTAATCACGTGAGGAATAACCGAAGACAATCGCTCGGCCAGCAGTTGCAGGTGCTCCGTCCGCTCGGTGAGCAGCAGCGGCGACCGCCCGTCGCGCAGCGCGCTGATCACATCGTCGCAGATCATTTGGTTGCGCGCCTCATCGCATCGAAGGGCGTCGTAGAGTTTCTGAAACTCGGTGCGCGGATCCGGCTCGGACGGCGTCAACGCTCGAAATGCTGTCGGACGAACCAGCACCGAATGAGTGAATGGCCGGGCTGCCGCCTGCTGCCGCGCATCCACTCGGTAACGCACCGGGCCGCATTGCATGAAAAGGATGGGATGATGACCGTCCTTCCGCGCGACGGTCGCCGACAACCCGGTAACGAACCGCGCCTTGGCGCGTCGCGCCACCAACTCGAAACTGAGCGCCGGCAGATGGTGGCATTCGTCCACCACGATGTGCCCGTACTCGGCAACCCGATCGTCCACCGTCTGTTTCCGAACGAGACTTTGCACCAACGCCACGTCCAGCATCCCTGTCCGCTTCTTGCGTCCACCCCCAAGCCGTCCGATTTTCGCGGCGGGCACGTTCAGAAACGCGGACAAGCGCTCGATCCATTGTTCGAGCAATTGCTGCCGGTGAACCAGAACCAGGGCGTTCACACCGCGTTGAGCAATCAACCAGGCCGCGAGCACGGTCTTGCCAAATGCCGTTGTCGCCGCGAGAACGCCGGTTTCGTGCCGAAGCATCGCCTCGGCAGCCGCTTGCTGTTCGGGTCGTAACGTTCCGCAAAACGACACGTTAAGCGGGACGCCGCCGCAGCGTTCGTCGCGCAGAAGCAGCTTGATCCCGAGCGCATCAAGAGTTTGTCGCGCTTCTTCGAGGCAACCGCGTGGCAGTCCGAGATGTCTCGGATGATCCTCGGCGCAGGGAATGATTCGCGGTTTGTCATAGGTGGGCAACCGCATCGCCTGCGCCCGGTAGAACTCAGGGTTCTGAAACGCTGCCAGTCGGACCAGCCGATTGCGAAGGGCAGGGGGAAGATTTCCCTTCGCGATGTAGAGCTGATCGCTGAGAACCATCTCGATGGTCTCGGGCAAGGGGCCCGCGATGGGCGGGTCTTTGCGGCGGCGCGACGGCAGAGCAGTCCATGGCGCCTCGTCGTTCTCATCCGTCAACGCGACACGCACACCGAGAATCCGCCCGCGCGATTCCGCATCGCTCACGAGCGTCTCGATGCGGGCCCGGCTGATGCGCGGCATGGTGGCAAGAAACAACCATTGATCCGGGTGCGGTTGGAACTGCTCATTCAGAAAAACGGAGTTCCCTCGTTCCCGGGCGGTCTTTTGCAGCGGCAAGGCGATCAGGTTCCCGAAACCGCCCTTGGGCAGCGTGTCCTGGTTGGGGAACAGCCGGTCGTAGGAGTCGAGTCCGATGTCAGGGCGATGTTCCATCGTTTCGGTGAGAAGGTGCGACGCCAACTTGCGCGCGACGCTGGCGGAAATGGATTCCTCGAAGAAAAACCAAACGTGCCCGCCGTTGCCGGAGCGCGACCGTTCCAACGCGGCCGGCACATCGAGTCGGCGACACGTCTCCATGAATGCGCCTGCGTCCTCGAGCCAGGTCTTCCGATCAAAATCGACCGCGAGAAAAAAACATGCTTCGTCCAACAGCATCGGATAGACGCCCATGACGAATTCGCGTCCCTGGTAATCGCGTCCGGAAAGATGCCACCGGATCACTTCATCGGTGACGGGAATAAAGCGACGATGGGGGCACTCGGCGCATTTGACTTTCGGTTTTTCGCAGATTCCGCGAACCCATTCGTGGGCGCAAGCGGGAGCGTAACCCGCTTTGCCGGTTCTACGGCTCTCGAAGCGCCTCGGATAGACGTCCTCCCGCCCGCGAAACAAGGCACGAAACAAGGCGATCTTCTCCGCCGGCGGAGATTCATTGGTGACCATGCTGAATCGCCCGCTGGCAGGGCCGGCCGTCTGCTGCGTTCCCTGCTCCGAATTGGGGATTGGACTGGACACACCGGCAGCGTACCGGCGCACGCCGGGATCGTCGAGATGTTTACACTTTACGGACCAGTCAGGCACAAGGTCATGCTGGGCAGAAATTATGATTGCAGACTTCGGAAAGTATGCAATAACAATCTCTGGGTATGGATGAGATCGTCGTTCAGGTCTGCCGCGCGATCGCCTGCCACGCGCGCCTCAAGATTCTCTCCTTAATAGCGAATGGAACGGAGGTCACTCCGACGGAACTCGCGAATGACCTCAACATGCCGCTTTCGCAAATCTCCGATCACCTGCGCCGATTGTCAGCAGCCGGACTGATTCAACGACGGCACTCGGGAGTCCGATGCTATTGTGTCGCAAAATCTCCTTACGGCGAGACGGCGTTGAGCGGAAAAGTGAGCCGGTGGTTGTATCGCATTCTCCGCGAGCCATATGGCAGGCGTTTGGCGTCAACAGGAACCCGCGATGCTGGTTCACGTTCCGTCGAGAACATGCGCCAGCTCATTTTCAACGCTGCCACCGCCTTCACGCATTTGAGACGCGTGCAGATATTGCGTCATCTCGAAGCCTGCGGAAAGAGTGACAGCGGAACCATGACAGCACAACTGAAGATGTCGCCTTCCGCGCTCTCACGTCATTGCGCCAAACTCGCACGTCGCGGCATCTTGGTGGTAGAACCATCCGAACACGGCTGGGAATGTCGCCTCGCCGGCAATTCCAAGACCCGCGTCCACCAAGAACTACTCGAGATGATCCGCACTTCGCTCGGGAAGCGTTGACTTCACCGCTAGCGGCTGGATCCATCCTTTTGCGACGCGGGGAAGCAGGGCCGGCCGAAAGGCAGCCAAAGTCGTTCATCTCTCGGCCTGCGAACTCCCAGAAACTTTGTCCGTTGGCTTGGGAGTGCTCCAAGAGATGGGTCATCGAGATGGGTCATTGCATACTTCCCGAAGTCTGCAATAGTGTATCCGTCTTACGGA
>CAZOTB010000066.1:20466-33146 GCA_964582645.1 uncultured Verrucomicrobiota bacterium | reverse complement strand
CGCACGCGTCGTATTCCCACCGGATCGCCCCGCTCTCGGTGACGCCCGCGGGCCGTTGCCGGGCGTTCTTGGCGTGGCAGAAGCCGAGGTACGGCCCGAGCAACTCGCAGCCGAGCTTCCAGTTCTCGTAGCCTTCGAACACCATGTTGCCGGGATCGAACATGATCGCCATGTGCTTCGCGTCGAGTCCGTCCACGAGGCGAAACCCGAGCGAGGCCGACGGCACGATGTTGCCCATGTGCAACTCGATCAATCCCTGCACGCCTGCCGCCTTGCAGAGATCGGTCGCCTTCGCATATGCCTCACGCGCGCGCTTGTACGCCTCGTGATAGTTCGTCTTGCCGTCGTACCGTGGCGCGGTGATGCGCAGCCGGGGACTTCCGAGCGCCTTCGCGATCTCGATGCAGGTTTTGACCGCGTCGGGATTGTCCGCACAGCAATAGCTCGCGAGATTGGAAACTTCGAGTCCGTGATCGCGGGTGATGCGACGGAACTCGGTCGCCTGTTTCTGCCAGTGGTTGGTGTCGAGCGTGGCGCGGTTGCTGCCCCAGCAGTTCGGAACCACCGGCAGTGGCGACGGTTGCGCCGAGCAACGCCACTCGACGCCGTCGTAGCCCGCCTCCTTGATCATCTTGGCGGCTTCGACGGGCGTGCATTGCGGCAGCGAAAGCGAGAACATGGAGTATTTCATAGAATCGCTTTGGTAGGGGTGAAACCGGCTGGGCGCAAGCTTCTTTTCACCGGCCCACGGGTGCTGAATCTCCGCGTGACATTTCCCAGGCTGTCCTGTCCAATGGGCGATGGAAACACCGGTCATGTTGGACGACACCGTGGAACCGGAACGCACTACGACGGAGCGAACCGCAGTCGAATCGCGCGCCTGGGATGCGATGTACCTGGAACACAGTCGCGCGATCTATTACCTTGCGTTGCGATTTCTCAGCGATCCCGCCAAGGCCGAGGACGCCACCCACGACGTGTTCCTGAAAGCGTTTCGCCACCTCAACCAATTCCGCGGCGGATCGAGCCTGCGGACGTGGCTGTATCGCATCGCAATCAATCATTGCCGCAATCTCGTCCAGACCTGGCACGCGCGGAACATCGTCACGAGCGTGGACACGAGTCTGTTTGAAAACACCGCCGACCACAACACGCCTCTGCGCGTCCTCGAAACCAAGGAACTTGGCCAGCGCATCCAGAAAACGCTCGATGCGTTGACCGAGGAGTACCGGCTGATCCTGCTGCTGGTGGCGGACGAGAAGCTGAGCTACGAGGAAGTGGGCGAACTTCTCGGGCAGACGGCAGACTCGATTCGTGGTAAGTTATATCGTGCACGGAAGGCGTTCGTGGTGGAATTTCAGAAAACTGCGTGAGGAAACATGAGCGAAGATTCTCCGAAACATCTCCAACAACGACAACAGCAGCAGGCCGCCGAGCAACAGCAGACCCGGCCGCAGGAGCGCGTGTTCGAGACGCCCGAAGAACTGTTGCGCCACGATGCCGCGCAAACAAACCCGCCCGCGAGCATCGAGGCGCGGTTGAAGGATTCGATCGCGAAGGAGCCGCCGGCTTCGCCGTCGCCGTGGTGGCGGAGGTGGCTTGGCCGGTGAACACACTTGGAGCGATGATTCGTAGTGGAGCGCTTCAGCGCGGTCTTGATCTTGCCGCCTCCAGTTTCAAGCCCGCGCTGAGGCGCTCGACTACGAACGGGGGACGCGTGAGTTGCATTTGTCCTGCACGCAAGCGAGACTCCGGCTGAAAGGCGCGTTGACATGGACCCGGCGGAACGAAACAAGGACGTGCAGTTCCAGATCGAGACGTTGATCCGCGCCCGTTACCCGATCCTCTACATCCTCACATCGGAAGAGACGCGCGTCCAGCAGGCGGTCGCCGAGATCGCGCATCGGCGACAGAAGAAGGTGTTCGAGTGGAGTTGCAGCACCGGCTTATTGCCCGCGGGGACCTCGGTCCAATCGCAGAAAAACCGCAATCCCGCCACGAAGGACCCGCTTGTCGCACTCGATCAGGTGATCGAACACGTCGAGCCGGCCCTCTTCCTTTTCAATGATCTCCATCCCTTCCTGACGCGCCCAAACGTGGCCGTCATCCGCAAACTCAAGGAGATCGCGCTCCACCTCAAGAACAGCCACAAAACGATCATCCTCATCTCGGCCATCCTCGAAATCCCGGTCGAGCTGGAGAAGGAAGTGACAGTGCTGAACTTCCCGCTCCCGACACGCGACGACCTCTCCCGGCTGCTCGATCGCGTCATCGAGGATGTGAAACAGTTCCCGCAGGTGCGCGTCGAACTCGACGAAGCAGGGCGCGAGCGATTGCTCCGGGCAGCGCTCGGCCTGACGCTGGGCGAAGCGGAGAACGTGTTCGCGCGGATCATCGTCAAGGACGAGCGCCTCAGCGCCGACGACGTGAACGAAGTCTTCGCCGAGAAGCAACAGATCATCCGCAAGAGCGGTCTGCTTGAGTACTGCGCCACGAGCGAGAGGTTCGACCACATCGGCGGCCTCGCTGTGCTCAAAGACTGGCTCCGGAAACGCGCCGTGGCGTTCACCGATCAGGCGCGCGAGTTCGGGTTGCCGGCGCCGCGCGGCATCCTCATGCTCGGCGTGCAAGGCTGCGGCAAGAGCCTCTGCGCAAAGGCGGTTTCGACGCAATGGCAACTGCCGTTGCTGCGGTTCGACATGGGGCACATGTTCGGCAGTTTCGTCGGTTCGTCCGAGGAAAACGTCCGGCGCGCCATTTCTGTCGCCGAGTCGGTCGCGCCCGCGGTGTTGTGGGTGGACGAGATAGACAAGGCGTTCGCAGGCTCGCATGGGTCCGGCCACTCCGATGGCGGGACCACCGCGCGAGTGTTCGGCACCTTTCTAACCTGGCTTTCGGAGAAGACTGCGCCCGTGTTCGTCGTCGCGACCGCCAACGACATCTCGCAGCTCCCGCCCGAGTTGCTGCGGAAAGGTCGGCTCGATGAAATTTTCTTCGTGGATCTTCCCTCCGAGGCGGAACGGAAGGAAATTTTCGCCATCCATCTCGCCCGGCGCGAACGCGACCCGCGGAACTTCGCGTTCGAGCCGCTCGTGGAGGCCAGCCACGATTTCAGCGGCGCGGAGATCGAACAAGCGGTGATCAGCGCGCTCTTCGATGCGTTCTATGCGCAACACGATCTCTGCACGGAGGACATTGTGCAAGCGTTGCGTGAGACCGTGCCACTCGCGCGGACGATGGACGAACAGATCGGACGTCTTCGGAACTGGGCCGAGGGACGCGCGCGCAACGCCAGCGTGGCCCGTAGCCGCGAGCGTGAACGAGTGGCCGATCGCTCGCCCACGCTCACGGCCACAACGAAGAAACGGGAAAGGAGGTGACCCATGGACCTGGAAACTCTGGCCGAGACGTTGAAGGGCTTCGTCCAGAACGGTTCGGCGGGAGGGTTGTTTGTGGCGGCATTGGCCGTCCTGTTCGCTGGAGCAATCATAATCTCATTCATCTCAGCCATCCTGGCCGGTCTGCTGGACAGCTACCGGTTCCTGGTCGCCGCGGCGACCGGCGCGACGGTGATTTTGCTCGCGGTGGTTGCCAAGTGGCTTCGGGAACTCTGGGCTCGGCGAGAACGAAAGTGACGGAATCCACGGTCGGCGTTCGGGGAACGCCTGCTGACAGGGGCTGGGACGGAGCCTGGGTTTGCTCCGCCCCTCCCTCCAAACCGGACAGGCAGGTCTCCCGCATCCGGCTCTCCAATCGGTGGCTCTCAGCGAGATTGACGGACCAGTTTCATATGGGCTGTCGCCATGCCAAACAACCCATGCCGCAAGGGAATGGACGTGCATCACTCTGGCCAGGTATTCTCCCAGGCGCACCAGGAGGCGCTCCCTGAACGCGGACCGTGAATGAACCGGATGGGTTCTACATTTTCCCAATCATCCGAAACTTGTCCTCGTACTGCGTGAGCAGGTGGACGATGATGTTGAGCGCGAGCCGGTTGGCGTCGCGGATCGAGGTTTCGTCCACATTGCGGTAGAGGAAGCCCGTCAGGTAGTTGCCCCAGTGCGGCCCCCACCTTGTGTAGAGAGCGCCCGTCTCTTCGTTGAGGTACGTGTCGGTATCAATGTTGTCGTTCTCGTTGAGCGCCGTCTCCCACAGATCGCTGTAGGCGTTCTGGGTGTAGAGAACGATGGATTCGTCGCTGACTCGAATGTGTTCGATCGGCTCGGCGTAGTAGTTCATACCGGCGGGGATGTCCTTGATCTTGAAGTGAGCATGAAACACGGGATGGTTCTTCGGCACCACCTCGAACTCGCGGTCAGGGATGACGCGTTTCATCTCGCGACGGAACGCTTCGTCGAACCGTGAATGGCGTCCCGGAAGGCTGTTGTCGGCCCACAGAGTTCCGCC
This sequence comes from uncultured Verrucomicrobiota bacterium, assembly GCA_964582645.1. Classification (GTDB taxonomy): domain Bacteria; phylum Verrucomicrobiota; class Verrucomicrobiia; order Palsa-1439; family CAZOTB01; genus CAZOTB01. The sequence goes on along the minus strand of CAZOTB010000066.1, from coordinate 28,739 downwards.
GAGCATGAGGTACTCGCGCAGGTTCTTGACCTCTTCGTTGGTGAAGTGAAAGTCTTTGTGGCCGGTCAGGAAGAGAAACGGCGGCCTGGTCTTGAAAATCTCGTCGCTGCCCACGCTGATCGCCTGGGGTTGCACGCTGGCTTGGATGCGATCCTTCGACCATCGGACCGTCTGAGCGAGCATGTTCTCCAGCGCAGTCGGGTTACAGTTCCAATCGCCGTCGGCGTACCGGGCCTGATAGCAGGTGAATACGCTATGCGGAATACCGCCGCTCCTCGGTCGTGTTCTATCAACCCAGTCGCCACCAAAGCTCCACACCCTCCCGAGCCGATCCCGTTCTGACTTGCCGAGCGAATGGCGTTCTTGGCCTTCATCACGAGTGGGTTTCTGCCAAAGGTCGAGCGGTCCATCTCTGTTGAGAGTAAGCAGATTCCACGTGCACTGGCGATTCAGCACTACTCTTGTCGGTCCACTGCTTGGCAGTTGAGTCTGCCAGGGCTCCGATGGAATGGGAGGCTTGCGAATGTCAGGCTCGGTGCGATGCTTGATCGGAGATGGAGGCTTCGCTGTCAGAGGTGCGGGCTCGAGGAGATACTTCGGCAGGCTGACAAAGTCAGGAAGCGGTGAGTACGTGTTGAGAACCACCCAACTGCCCATCACCGTCAGGATAGCCAGGTGGATCACAACCGCGTAGATGATGTACCGGCAAGCCATCACGCGCTGGAGGAGGGAATGAAGGCGAACATCAGCGGATGGGTGCGATTCTGAATTTGTCATGGCGGAGTCCTCTCTTTCTGGGGAGATAGACACCGTTCGAGAAAATTGGTTCCCACGCGCGAACGGATACGGGAAGCGTTCCCGGCTCACGTTTGGAGTTCAAGCTTCAGCTTGTGCGATTGGCGCTTCTCGCAGACAAGCTGAAGCTTGAACTCCAAACGCAAGCAATTCGCCGCGTACTAAACAATCTCGACCGGACACTCCGGCAACGAATCGAGGAACGCCCGGCCGTAGCTCTTGTTGAGGATGCGACTGTCGAGAATGACGGCGATGCCTTTGTCGCGCTTTGTGCGGATCAGCCGTCCGACGCCCTGGCGCAGCTTGAGCACGGCCTCGGGGAGGGAGTATTCCTTGAACGGATCGCCGCCGCGTTGCTCGATCAATTCCAGCTTCGCCTCAATCAACGGATGATCGGGCACGGCGAACGGCAGGCGCGTGATGATGACATTGCTCAACGCCTCCCCGGGCACGTCCACGCCCTGCCAGAAACTTTCCGTGCCGAACAACACCGAGTTCACGTCTGCCTTGAACCGTTCGAGCATCTTTGTGCGCGACATCCCTTCGCCTTGCAAGAACACGGTCAGCCCCATCGTTTCGAGGATCGGGCCGACGATGGCGTGCACCTCTTGCATCGTCTTGTAGCTGGTGAACAACACCAGCGCCTTGCCTTGGGTTTTCTCGACGAAATGATGCACCCACCGGACCAGAGCGTCGCGGTAGGCGTTTTCCTCGTGCGGATCCGGCATCGCTTTCGGGATGAACAACTGCATCTGCCGCGCGTAATCGAACGGCGAGCCGATCACCGCTTCCTCTGCCTGCTCGGCGCCGTGGCGTTGTTTGAAGTAGGCGAGGGTCCGGTTGACGGCGAGCGTGGCGCTGGTCATCACCACCGAGGTCGGAGCCTCGAACAGCATCTTCCGCAAGTAGGCGGCCAGGTCCACCGGTGCGGCGTTGAGGGTGAGGTTGCGCTGTGACTTGCCGGCCCGCTCGACCCAATACACGAAGTCCGGGTGCGACTGCGACAGAAACGTCCGCAACGACGCACGGGTCTCGCCGAGGCGACGGTTCAGTTCGCGCAATTCGTCGCCGAGTTCCTTGTCGTCGGTTTCCTTGATCAAGCCGGCAATGGATTCGGAGAAATTGCCGAGCGGCAGACTGAGCACGTCCTCGACGAGATCGGGTCGGCGGACGCGAATCTCCGTGGGCGTTCGTTTCACCTGGGCTGTCAGCCGCTCGCACGCCTCGTCCACGTTGCGGAAGAACGTGTCGCTGCGCTTGAGCAGATCGTCCACCTGCGAGACGAGCGGTCCCTTGCGCAGCTTCGAGAGGATGCCCTTCTCGCTCTTGGGATTCCAGAACCGCTGGAGTGTGTAACGCACGCCGTACTGGGACACGCCGAGACCGATGTGTTTCGCCGCGACGCTCTCGATGGTGTGCGCTTCGTCGAAAATGACGAAATCATTTTCAAAGAGCAGCCCGTGGCCCTCCTCGTTTTCGCCGGTGGCCCCGAGCAACACGAAGAACAACGTGTGGTTGAGCACGACCACGTCCGCCCTGAGAACGCGGGCCCGGGCTTTCTGATAGAAGCAGTCGGTGCCCTTGCACTTGGCGGGCGTGCAGATGCCGCGCTCGGAGCAGACGTGTTCCCAGACCTTCGGGTCGGGCTCGACGTCGAAATCGCTGAGGCTGCCATCTTTCGTGTTCGCCGCCCACGCCGTGATGCGTTGCAGCTCCGCTTCCTCGCTTGACGCGAACAAGCTCCTGGCGTTTTCGAGGGCGCGCTTGAGTCGGCGTGGACAGAGATAATTGTGGCGGCCCTTCAGCAGCACGGCGTCGAACGGGACCGCCAGATGCTGCTTCAGGAACGGGATGTCCTTGAGAATGAGTTGTTCCTGCAGGTTGATCGTGTGGGTCGAGATCAACGCCTTCTTGTTGTGCGCCTTGGCGAACAAAATGGCTGGCAACAGGTAGGCAAAGCTTTTGCCGACGCCCGTCCCGGCTTCGACCACGAGATGTCCGCTCGCCTCCAGCGCGCGGATCACCGCCACCGCCATCTGCTGTTGTTGTGGACGGAACTCGAAGTTCTCCGTCCTCGACAAGGCCCCGCGCTCGGAAAAGAACTGGGCGACCTGTTTCTCAAGGGCCGGGATGGATGGATCGGCGTGGCTGATCATAGGTGTGCACCGCTCCCGACAATTCACTGCAAGGCCGCGTTGGCCGTTACTTGTTTGAGAGCTTCTTGATGATGTGCTTGGCCAGGTTCTCGTTGATTTCGCGATGCCGAGGCACGGGCTGCCAGACTTTCGTGTCCGGATTCTGCTACCAATCGTGACTGCCGCCGTGCCGGATCTATACCGCGCCCATGTCTTCGATCTGCTTTACCAGATCGCAGCGCTTCACGCCACCTCCAGCACGGCACGACGGCGTACACAGGGAATCTCCCCGCTCACAAGATCCTTGTGGAGTTCAACAAGATGGCCTTGAGATCCTCCAACGACTCTCCCTGAGTCCAATAGTCCGGGAACTCGTCGAGGTAGCCGACCCAATGATCCCCATCGTGCCAATAGGTGAAATCCTTGCTTGTCATGGCTCTAGCTTAGCAAGCTTCCGCCAGATCGCAATGCTGGACTCTACCACGCCTCCTCCTGTTTCTTGCTCTTGGGCGCGTGCGGCAGGTACGCCTGGGTGATGTAATCACGGATCATGCGCGCGGCGCTGAAGCGCGGGGTCACGGTCGCCATCGAAGCTTTCATCGTTTTGATCCAACCAAGCGGCAGACCCTGGGCGTCGCGCTGGTAATAGAGCGGGATGATCTGCTTTTCGAGCGTGTCGTACAGGCTCTGGGCGTCTTCGTGATCCTGCAACTCGGTAGTGTTGAACTCCTGACTGTTGCCGATGGCCCAGCCGTTTTCGCCCTTGAACGACTCGCACCACCATCCGTCGAGCACGCTGAAATTGATGCCGCCGTTGATGGGCGCTTTCTGGCCGCTGGTGCCGCTCGCTTCACGGGGACGCCGGGGCGTGTTCATCCACACGTCCACACCCTGCACAAGCATCCGGGCGGTGCGCATATTGTAGTTTTCGAGCAACACGACGTGCCCGTAGAGGTCGCTTCGATACGCGATTTCAAAAATGCGCTGCACGAGCCATTGTCCTTCCTTGTCGGCGGGATGCGCCTTGCCGGCAAAGATGAACTGCACCGGCCGGTCAGCGCTCTTGATGAGCGCGCGCATGCGCTCGTAGTCCTGAAACGCCAGCAGCGCGCGTTTGTAGGTGGCGAAACGTCGCGCGAAACCAATCGTGAGCGCGTTGGGGTTGAGGAGTTTCTCGACCGCGTGCAGGTCGTCGGGCGCGGCGCCGTGTCGGGCGAACATGTTGCGCACCTCGACGCGGGCGAAGCGGATCAGGTTCTCCTTCTGAATCTGGTGAATCTCCCACAACTCCTGGTCCGGGATGGCCTGCACCTTCTTCGTCCAGAAAATCTCGTCCATCAGGTTGTCTGCCCAATCGCCGCCGAGGTACTTGTCGAACAAGTCCCACATATGATAGCCGAGCCAGGTCTGGGTATGCACGCCGTTGGTGATGGCGATGATCGGCTTCGCCTTCGATTTCGTCTCGGGGTAGAGATGACTCCACATCTGGTTGGAAACCTTCGCGTGCAACTCGCTCACGGCGTTCTGGTACGCCGAGGTGCGGATCGCGAGCACGGTGAGGCTGAACGGCTGGTGTCCGGTCGGATGCGCAAGCCCGAGTTGGATCACTTCGTCCATCGAGACGCCGAGTTGCTTGCAGTACTCGGCGGCGTACTTCTTCACCAGCTCGACTTCGAACGCCTCGTGGCCGGCAGGCACAGGCGTGTGGGTGGTGAAGACGGCATTGCGTTTGATCTTCTCAATCGCGTCCTTGAACGAACACTTCTCGTCCCTCATGGCGATCCGCGCCCGCTCATAGCAGAGCAACGCGCAGTGGCCCTCGTTCATGTGCCAGATTGCAGGCTCGATGTTGAGCGCCCGCAACGCCCGCGCGCCACCGACGCCGAGGATGATCTCCTGGCACAGCCGCATTTCGCGTCCCATCACGTACAGCTGTCCCGTGATCGGGCGGTCGGCGGGATCGTTGCGATTGATGTCGCTGTCGAGCAACAACACCGGCACGCGTCCGACCTGCACTTTCCAGACTTTCGCATACACGGTGCGGCCCGGGAGTTCCACGCCAATGACCAATTCGCCGCCGTCGAGGTTTTGAGCGGGCAGCAACGGAAGCCGGTTGAAGTCGAAGTTGGGATAGAAATGCTGCTGGCGGCCGTCGGGTTCGATCTCCTGGTGGAAATAGCCGTGCTTGTACAGCAGGCCGACGCCGATGAACGGCAGCCCGAAATCGCTCGCGGCCTTGCAGGTATCGCCCGAGAGCACACCAAGGCCGCCCGAGTAAATGCCGATGCTCTCATGAAAGCCGTACTCGCAGGAGAAATATGCAACCGGCCCGGCATCGTAGCGGGGATGGTTCTTTGCGAACCAGGTGTTCTTCGTGTTGTTCACGTACTGGTCGAACTGCCGCATGACGGCGTTGTAGAGTCCGAGGAACGTCTCGTTCTCGACCAGCGACCGCCAGTGGTGCGGCTCGATGTTGATGAGCAGTTCGACCGGGTTGCGATAGCGCGCCCACATCTCGTTATCAATGTGGCTGAACAACCGCCGGGCGCGCGGCGTCCAGGTCCACCACAGGTTGTAGCAGAGCCGGCGCAACGGCTCAACTTCGCGCGGCAGTTCGATGTCCGCCACCGGTATCGTTCGGATTTCCATGTGAAAGGATATCTAACCCGACTCGAAGGGTGCTTCCAATGAAATTATTGGCTGCGTTGCATTGCTTTGGAACGGGACTATACTCGGCATCAGAGGGACAGGTGATCGCGATGCGCATCCATCGTTTGGTGATCGGGGTAATGGGGATTTCGCTTGCGACCGCGCAGGCGGCGAGTTGGAGCTCGGCGCCTTCCCGATTGACGGCTCCGCCTCGGTCACCGGCGGTCACACCTTCACCATCGAAACCCACCGCAGCCAGGCCGGCAACCACCGCGAAACGCAACAAGGATTCGTCGTGGCAATCGAATTGCAGGTCGTACCGGGCACATTCATGAAATCAGCCCCGCGCTCGAACATGCTCGTCGGGCGGCGTGTACTACGGCTGGCCTGGCTATGATTCCACGTACGACTGGCCAGCCTACTCCACTTCGGATCCGGTGGGCTATGTGTACGGCGGCACCTACACATTCGCGAATAGTTCGGAAGCATGGGATTCGACCGCCGTGAACACCAGTGGGAGCGAGCCGGGTTCCCGGCAGGAGAAGTCCTTCGAGCAGGACTACTGGCAGCTCGGTCGCGACTGGGGACAAGGCCTGCGTCGCGACGTGGTGACGTTCGATCAATTCATCGCCCTCGTCGCGCAACGAATCGTGGACGCACCCGAGGTGCTGCGTCACCGGTTCCGCGAGGGGTTCGAGACCGGCTACGGCCAGCACGCCTACGAAGCGTTCCACAAAGCACTCGACGCCGCACGAACGAGCAACCGTAGCGGTTCGAACAGCGGCTATTGATCGAAGCCGGTTCAGCGTTGAAGCGCGCGGACGTGTTGTTATAGTGCGCCCATGCAATTTCCCATCACCCGCCTGCGGCGCTTGCGTCAGTCGCCCACGCTGCGCGCCATGGTACGCGAAACTTCCCTAGAGGTGAACGACTTCGTGCTGCCGCTGTTTGTGTGCGAAGGCAAACGCGTGCGCAAACCGGTGACCTCGATGCCGGGCGTGTTTCAGCTTTCAGTGGATGAGTTGACGAAAACCGCCGAATCGGCGGCGGCGCTCGGCGTTCCTGCGGTGATCCTGTTCGGCATTCCCGCCCATAAGGACGAGCGAGCTTCGGGTGCGTACACGAAGAATGGCATTGTGCAGCGCGCGGTACGCGAATTGAAGAGGCGTCTCCCGGAATTGGTGGTGATCACGGATGTCTGCCTGTGCGAGTACATGAGCCATGGACATTGCGGGATTGTGAAAGGCAAGGGGCGGTTTGAAGTGGTGAACGATCCAAGTTTGAAATTGCTGGCGCAGACCGCACTCTCCCACGCCGAGGCGGGCGCGGACATCGTCGCGCCGAGCGACATGATGGACGGACGGGTGCGGGCCATCCGTGACACGCTCGACCGGGGCGGCTTTCAGAACACGCCGATCCTGGCCTATTCGGCAAAATTCGCATCGAGTTTCTACGGACCGTTCCGGGAGGCTGCCGAATCGCCGCCGCAGTTCGGCGACCGCAAGACCTACCAGATGGACTATGCGAACGCGGAGGAAGCGTTGCGGGAGGTGGCGCTCGACATTCAGGAGGGTGCGGACATCGTCATGGTCAAGCCGGCGCTCGGCTACCAGGACCTTGTATATCGTGTGAAGCAGAAGTTCGGATATCCCGTGGCGGTGTACAACGTGAGCGGCGAGTACGCGATGGTGAAAGCCGCCGTGCGCAACGGCTGGCTCGACGAACGCAGGACGGTGTTGGAGCTTCTGACGGGCTTCAAACGAGCCGGCGCGGATCTGATCCTGACGTACTGGGCGTGCGTTGCCGCGCGCTGGCTGCGCGGTTAACCGCCGAGCAGTTTGACGATCATGTAGCCCAACAACAGGGCTGCCAGCACGCTCAGTCCCATAATGACGTACTGCATGGCCCCGCGTTTCTCTTTTCGCTCTTTCGGAAACGGCGAGGCGCTGCTAAACGAACCCTCCCGTTTCGCGGGCACGCTGGCGATTTCCTCCGCGCTGATGCCGCTGCTGGGTTTGGGCAAGGGCGAAGTGGTCTTCTTGATCTCGCCCTCGAACCGAAGCTCGATCCTGCCAAAGCGCACGATGTCACCATGGGCGAGCTTCGATTCCGTGACCTTCTGACCGTTGAGGCGCGTGCCGTTCGTGGAGTTAAGGTCGCGAAGGATTACATCTCTTCCGTTGAGCTGGATCGTGGCGTGGTGACTGGAAACCGTCGAGTCGTCAATGCGGATGGCGTTGTCCGCACTCCGTCCTACGGTGGTGGTGTCGAGTGCGAGGTCATACGTTTTTCCAGCCAGTTCCTCTGAGATCACTACGAGTTTGGGCATGTGTCGTTCGCTCTCGGATGAATATGCGGACGCGCCACCGCAGAGTCAACGCTTTTGCCAGAGGGACAACTCTGGCCGCCGGACTCGCCTGGTGTGCGGACCGACCCGTCAGTTCTGGGTGACCTTATCGCCGGTGTATGGGTTCAGCGGGAACAAGTACTCCGGCTGGATGACCGATTTCTCGTAGGTCGGCATCGGGAACGGCTGGGTTAGGAAATCCCACACGCCCGCGCCGCAGCGGTAGAGCATCCAGCCGCAGCCCGTGGGAATACCGGTCAGGTAGCCGCCGATGGCACCGCCGACGGTGTCGTGGCGTTTGGCTTCCTTGACCATCTGGTTGGGAATTTCAAATGGACTGGTGACGA
>CAZOTB010000066.1:0-20456 GCA_964582645.1 uncultured Verrucomicrobiota bacterium | reverse complement strand
GTGACGATGTTGCACAGGCCGCGTCCGCCTTTGCGACAGGCTTTGAACGCGTTGAAACCTTCGCCTTGCTGACTGGCCGGTTTGGATGAAACTGCGACTGGTTGCGCTTCCTCGGCGACGACCAGATTCGACAACATGAGTGCGCTCACCACAACGAAGCTGAACAGGCATTTCTTCATTTCCGAAGCTCCTTTGGTTGATTGTTATGAGACCGCACGAACAATACGGGGTGGGACACAATAAATACAACCCAAAATCATCGCCCCACCGCGACGACCCCTGTGCCCCACCCCGCCAAGGCCCAGTACACCACCCCGGGCCTTATCATTCCCCCACCAAGGCAGTCATTGGCTGCACGACCACCACACCCTCGGGGCGCTTTGGAATCGCGAGCGTGAACAGGCAACGTCCCAGATCCACGAATCGCGGATCGTCCCGAAGGATGGCCGCAAGTTCGTACGGATTGGTTTCGCGGACCCAGTCAACCTGGCACCGTTGCACAATCTCGAACGTAGTGACAGACCACCCTTCCTTCTCCAGATACTTGGCCACGTCGTCGCGCACGTGTGCCCACCGATCTTCGGCCAGGCGGATGTGTTTGCGCAAACCGTACGTGTCCTCGTCGAAAAGGAACACTCCGTCCTCGGGCCGCAGAATGCGGTTGAACCGATACGCGGCCACGGGCAACACCTCCTCGCCCCATTCGGCGCGGGCGTGTCGGATGATCTCCGTGAGAGGAAGCGGCAGATTGGACCCATCGAGAATCTTCTTCACGGTGGCCAGCGGATCCGGCAGCGGCGGTTGCACCAGCAGCCGGTCAGCGGCGGCAAACTTCACTACCACCGATCCATCCATCTTGAGCGCTTTGAGGAACTGTCCCGCTGACAGTCGCGTCATCGAGGGCGTTTGTTGAAGCAATCGAAACACTTCGGCCGCCGGCACAGACTCCAGCTTGCCATCGAGCACCGCTTTGGTCTGGGCAATGATCTTCGCTTGTTCCGGGGCAGGCACGCAACGTTCGCGTCCATCCGGCCAGGCCGGGAATTCCGGCATCATCTCGCTGATGAGCCGGACGTAAAACGCCGCCGAGTACCGCCGCGGCGCTCTGCGATCGTCGAGCCATTGTTGCATGAGTTCGGTTCGCAGCGGGCACACGGTACTGAGACACCGCTCCATCATCTGTTGGAGCAACCCAGTGAACGGCGGCCCGCCGAACCGACGGAGTCCCTCCAGACGGTTGCACACGATCTGACGGACACGTTCCCGCGTCACGCCGTATTTCGAGCCGATCTTCGCGAGCGTGACCGGATCACGGCTGGCGCCAAGGCGGCTCTGGAGGATGTCGCGATTGCGGGCGGACAGTCCGCGGCAATATTCATCCACAACCTCCACGACGCGCGCCGGCGCCTCCTCTGCGGAGATGGAGACAGGATCGCCGTTCGTCTCCAATCGTTGCAGTGCTGCGCTGAGGTCGTCGAATGAGTCCACCCCCAAACCTTTCACGCGAAGGATCTGCTTCCGGGTCAAGCCGTGAAGCTCGCCCAGCTTTCGATAACCTTGATTCCACAACGCGTTTCGCAAGCGCGTGGTTATGGGAGCATCGTCGAGCGACCAGCCTGCCACAAACTGCGGTATCTTAACTGTGTCCATGTTTTTCATGAGCCACTCCTTTATCTAGTTTCATGAGTTCCATTCGATGAACACGCATCATTCATCACACCCGATTGTCTGCTCTTTAAGCGCAAAGGCAATAGACCACCCTGTAGGGGTTTCTCACATCGTGATGTAGGGGTTTCCCCTACAAGAGAGGCAGGGTTCTCCCGCACAGCAAGAAGATGCCGCCCGGGAAGGAAGAAGCGGCAACGCGGCTAGAGACTTTCAGACAGCGGAGCTTCGGATCACGGTGGCCCGCTCGACTGCGGACAGAGTTCTCGGCACCGGTCAAGCGCGCGACGATAGACTCTGCCGCGCTGGAGGTGTGGGTGGAGCATCCTGCCACCGATCTCGCGTTTCGGGGACTTCAATCCCAGCGCCTCGAGCGCCAGCAACGCCGCGCCCCGGCTCGATGCCTCGGCGATGCTCGACAAGCGCACAGGCATGTTCATCGTGTCCGCCATCATCTGCATCCACCAGTGTGACATAGATCCGCCGCCGCTGACCACGATGCTCCGCGCCTGGGGCAAAGCGACCCGCAGTCGTTCCTGGATCAGCGCCAACTGATAGCAGACCGCGTCGAGTCCCGCGCGTGCGATGTCGAGCGAAGTCGTGGTCGCGCGCAGACCAAGGATCGCGCCCGTGGCATCTGCGGGCCAGAACGGAGCGCGTTCGCCCGACAGGAACGGTAGCACCGTCAGACCGTGCGCATCGGGTCGCATACGCGCCAGTTCCCGATCGAGGTCGCCGCGGGGTTGCACGGTGTCGAGCAACCAGCGACGCAGATTGCCGCAGTTGCTGATCGCGCCGCCGAGAAGGAGCCGCTTCGCATCCACCACATAGCAGAACAGCCCCTCGGGAACGGGTCCGAGGCGCTTGGGGCAAACCGCCCGCATCGCGCCGCTGGTGCCGAGGTTGAGGGCGAAGCGCGTCTCGTCCCCACAGCCGCTGCCGATGTTGCTGCACGCGCCATCGCCCATTGCAGGAAACCACGGCAGGTCGGGAAATGCTTTCAGCTCGCGACGAAATTCGCGGATCATTCCGACCTCGCGATGATCGAAGTCCACCAGTGTGCCGAGTTGCCCGGCGTCCACATGCGACGCATGCAGGATGTCGTCGTCCCATCTCAGCTTCTGCGTCTCGAACATTCCGCTCCCCGATGCCATGCTGTAGCTGATGGTCGGTCGCCCGAACAGTCGCAGGTACAGGTAATCGCCCATCGAAAGCCACCGGCGTACTCGGCGGAAGAGTTGCGGTCGCTCTTGACGCAACCAGAGGAGCTTCGCAAACGGATAGCTTGTGTGCAGCGGACAACCCGTGCGCTGATGAATCGCGGGCGCATCGAGGGTTCGAGCCGCATGCGCGAGGGCTGACCGGCTGCGCGTGTCCGACCACATGTACAACGGAGTAATCGCGCGGTCGTCGCGGCCAATGCCCACGAGCGTGTGCATGAACATCGAGCAGCTCACCGCAGCGAGGTGGGGACGCAGACGTTCGAATCCCGGTTGGCGGCTCAACGCCGTCAAACAACGCAGCGTCCGTCGCACGATGGCGTCCGCGTCCAGTTCCGCGCCGCCAGTGGGAGTCACCACAACTCGGTGCGCAAGCGTGGAACGCAACCCCTCGACCGGGCGCGCTGCCCTGTCGAGCACCGTCGCGCGCACCGACGAAGAACCGACATCAATCGCCACTACGGCCGCAGGCTCGCGCCTGGTGGAAACGCTCACGGTTTCTCGTGATAGATCGCTACCGGCCCGAGCAGGCCGCCGGCTCCGAGTTCGTTGAGGAACGTGTGCGTGCCGATGATCGTGATCTGGTTCTCGTCACCGGGTTTGGCTGCCGCGGTGATATCGAACGAGGCGGTCTGACAGAAGCCGGTAAACTCGTCGGCCTTCTCGCCCTTCTCGTTCACGTAGGGAACGTGCTGGCCGTTGACGAACACCTTCGCGCTGCCGTCGGTGCTGCTGATCCAGAGGAACGTCTTCTTCCCCGCGGGCACGGCCGGGAGCTGGACGTTCGCGCGATAAAACATCGGGCCGTAGTACGTGTCGAGACCGAGCGCGAACCACGTGTCCACGCACGGGTCGGTGGTCTTCCACGCCTTGTCATCGAAGTCGGCTTTGTGCCAGCCGAGCGACTCGCCCTTCTTCTCTTTGTCCACCGCGTATCGCCACTGGCGCAAGGGCGGCTGCACGAAAGCAAAGCTCTTCGCGATCCGCGCCGCGTCGAGGTAGGCGGGCTCGAAGAAAATCTTGAAGTACTGTCCGCCGACCGTGTTGGCTGTCCAACCGACCTTCGAGAACGCGGCCTGCGGAGCGTACTTCTCTCCCAGGGCCTTCTGGGTCTCGACATAACGCGTGCTGTCCTGCTCCATCGTGGCGAAGCGTCCATCGAACAAGTCCCAGCGCAGCTTCATGAACAACTCGAACTGTTTGAACGATTCGTCCTGCATCTGCACGCGGGCTTTCTCCGCTTCGGTCTTGCACGCGGCGAGCGCTTCGTTCATCGCGGCGCGCGCCTGTTTCATGAACTCGGGCGTGAACCGCTTCGGATACCCGAAGCCGCAGCCGGCATGTTCGGGCACCATCGTCCAGGCCTCGTCGAACAACTGCCAGTATTTTCGCATCGGCACCGCCGCTGCGCCGTAGAACTTCGTGAAAAACTCATCGAGCACGTCCGCGGGTTTTGCTTTCGTGTTCCACGACATCCGGATCGTCAGCACCATGCCGGGCAGGACGGACTCGAAGTTCGGCATCGTCTCGGGTTGCCAGAGGTCCACGCCGTTCGCGTAGAGGACCGGCAGTTCGTCGCTCATCTGCTTCATCATCGGATACGGCACCGCGACCTCGGCGAGGTGGAACATGTAGTTGTAGTAGCTCACGTGCTTCGCTCGTTTTCCCCAGCCTTCGACTATGGGTTTGATCACGGGCCGGGACGGGCAATTATTCTGCAAGAACGTGTGCGCCCGGCAATACGTGATCGGCGCGATCTGCGGGACGAGGCTGGGGTGTACCTTCTCGCGCACCGGCGGCCGGGTGTATTGCACGTAGGCCAGAAAACCGAACAGCACATCCGGGTACTTCTTGGTCACACGCTCGGCAATCAGGTTGCAGAAGTGAATGTAGCGGTCGGTGATCGAAACCTGGCCCATACTCGGGTCCATGTCGCCCGCGTCGAGCGCCTTGCATTTGTCGCACTCGCAAAACTCGGCGCCGTCGTCGGGTGAGAGCGAGACGGTTGGCGTGTAGTTCTGGTCGAGTTGCGCGATGATCCCGTCGGCGACCGCGGCGGCCGCCTCGGCGTTGGCCCAGCAGAGGCGATGGGTCGAGCGCTTTCCTTTGACCAAGCCCTGCCAGTCGGGATGCGCGGCGAGCTGTTCTTTGGATACGTAGCCGGCAATCTCCAGCGCATGTCCCGCGGAGAGCAGCAATCCGCCGAAGCGATTGCGTCTCCGGAATGCGTCGTCCGCATACCAGATCCCGCGGTAGAGGGTGGCCGGCACCAGCGAATCGTCCCCGGCAGGAAGCGCGATGGTTTTCTTCGACGGAATCACCTCTCCGATTTCGCTCGGCATGTACCACCGGCAGCCAAGCCGTTCCAACACCTCGTAGATGGCGTAGCTCGTGGCGAGATCGGACTCGCCGATGAGGCCGACGCCTTTTGATGAGACGACCACGCGGAACCCCTGTTTGTAACCCGCCTTCTTCTTCGGTGGACCGAACTGTTTCTCGGCCAGATCACCGATCAGGATTGGCAGGCGTGGGTCCGCCTTGTCGGGCGTGGTCGTGAGCACTTCGATCTTCGCACCCGACATCTTCTCGATGTAGAGCGCGAGGTCCTTGACCGACTCCCGCAACCGCTGACGCTGCGTCTCCGCCTCTTGCACGGCAAACTTCTGCGTCGGCGCCTTGTCCGGCGCCATCACTTCGGGTGCAACGTAGATTGCCGCGTTTGGTTTGCCGTCCTTGACGAGTTCGATGTCAGCAGCATCGGCGTTCATGATTGCAGCGAGCCCGGTGGCGAACAGAGCGATAGTGAATTGTTTCATGATCCATCCTCAACCAACAGACAACATTCGTGTCATGGGCGACTCGGGATCCGCCCCCGAAAGTTGTGATCTTTACGGAATCCCTTTGGCAATGGAAAGAATTCTCTTGAGTCGACTACTCATGTGGTTGCTTGAATCACCTCTGCTTCTCAACTGGGCCAGCATCCCATCCGCTCACTCGGAGATGTTCGACAGTTTCGACCGATTCCAGTAACCGACTGGGCCGATTGCAGGCCTGCTCACTCAGTTTGCTTCTGGTGCTTGCACGGTCGTCGCTCTCAAGGGCGGGCACCTTTCAATATGTCGAATCAGTTCTTTCGCTGGGAAAGGACGCGCTTGTCTGATGCCCAGTGACCGAGAATCATTGAGGTGCGCGTGGTTGCGTTGGGCTGCGTGGCGGTGATCGCCCACTTGCAGAGGAATTTGTCCGGCGATAGCCGCGCGCCGGATTTCGGGTGGGAGATTCGCACCGGCCAAGCAGCTGTCACGACCAATGGCTTCGAGTCTGTCCTCCAATGCGCCGGCGAGCGCTACCGGACCTCTCACCCAGTCGCGCGCTTAAAGCGGCGGGGACGAGTCGAGGTATCGCAGGACGCGGGTAAGGATACGCTCTGCCGCTACTGGCGCTGCACGGCGGATGAGAAGGTGCCGATGCAACAGGCAGCCTGGCAACGCGCCGAACTCGTCATCGCGCCCGCGGAGTTGGCGCGGCTGACTCCGACTCTCGAATCACCGCACCGGACGGACGGGGACTGGAGGCTCTGGAACGAGCTGTATGACACCGGCCCTCCGCTCGATCTTACGAACGAGCCGACGTTGTCCGCCGTGATGCGTTTCCATCATGACGAACTGCTGCGTTGCATGGTGCTCGGCGATGATTGGGGCAACCTGACCACGCATCTCGATGGCAAGCCGGCAGCTTCGACGCTCGGCATGAACCGACTGAACCATTGCCCGCCGATTTTCGAGGAAGCGCGGCGCACCGGCGATCGTCAATTGCTGGAGGCTGCGTTGCTGTGGTGCGACAATTTCCACGACCAATCCATCTGGTGGGGCCCCGGCGAAACCGGCGGCGCCCGATACAATGACGCATCGGCCCAAGGCGTAACTCCACCCGACAACGACCGCTCCTCCATGTGGCGCTCCAACAACGCCGTCAGCTGTTGCACGAAAGGATTCGATTCGTTCTTCCCCGCCTACGAACAGACGGGCGATCCGCGCATGATGGAAGCGCTCCAGGCGCAACTCGACTATGTCGCAAGGCATCTCCACGCCGGCCTGAACACCACGCGTAACATCGGCATCGTCCACGACCTGCTGCGGCTGTATCGTTTCACGGGTGAACGTCGGCATCTCGACGAATCACTGCGTCTGTTCCGCGAGCTGCGAGCCGTGTTGTCCACCGGCAACCTGTTCAGCGAAAGCGGCAAACCGATCGTGCCCGACCCGCCGTTCATCGAGGACGACCAGAGCGGCCTGGAGTACCCGTACGCCAAACCGTACATCCTCGGCTACGCGCCGGGAGGGTTGCCGGAGTTGGCAGCGCTCGCGCCCAAAGAACCCAAGCTGCGCGACCTGGTGCGGGCTGTGGCCGATTTTCTCGTGACGAGCCAGGACCCGGTCGGCGGCGGGCGATATCCGCATCCGCGTTCGAGTGTTGTCGTGCTGAGTTCTTCGATGGAAACCGCCTGGCAATTAACCCAGGCCGACCGGCTGCTCGGGCCAAAGCAAAAGTCTCTCGATGCGATCGAGCGGGTGCTGCGACAGCGCATCCTTGGCTTCCAGAAAACCGGAAAGATGTTCAGCAATGTGCGCGGCTGGGAAGTCGCCACGGGAAAAATCCAGCGCGGACAACTCCAGGTGTTCTACGCGCTGTACAGGCATCCCGCCGACCGCGATTTCACCCGCGACTACCGCGAAGGACGAGCGCAGTTTGGGTTCAGCGACCCGGGAAGTCTCGTCTATTTCTCCGACACCCCTCGCTACTACCTCAAGCACCGCTCCGCCGATCGTCTGCTGAAACCCGCCACCGAGAACGAGCCATTGGGCAAAGTGCTGGGAAGTGTCGCTCAAGGACGCCGGGCTGGGAATGGCTTTGCCTCCACGACCAAGGTAGGTCGTGCGCCGGACCCGCCACCGGTTCTGGTTGTAGGCCGCATGCCCTCACGCTGCGAACTCTGCTTGTTCCGTCACTCGGCCAAAGTGTCCGCGCTCGCCGTGCAAGAGCGTTCTCTTGGCAACGAGCAAATGACATCCGGGTGGGCTTGATTCACGGTGCCGCGGTTGCTAGTCTCCGCGCACTCTCATGGCGGAGACAGGGGCAACAAAAGGCAAATCCACCAACGGCGGAGCCAACCTCGGCTTTGAAGCCACCCTCTGGGCCGCCGCCGACAAACTGCGCGGACACATGGACGCGACGGAGTACAAGCACGTCGTGCTGGGGCTGATCTTCCTGAAGTATATCTCTGACGCGTTTGAGGAACAATCTGCCAAGCTCAAGGCGGAGAAGGGCGCTGATCCGGAAGACCGGGACGAATACGTTGCGGTCAACATCTTCTGGGTGCCGCCGGAGGCGCGCTGGACGTATCTCCAAGGCCGCGCCAAAGACCCACTCATCGGCAAGCTGCTGGATAACGCCATGGTCGCCATCGAACGCGACAACCCTTCGCTCAAAGGCGTGCTCCCGAAGAATTACGCCCGCCCCGACTTGAACAAGCAGCAGTTGGGCGAAGTGATCGACCTGATTGCGAAGATCGGCCTCGGCGACAAGGAGAGCCGGTCGAAGGACATCCTCGGGCGCGTGTACGAGTATTTCCTGTCGCAATTCGCCAGCGCCGAGGGCAAGAAAGGCGGGCAGTTCTACACGCCCCGCTGCGTCGTCCAACTGCTCGTCGAAATGCTCGCCCCCTACAAAGGCCGCGTGTTCGACCCCTGCTGCGGTTCGGGCGGCATGTTCGTGCAATCGGTCCGGTTCGTGAAAGAACACGCCACCGGCAATGGCAACCACCGAAAGCTTTCGGGGCAGGCGGCGAGCAAGATCAAAGGCGACATCAGCATCTTCGGTCAGGAGAGCAACCCGACCACGTGGAAGCTGGCCAAGATGAACCTCGCCATCCGCGGCATCGAAGCCGATCTCGGCGACGAAAACGCCGACAGTTTCCATCGCGACCTGCACAAAGACCTCAAAGCCGACTACATCCTCGCCAACCCGCCCTTCAACATGAGCGACTGGGGCGGCGACCGGCTCCGCGACGATCCCCGGTGGAAATACGGCGCGCCGCCCGTCGGCAACGCCAACTTCGCCTGGGTGCAACACTTCATCCACCATCTCGCCCCGACCGGCACGGCGGGCTTCGTCCTCGCCAACGGCTCAATGTCCTCCAACACCGGCGGCGAAGGCGACATCCGCAAAGCGATCATCGAAGCCGACCTCGTGGACTGCATGGTCGCCTTGCCGGGACAGTTGTTTTACTCAACGCAGATTCCAGTGTGCTTGTGGTTCATTGCTCGCGATAAGTCCGGTCGACCACCCTCACCCCGGCCCTCTCCCAGTGGGAGAGGGAGACAGGGTGAGGGAGGTTTTGCCGATCGGCGAGGCAAAACCTTGTTCATCGATGCTCGCAAACTCGGCACGCTGATTGACCGCGTCCACCGCGACCTGACCGAAGCCGACATCGCCAAGATTGCCGGCACGTATCACGCGTGGCGGGGAGACAAGTCCTCATCGTCCCATCCGTCCTATTCAGATCAGCCCGGCTTCTGCATGAGCGCCACCCTCGAAGACATCCGCGCCCACGGCCACGTGCTGACGCCCGGCCGGTATGTTGGCGCGGAAGAAGCCCAAGACGACGGCGAGCCGTTCGAGGAAAAAATGAAGCGGCTGACCGGCAAGCTGGAAGAACAGTTTGCCGAATCGGCGAAGCTGGAAAAGGCTATCCGCAAGAATCTGGCTGCGCTAGAGTTACCGGCGAGGACAAACGCATGAGCTTGCGAACTGAACACCTGTCGCGCTGCCTGTTGACGCTGGAAACTACCGTCAAGCAGTTGGAGCAAGCGCCCAAGGAGAGCATTGACTACGAGATTTACCGGAATGCCACGGTCAAAGGTTTCGAACTGGCCTTGGAAACTGCCGGCAAACTGCTCCGCAAAGCCGTCAAGACCTACACCGGCAACCCACGTGCGGTGGACGAAATGACTTTCAAAGATGTTTTCCGCCACGCGGCCAAACATGGCCTGCTCGACACTGCCGCCGTGGAGCGCTGGTTCGCGTATCGCGACAATCGCAACAGCACCGCGCACGATTACGGCGTCGGCTTCGCGGAAGAAACGCTCGGACTGCTGCCGGGCTTTGTCAAAGACGCGCGGCAACTGGAATCTACCTTGCGGGAGAAATTCGGCCATGCCGAAGCCGAGTGACGAGACGCGGAGGGGGCATGGGCCGCACTTGGATCTTCCGGCAGCGCACCGGCAAGTCCTGCTCGATTTACTGGCGGCGCACGTGCCCGAGGCTGAAGTGTGGGCGTACGGCAGCCGCGTGAACGGGCAGGCGCACGAAGGCTCAGATCTCGATCTGGTCGTGCGCAATCCCGGCCGGCTCGACCAACCCCAACGGCGGCTGCATGTCCTCCGTGACGCGCTGACCGAAAGCAACCTGCCGATTCTGGTGGAAGTGCTGGATTGGGCGCGGATCACGGAAGACATGCGCCGTGAGATCGAACGCGAGCATGTGGTGCTTGCGAAGCCGGTTCCGGCGAGTGCCGTCGCTGAAGCACGGGCGAAGTATGGGAAAGGATAAGTTCCTCACCCATGCCTCCTGAGCGAAAACCCAATAGGACAAATGCGACCCGTGGGACGAATCCGTCCCCGGAGACCCAGCCGTCCCATTCGCCGGCCGGTTTCATCCCCCCGCATGGCGGGTACCGGAAACTTCATTCCTATCCCAAGACCCAGATCATCTACGATGGCACGGTCTGCTTCTGCGACCGGTTCATTGACAAGCGCTCCCGCACCCACGACCAGATGGTGCAGGCGGCGCGTTCTGGCAACAAGAACATCGCCGAGGCCAGCCAGGCGTCCGGCACCTCCAAAGAAACCGAGATCAAACTCACCAACGTCGCCCGCGCCAGCCTCGAAGAACTGCTCGGCGATTTTGAGGACTACCTGCGCCAACACCGCCTGCGGCTCTGGGACAAAAACTCCAAGGAAGCCCTCTACGTCCGCAAACTCGGCCGCGAAAATGCGTCCTATGAGTCCTACAGGACTTTTTTCGAGACCCGCCCGCCCGAAGTGGTCGCGAACATCCTCATTTGCGTCATTCATCAGGCGAATTACCTTTTGGACCGGTTGCTCAAACGCCTCGAACAAGATTTCCTCAACGAAGGCGGCCTGCGCGAACGCATGACCCGCGCCCGCCTCGCCGCCCGCGCTCAACAACGCACCGGAGGTGCGGCGTGAAGGAGTGGCCGACAGTTCGGTTGCGTGATGTCAGCACGCTAATCACGAAAGGCACAACCCCCACCACGCTCGGCTACTCGTTTACGAGTGCCGGCATCAATTTCGTAAAGTCGGAATGCCTCACGTGGGATGGTCGCCTTGACCGGTCCAAGTTTGTTTTTGTTGATGAGGCTACCAACCAAGCACTGAAACGTTCCATTCTTGCTGAGGGCGACGTACTTTTCTCGATGGCGGGCGTCTATATCGGCAAAACCGCGGTAGTCCCGAAAGAAATCCTGCCAGCGAACACAAACCAAGCTGTTGGCATCATTCGTCTCGACCGCGCGAAAGCCGAACCTCGCTTCATCGACTTCGTCTTGCGCAACAAGACCTACAACTCATTCGTAAACAATTTGGTCGCGCAATCCGCGCAGCCGAATCTGAATCTTGCGGAGATTGGCAACCTACCGGTGCCGCTTCCTCCATTGGCCGAGCAGCGGGCGATTGCGGGGGTGTTGGGGGCGCTGGACGACAAGATGGAGTTGAATCGGCGGATGAACGAGACGCTGGAGGCCATCGCCAAGGCAGAATTCAGAAGGATGATGGAGGAAGGCGGAGAAACCGGCACGCTCGGTGACATCGCAGAGAATCCCAAGCGCGCCGTTGACCCCAGCGAGATTGACGCTCAGACGCCATACATCGGCTTGGAGCACATGCCGCGTCGCTCCATCGCGCTCGGCGAGTGGGGCACTGCCGGTGATTTGGAGAGTGGTAAGGCGCGTTTCCACCGCGGCGAGATTTTGTTCGGCAAACTCCGCCCGTACTTTCACAAAGTCGGCGTCGCCCCGCTCGATGGCGTGTGCTCGACAGATATCCTGACCATCGTGCCGAAGAAGCCGGCATGGTTCGGACTCGTGCTCGGCCATCTCAGCAGCAAAGAACTGATAGACCACACCGATGCCTGCTCGACCGGCACGAAGATGCCGCGCGCCAGTTGGTCGGACATCGCACGCTACGAGATTGCGCTTCCGCCAGAGCCAGTCGCAGCGAAACTTACCGGCATGATTCAGCCGCTGGTCGAGCGCATCATCGCCAACATCCACGAATCCCAAACGCTGGCCGGGCTGCGGGACGCGCTGCTGCCGAAGCTGTTGTCGGGGGCGGTGCGGGTACGTGCGGAGGAAAGGGCGGAGATGGTTGCGGCGAACCGCGTCTCGTCGGAGTCGGCTCGACAGGCTCAGCATGACAGCGTAAAGAGGCCGGCATGAGTTACCTGCTGTTCCTTGACGAGAGCGGGCACGATCACAAGAACACGCCCTACGAAGTGCATGGCGGCGCGGCGTTGCACGCGCGGAAGCTCTGGCCGTTCGTCAAAGCGGTCACCAACTTGGAACAGGCAGCGTTTGGCGACTTTCTGCACCGGTACAAGAGCGAGATCAAAGGCGTGAAGTTGTTGGACAAGGATCGGCTGAAATGGGCGGCGCAAGACGCGCCGATGGATGAAGTGTCGCGGCGGAAGCACAGCTTGGCTTTCCTGAACAAGGGACTCGACAAGCGACCGCCAACACGTGCCGAGTTCAGCGCCTATGGGCAAGCTTGTCTGACGATGGCGCGCGGCATTTTCGATCTGCTCCGGGAGCATGATGCCCGGATTTTCGCTGCCGCCATCCCGCGTGAGGTGGAGAAGCCGGAGACATTCGAGGCTGCGGAGTATCTCCGCAAGGACATCGTGTTCCTCTTGGAGCGGTATTACTACATGCTGGAAGCGGAGAAGGAAACCGGCTTGATCGTACTCGATGAAACCGACAAGACGCTGGACCGTCGCTTCGTGAGCCGGTTGGAGCGCTACTTCCGGTTCACACAGACTGGCCGTTATCGCAGCGCGTGCATTGTCCCGTCGCCATTTTTTGTGGCCTCCGACATGGCGTACCCGGTGCAGGTGGCGGATGTGGTGATTTACGCATTGAACTGGGGCTTCCGGTTGCCGCTGGTGGGCAGGAACGCACCGGTGAACCCGGACATTGCCCGTGAGTTTGCCAACCTGATCGGCAATCTCCAGTTTCGGGGACAAGGCTACCGGGGCGGGCAGGTGTTCGACACATTTGGAGTCGTCTATGTTTCCGATGTTTACGAAGCCAGAAAATAAAAAGGAGATAAAGCTTTCAGAGCCAATCCATACTCGAAACGCCCAACGAGGCACCGCGAAGCGCCTTTTAGAACATTTCTTTCAGGTCAGCCCCTGGGCCGAATCTCCGCGCACAATATGAACGAAGCGCTTTGTAGCGTCAAGCCCCAGAAAATGCCTGAGAACATGAACAACTTCACAAAAACCGCTCTTGAAAACTCCTCGTGGTTTACTCTGGCCGGGCTGCGGGACGCGCTGCTGCCGAAGCTGCTGTCGGGGGCAATCCGAATTAAGAATGCAGAATGAAGAATTATGAATTGAAGCCGGAAAGGATGAGGGATGAAGGATGAGAAAAAAGCGGTAAGGGCAGAGATGCTTCGCTTTGCTCAGCATGACAGGCTACACATGATGATATGATTTCGGTGACACAACTTGAGGGGTGGGTGCGCGGCGGCGAGTCGGATACGCTGGAGTTCAAACGCACGACGGGCGAACGACGCGCGGGGTCGCAGTCGCTGTGCGGGATGCTGAACCATCGCGGCGGCCGGGTGCTGTTTGGCGTCGAATCGGATGGACGGATCATCGGCCAGATGGTTTCCGACCACACAGTCGAGGAAGTCGCGCAGGAGTTGCGGGAGATTGATCCGCCGGTGTTCCCTTCCATTGACCAGGTGGACGTGGCAACGGGGCGACAGGTGTTGGTGGTCACGGTGACGCAGGGGTCGAACCGTCCGTACAGCTACAAAGGACAGGCCTACCGGCGCGTCGGCAATACGACTCAGGAACTGTCCGGCGACGAGTATCAGCGGATGTTGTTGGAGCGGTTGCACGGGGAGCGGCGTTGGGAGAACGAACCGGCGGAAGGCTGGACGATTGCGGATTTGGACGCTGCGGAGATCATTCGCACGCTGGAGGAATCCATTCGCCGTGGCCGTGTGGAAGATCCCGGCGTGCGCGATCCGTCCGAGGTGCTGCGCGGCTTGGGATTGATGCGTGACGGTCAATTGCTGCGTGCGGCGGCGGTGTTGTTTGGTCGAACGGAGCGGTTGGAAGTGGCCATGCCCCAATGCCTGTTGCGGGTGGCGCGGTTTCGCGGACGGGACAAGACGGAGTTCCTGGACAACCGTCAGTTTCACGGCAACGCCTTTGACCTGCTGATGCGGGCGGAGCGGTTCTTGCGGGAAAATCTCCCGGTGGCCGGGCGTGTCCAACCGGGTTTGTTCGAGCGAGTGGATGATCCGCTTTATCCGCCGGTGGCCTTGCGCGAGGCGTTGGCCAACGCGGTGTGTCACCGCGATTACAGCATCGGCGGCGGCTCAATTGCCGTGGCGATTTACGACGACCGGTTGGAGATCACCTCATCTGGGACGCTCCATTTTGGTCTGACGGCAGCAGCTTTGTTTCAACCGCACGAGTCGTTGCCGTGGAATCCGCTGATTGCACGTGTGTTCTACCGTCGAGGCGTGATCGAAGCGTGGGGACGCGGGACAATCAAGATTGCCGAGTTGATGACCCGCGCCGGCTTGGCCCGACCAGAAATTGAGGAATCCGCGGGTTGTATGCTGGTGCGGTTTCGGCCCAGCCGGTATATTCCACCGTCGCGGGTCGCGCGGGACGTGACCGAGCGGCAACAGGCCGTTCTGGCCTGCCTGAGCGAAGCCGCAGGTGGTCGAGCCCTGCATCGAATCCGAAAGGCTGTCGGCGAGCAGGTCCCGGAATGGGAGATCAAGAATGATC
Organism: uncultured Verrucomicrobiota bacterium; assembly: GCA_964582645.1. Classification (GTDB taxonomy): domain Bacteria; phylum Verrucomicrobiota; class Verrucomicrobiia; order Palsa-1439; family CAZOTB01; genus CAZOTB01. Next base: position 5,460 of record CAZOTB010000066.1, on the reverse strand, counting down.
TGGCCGCCCTCAAACACCTTGGGCTGGTGACCAGCAAGGGGCACGGACGAGGGGCGCGTTGGGTGTTGGTGCAATGAACTCCAATTCACTCCAATTCGACTCCAATTCACTCCAATTCCCTGCAGCAGGCAATTGGTGGCGTCGGAAGACGCTGCGGATGAGGGGCTTGGAAAGGTGGCTCATTGGACGGCTTATTACTGCTTATTCTGGCTCAATCCAGCCATTGGATAACCCATGAGCCACTTCGTTGAATCCACCGTCGAGGATGCTGCGCTGTCGTGGCTGGCAGAGCTTGATTTTGCGGTCAAGCACGGGCCGCACATCGCGCCCGGTGAGTTACACGCGGAGCGTACCGGCTTCGGCGAGACGGTGCTGCCGCAACGGCTACGCGATGCGCTGGCCGCGCTGAATCCGAACATACCGGCCGAAGCGCTCGAAGATGCGTTCCGCAAAGTCACCGTGCCGCAGCATCCGTCGTTGATTGCGAACAATCACGCCTTTCACCGGCTGCTGGTGGAGGGCGTGCCGGTCGAGTACCAGAAGGATGGGCGGACCGTGCCCGATTTGGTTTGGCTCGTGGATTGGGAACACCCCGAAGCGAACGACTGGCTGGTGGTGAATCAGTTCACGGTCATTGAGGGGCAGCACAACCGGCGGCCGGACATCGTGATCTTCATCAACGGGCTGCCGCTGGCGGTGATCGAGTTGAAGAACGCGGCGGATGAATCGGCGGACATCTGGAGCGCGTTCAATCAGTTCCAGACCTACAAGCTGCAAATCCCGTCGCTGTTCAAATACAACGCGGTGCTGGTGATTTCGGACGGGTTGGAGGCGCGGATCGGAACAATCAGCGCCGACCGGGAACGGTTCATGCCATGGAGAACAATCACGGGAGAAAAGGTTGAGGATTATTCTCCACCCTCACCCCAACCCTCTCCCAGTGGGAGAGGGAGGAGCGGAGCGGAGGGTGAGGGACTCGGTCGCAGGACCGAGTTAGAGGTGTTGCTGCGCGGCGTGTTCGAGAAACGGCGGTTTCTGGATTTGGTCCGGTACTTCATCGTGTTCGAGGACGACGGCGCGGGCACGGTCACGAAGAAGGTGGCCGGGTATCATCAGTTTCACGCGGTCAGCATTGCGGTGGAGGAAACGATTCGGGCATCTGCAAAAGGCGACAAGGTCTATGATCCCGGTGGTGGTTACTTCGCGAAACATCAGCCCGGCGGCGCGGCAGGTGACCGGCGCATCGGCGTGGTCTGGCACACGCAAGGGTCGGGCAAGTCGTTGACGATGGCGTTCTATGCGGGGCGGTTGGTAACGCATTCTTCGATGGAAAACCCGACCATCGTGGTCATCACCGACCGAAACGATCTGGACGATCAATTGTTCGGGACGTTCTCGCGGTGTCATGAATTGTTGCGGCAAAAGCCGAAACAAGCGACAAGCCGGGAAGACTTGCGGCAGTTGTTGGACGTGGCGAGCGGCGGTGTGATTTTCACGACCGTTCATAAATTTTTCGACAGCAACGAGCCGATCTCAAAACGGCGCAACATCGTGGTCATTGCCGATGAAGCGCACCGGAGCCAGTACGATTTTGTGGACGGGTTTGCGCGCAGAATGCGGGAGGCGTTGCCGCACGCGTCGTGGATCGGGTTTACCGGCACGCCGATCGAAAAGGCCGACGCGAACACGCGGGCGGTGTTCGGCGATTACATCAGCATTTACGACATCCTGCGCGCGGTGGAAGACAAGGCCACCGTGCCGATTTATTATGAAGGCCGACTCGCCAAGCTGGAACTCAAGGCGAACGAGAAGCCGAAGATTGACCCCGATTTCGAGGAAGCGACCGAAGGCGAGGAGCTTTCCAAGAAGGAATACCTCAAGACCAAGTGGGCGGCGTTGGAGAAGATCGTGGGCGCGGACAAGCGGCTAAAGCTCATCGCCGAGGATTTGGTGAAGCACTGGGAGGCGCGGTTGGAGGTGATGGACGGCAAGGCGATGATCGTCGGCATGAGCCGCCGCATCTGCGTGGAATTGTACGACCAGTTGGTCCAACTGCGCCCCGAATGGCATCACGACGCTGATGACAAAGGCGCAATCAAAGTGGTGATGACCGGCAGCGCCGACGACGGCCCGACGATTGCCGGGCACGCCCGGAACAAGTCGCGCCGGGAAGCATTAGCGAAGCGGTTCAAGGATGCCGGTGACCCGTTGAAGATCGTCCTGGTGCGCGACATGTGGCTGACCGGCTTCGATGTGCCGTGCCTGACGACGATGTACGTGGACAAACCGATGCGCGGCCACGGCCTGATGCAGGCCATCGCGCGTGTGAATCGCGTCTTCAAAGACAAGCCCGGCGGCTTGGTCGTGGATTATCTGGGCCTGGCCTACGAATTGAAGAAAGCACTCGCCATCTACACGGAAGCCGGTGGCCACGGCGAGACGGCGATTGACCAGGAAGAAGCAGTTGCCGTGATGCAGGAAAAGTACGAAATTTGTTGTGACTGTTTCCATGGCTTCGACAGGACGAAGTGGGTTACCGGCACACCCGCGCAGAAACTCAGTCTCTTACCGGCTGCACAAGAGCACATCCTCAAGCCCTCGAAAGATGAAGCGCCCGACGAGAAGAAGAACCGGTATCTGAAGGCCGTCACCGAGCTATCGAAAGCGTTCGCGTTATCCGTCCCGCACGACAAGGCACTTGAGATTCGCGATGATGTTGGCTTCTTCCAAGCCGTTTGTGCCGCCCTCTCCAAAAGTACCGGCGCGAAGGAGAAGTCAGCGGATCAGATCGAGGCCGCGATTCGCCAAATCATCTCGCGAGCAGTCGCGTCCGACACGGTTATCGACATCTTCGCCGCGGCGGGGTTGAAGAAGCCGGACCTGTCGATCCTCTCGGACGAATTTCTGGCCGAGGTTCAACATATGCCGCAGAAGAACCTTGCGGTCGAGACGCTGCGGAAACTGCTCAACCACGAGATCAAGGTGCGGTCGAGGAAATTCCTGATTCAGTCACGATCCTTCTCGGAAATGCTCGAAGAATCCATCCGCAAATACCAAAACCGCGCCATCGAAGCCACCGCCGTCATCGAGGAGTTGATGGCGCTGGCGAAGCAGATGCGGGAAGCCAACAAGCGCGGCGAAGACCTGAAGTTATCCGATGATGAGTTGGCTTTCTACGACGCCCTGGAAGTGAACGACAGCGCCGTGAGGGTGTTAGGCGAGCCGACGCTGACAAAGATTGCCCGTGAGCTGGTCGAAGCCGTCCGCAATAGCGTTACCATCGACTGGACCGAACGCGAAGCCGTCCGCGCCAAGATACGCGTCATGGTGAAGCGGATTCTGAGGAAGTACGGCTATCCGCCCGACAAGCAGGAGAAAGCCACCGCGACAGTGCTGCAGCAGGCTGAGTTACTTTGCGCTGATTGGGCGGCATAGGCTCGCGCATGACACAAGCGCGGCTGCACCGAACACGCAGGCGCAAAGCCTGAGGCTGCACCATTCGCGTCCATGCCCGTGATTCGCGGTTCATTCCAATTCTCTTTGTGGCCCTTCGTGCCCTCTCGCGGCCAATCACCTTTCCGTGGTCGGCGTCTGCGGCCGCAACCTTCGCGGTCTTCTGTTCAAGCAATCGCGGTAGGAGGCTCAGCGCCTCACTTGTTGATCCCGAGCAACTTCACCGCGTTCTCGCGGAGGATCAGTCGCTTCTCTTCCTCGCGGATCTCGGCGCCATCAATACGGGCGCGTTGCATCGGCACCGAGTAGAGCGGCGTGTCGGTGCCGTAGAGCACGCGCTCGGCGCCGATTTCTTTCACGGCCCATTCCACCAGGCCGGGCAGGATGTTCTGCGCGCTCGACGTGTCCACCCAGATGTTGCCGCGCTTGCTCGCCTGGATCGCGCGGACCTGATGGGTCGGGTCGCCGTCGAAGCCGCAGCCGAGGTGCGCGAGGATCAACCGGACTTCGGGGAAGTCATTCAAGAAAGGAACGTAGTCCGCGGGCAGGCTGTTCTGCTCACCGCTGTGGGTGAGGACGATGGCGCGCTGTTTCGCCGCGAACTCGAACATCGCCCGGCCGTGTTCCCGGATCGGGTAGCGGTGTTCCTCGGGATGAATCTTGATGCCGACGCAACGCGGGTGGCGAAGCATGCGTTCGGCTTGCTCGTAGGTCTTGGGCTGCAGCGGATTGACGATCACCCATTGCAGCAAACCGTCCGTGGCCGGCACGACCCGCGCGGCTTCCTCGTTTCCCGCGACGGCGTCGGCTTTGCCGCGCGGCATCAGGCCGAGCAATGGCGAGACGATGGTCCATTCGGTGTTCGCCCGGCGCGCGCGCTCGACCACCACCGCCGCGTCGCCGGTCATGAAGCCGTTCTTCAGCGGAAGCACGTGCTCCCGCTTGTACACGCCGTAGTGGGCGTGAACGTCAATCGCCTGGATGTCGCGTGTCGCGCTCATGAGACGCTCATCTGACCCCACGGGAACGGCATCGAAGGTTTGGTTGCCTGGTGGGCTTTGCGTTTCGGCTTGGGACGCTTTTGGAACTCCGCAACGAACCGCGCCAGTTGTTTCGCCGCTTCCTCGACGGCGGCCTTTCCTTTTTCTTTCGTCGCCAGATCCGCGGCGCCCATCACGCCGGTCTTCGTGTAGCTGGAGGTCCACGACGTCACCGGCGTGGGGCCTGCCGCGAAGAGGTCAACCCACTGGAAATCGGAGTGTTCCTCGTTGAACGAGATCCGTCCGTCGCGCGCGAGGTCTTTGCGGACGTTGTCCTCGTCGAGGTAGAGGTAGGCTGATGTTTCCAGCTCGCACGCGTGGGCGCAGCCGCCCGGGAAATAACTTTCACGCCACTTGGGCAGGAACTTCTTGTCCACCGTCAGCAAACTCCACCACGCGCACACGGCGCATTCGGCGTCGGTCTCCAGGTTCACGCGGCGGGCAACCAGGTCAAGGTTCGGCATGTTCGAGCCGTGGCCGTTGAGCAGGATGATCTTCTTGAAGCCGTGGTAGGCGAGCGACTTTCCGACATCGAGCACCATTTTGATGAAATGTTCCCAATGAATGTTGATCGTGCCGGGGAAATCCATCACGTGCGCCGTGTAGCCGTGGACGATTGTCGGCATCACGAGCACCTTGTCGGGCACGCGCTTGGCGGCATGGAGCGCGACGCCACGAGGGCAGACGCAATCCACGTCCAGCGGCAGATGCGGTCCGTGTTGTTCGACCGAGCCAACGGGCACGACGACAACTTTGCGGGCTTTGACGGCCTTGTTGATCTCCGGCCAGGTCAGTTTCTCGTATATGTACGGTGGCGCTTTGGGCATGGTGGAATCCCTACACGGTTTCACGAGTCTGTCACGTGAGAAAAGCGAGGTGCGAGTCGGATGACGAGGTTCGTAGGGGCGCAGGGCGGTGCGCCCATTGAATATCGCGTTGATTCCATCGGGCGCACAGCCGTGCGCCC